>JAISEO010000092.1 GCA_031264075.1 Coriobacteriales bacterium | reverse complement strand
TGTCGTCCCTCGGAACCTGACTATATGCCAAATTCCGACGTTTAGCCCCATAACGGTTAGTGACTGCCCCGGCCCCTTTTGTCCCACCACATCAGAACAGTCCGCTTATCGTGCCGTTTTCGTCTACGTCTATGCGTTCCGCGGCGGGAACACGGGGCAGCCCCGGCATCGTCATGACGTCTCCGGTGAGCGCAACGATGAACCCGGCGCCCGCGGAGACCTTGACCGAACGTACCGTGATGCGAAAGTCCGTCGGTGCGCCGAGCAGGGCCGGGTCGTCGGAGAAGGAGTACTGCGTCTTGGCCATACAGACAGGCAGCTCCCCATAGCCAAGCCCGGTAAGTGCGGCAATCTGCTGGGCAGCCTGCGGAGTAAAGTCCACCCCGCTGGCGTGATAGATACGGCGTGCAATGGCCTCGATCTTCTCCTCAATGCTCAACGAAAGCTCATAGGCAAAGCTGAAACTTCCGGGAGTATCGAGGAGCCTCAGCACCTCTGTTGCGAGGGCCTTGCCGCCCTCTCCGCCCTGTGCCCAGACCTCGGACAGGGCCACGTTGACCCCAAGCGCGCGGCAGCGCTCCTCCACCAGGGCGAGCTCGGCTGCGGTATCCGTGGGAAAGACATTGATGGCTACGACCACGGGCAGCCCAAAGACCTGGGTCAGATTCTCCACATGCTGCAGCAGATTGGGGAGCCCGGCCGCAAGGGCCTCCAGGTTCTCGATGGTGAGCTGGTCTTTGGCCACGCCCCCGTGATGCTTGAGCGCGCGCACCGTGGCAACGATGACGACCGCGTCGGGCGTAAGGCCGGCAAGACGACACTTGATGTCGAGAAACTTCTCGGCTCCCAGGTCGGCACCGAAGCCGGCCTCGGTAATGGCGTAGTCGCCGAGCGCCAGCGCCATCCTCGTAGCCATTATCGAATTGCAGCCGTGGGCGATATTGGCAAAGGGCCCGCCGTGGATGAAGGCCGGTGTGCCTTCAAGGGTCTGTACGAGGTTGGGCTTGAGGGCGTCCTTGAGCAGCGCCGTCATGGCACCCGCGGCCTTGAGGTCACCGGCGGTTACCGGCGCACCGGCACGGTTATAGGCTGCGACGATGCGGCCCAGACGCGCCTTGAGATCGGCAATCGAGCTGGCGAGACAGAGTATCGCCATGACCTCCGAGGCCACGGTAATGTCAAAGCCGTCCTCCCGCGGTACACCCTGCATCCTGCCGCCCAGGCCATCGATGACGTTGCGGAGCTGGCGATCGTTCATGTCCACGACGCGCTTCCAGGGGATGTTCTTCGTGTCCAGGTCGAGCGCGTTGCCCTGCTGGATATGGTTGTCGAGCATCGCCGCGAGCAGGTTATTGGCCGCGCCGATGGCGTGGAAGTCGCCGGTAAAGTGCAGGTTGATGTCCTCCATGGGAATGACCTGGGCATAGCCACCGCCGGCGGCACCCCCCTTGACCCCGAAGACCGGGCCGAGAGAGGGCTCTCGCAGGGCCACGACGGCCTTCTTTCCCAATGCGGACAACCCGTCTGCCAGACCTACGGTCGTCGTGGTCTTTCCCTCACCCGCCGGTGTGGGGTTGATGGCGGTAACGAGGATGAGCTTGCCCTGGCTGCCCCGCTGCTCGCGCAGGAGATTGAAGTCCACCTTGGCCTTGGTGTTTCCGTAGTATTCAAGATGCTCCTCGCCTATGCCAATACCTGCGGCAATGTCCCTGATAGGCACGGGAACAGCTGCCTGTGCAATCTCAATATCGCTTTTCATCGGGCTTCCTTTTCATCGGGCTTCCTTTGGTCGTCGTCTGGCATCGGTATCCTGTGCGCCGCGTTGTCGCGCTCGTGTGTGTAGTTGCTCCAGGCGGAGGTCTCATAGAGCTCCCAGTTATTGGGAGGCGTTATATACTGGTTGAGCCGGTCCGTCTCGCCGTACTTCTTCAGGCGATGATAGGCCCTGAACCAGATGCAGTAGCGCTCCTCCGGGTACACCTCGCACCAGCCATCCAGGCTACCGCCGCAGGGCCCGTTGCGTTGGCACTTGGGGCAGTACGCCATCGGACAGCTGTAGATGCAGACCTCCAGTCCGCAGTCGCCGCAGTCCAGGCAGCCATAGAGCGCCGTTTTGGCGGTGTGCTCAATGCCGTGGCTGCGGTGGAGGCCCCTCTTGCGCTCCCGCCTGTCCATGCTCCCTTTGAGTATACCGTAGAGGCCCCTGCCCCTGGTGAGCAGGACGCGATGGAAGAAGCGTGAGAGCCCGTAGCCGCGCAGTATCCTGCTGCCAGCTCTGTGTTCTGTCCGGGGAGCGAATGTGTCGCTGTTGAGGGCCAGGCCCGTGCCGCTCGCCGCCTCACCGTCTGCATTGGAGCATCCAGCCTCAGCGCTCGCCGTGCCGCCTGCCGCGCTGCTCACCGCCTCATTGTAGAGGTAATAGCCCTGGGGAGGGGCATAGCGGAACTGCCCGGCCAGACTCTGCCAGCGGTCTTTGAGTTCATCGGCGTGGCTGAGGATGCTGCTAAGATCTGCCGCGGTGAGATTAAGGCCGCCTATATGGACACCGGCAAAACCCATGCCTCGGCACACGGCCACCATCTGCGCGGCACGTTCCAGGCGGGCAGCCCTGCCCTTGTCCGCTTGCCCGGCCTCCTTTTGCAGGAGCGCGAACAGCTCATCGCTTATCTGGCAACCCGCGATGGCACCCGAACGCATGAGACGCGCGGCCCCGAGCGTGAGTACGAAGACATTGGCAATCAGAGGCACCGTATAGCCCTTCTGCCGGCAGTAGCGCTGCAGCTCGTCGAACTTGCGGAAGTCATAGCCCAGCTGCGAAATGAGGTACGAAGCGCCGGCAAAGACCTTCCTGTCCAGTTTTGCATACTGGGTGAGCGTTTCTCCCTCGGTGTACTTGAAGGGGTTGACCACCGCACCCGCAAAGAGCCCCGCCGGCTGTTCGGTATGCGTGCCGCCCGGGGCAGCGTACGCAAGGCCCCTGTTCATGTCGCCTATCAGCAGGAGCGTCTGCACGGGGTCGAGGTCAAAGACCGGTCGGGAGGCACCACGCCAGCTTTCTGCTGGATAGTCCCCGCTCATGACGAGGACGTTCTCCAGGCCCGCGCGCTCGAGCGCGTACAGCTGCGACAGCAGCTGATTGCGGTTGCGATCCTTGAGCGTAAAGTGCACGAGCGTGGTTATGCCCCTGTGGGCAAACTCCTCCGCCACCGCATCGGCGAGAAGCGCCGGACGACCACCGGGATTATCGGTGATGGACAGCGCGTGCACCAGGCCGGTCTCCCCGGTTTTGAGGGCCTCGTCGAGCTCCCTTTGCTGATGGGCCTCGCGCGCACCTCTCCCCGGGATGACCTCAAAGCTGACGGCGAACTCACCTCGGCTGAGCGCGTCCCTGAATCTATTGCTTCTCTCATGCGCCACTGGCTTCTATCCTTTCACGTCCACTGGCCTGCTCCTCCGAATCCCTCGGCTCTTGCCTGCTTCGCCCTGTGCCTGGTCAGCTCACTTCGTCGCGGTCTGAAGCCTGCGGCCAGGGCATGGTTTCTCGTTGCCTACGATTCTATAGCAGAAGGGCGCACGCAGGCCATCACAGCGAAAAAGAGTAAAAGTTGAGACAAGGCGCAGGATTTTCTCAGACTTCTCAGTCTCGACCGGCTGCAGATCCTACACGGTGGTCAAAATGTCGCGCTCAGGTCTGCTGGGCATCGGTTGCCCTGAGCCAGGCCTCAAACTCCCGCTCCAGCATGTCAAAGGGCAGGGCACCCAGGCTTGTGATGTGCTGGTGAAAGAGCACGGGGTCGAAGTCCCTGCCAAGATGCGCCTCAGCACGCTCACGGAGCATGTCAAACTCGATGAGCCCCAGCCCGTAGGGCAGATAGGCAACGGGTTGCCGCACGGACACGTCGTAGAGGCTTTCCGCGGAGTCCTCAAAGCCCCAGGTGGTGAGGTAACGCTCGGTGTCGCCCACGCTCCAACCCTCAAAGTTGATGCCGATGTCCACCCGCGCCTGTAGCCCGTAGAGGAACTTCTCGTAGGCGTTATAGGCGTCCACAGCGCTGGCATCGGTGTTAAGGTATCGTATCGCACGGGCCTCTGCGTACATGGCCCAGCCCTCCATATAGGCAAGGCTGCCGAGCACCTTACTGATGTTGCTGGGATTGGTAACGCTGTAGGCATAGGCCTGGTACATATGCCCGGGGTAGCCCTCATGCGCCATGGTGCCGTAGAACTCGACATCGTCCGATATATTACGGGGAAAATACACGATGATGTTGCGCTGGGGGTCGTCCACTGGTGGCGTGAGGAAGTAGGCCATGGCATAGTCGTTGGGTGAGGCATCCGGTGCCTCCTTTATCTGATAGCGGAGCTCGTTGGCACTGGCAAACTCCGAGCCCGCATGCTCCTGGATGTAGTTGAGGTAGTCCTCCGGAGCGTCCCCGATGGCCTGTACCACCGACTCCGGTATCATGTCTTCGCCGCTCAGGGCCGCAGCAGATGCCGCGATGGTGCTCCAGTAGCCCTCAAGCGCAGTGTCCAGGGTACGGGCGGCACTCGAGGCACCCTCGGCAAAGCCCATCGACTCCATGACAAGCTCGTAGTACTCCGTGCCGTGCGCGTAGTCGTACAGGCGTGTGCCTTCCTTACAGCTGGATACGAGCGGCGTGAGCCCGGCTACGAGTTGCTCGTAGGCAGGGATGACGTACTCCTCCACCTGGGAGAGGTTGCGTTGCCGGTAGTCCTGCACCTGCTCTGAGCTGAGCCGCGCGAGCCCCTCCGGCGAGCCTGTATCGGAAGCCGCGTCGTCCTCACCGGCCGCATCGGCTCCGGCCGCGTCGCTTACCGCCGTATCGAGCATCTCGTTGAAGGCGGTTACGAGGATATGGGTCTCGGCCTCACCGGTATAGGCCCGGGCCTCTTCGATGGTATCCTCCAGGGCCTCGCGTGGCATCAGGAGCATCTGTGCCTGCTTCTCGTCCTCGACGGCGAGCAGCTCCGCAAAGTAACGGGGCACATCCTGGAGAATCTCGAGATATATCTCTACGTCATCAACCGTTTTGAAGCTGTAGTCCATCAGACTCAGCGGAAGCCAGGCCTGCACGCCGGTCGAGGGGCTGAGTGGCTCCAGATAATAGAAATAGGCCTCGTAGCGGAGTTCCTGCCTCAACACCTTCTCAAGATACTCGGCCTCCAATTGCTGGCTTTGCTCGAGCGCCGCCCGGTCTATCGTATGCCCGCCGGAAAGCGCCTCCAGCATCTCGCTGTAAAACCGGTTATCCTCCTGTGTTGCCACGTAGGAATAGCTCCCCAGGGTTGCCGGACGGGGAACCTCCAGGCCAAGCGCACGGGGGTCGGCCACGAGTTGGTTCAGGCTGAGACTGTCCGAGCTGACCTCATGCTCAAAAAGCACCGCGCAGAGTTCCTCGTAGCTGAGGTCGTTGTAAACGCCCCGGGCCTCAACGGGCGGTTGCTCCCGATAGGGATCCTGGCGCGCGTCATTGATGGCGTTGAGCACCACAAACGAAAGACAGCCGCTCAGAGACAGAGCCAACACGGCGGACAGAAGCAGGGCTACGACACGGGTTGTTGCGACTCCAACAGCTTTCTTCATAGAGGTAGTTTCCTTTCTGAGAAGACGAACTGAGCCATGAGCCCCTCAGGGCTCCAGTAACAGGGACCTGCCGGTGAACTCGCGGGGTATCGGGAGCCCCATCAGGTCCAAGAGGGTGGGAGCTATGTCGGCCAGTCTCGCATCGGCGCGCCGCTCCACGGAGAGGGCCGCCTCTGGCGTCATGCCCCGCGCCGTGTCAACCAGCGCCAGCGGAACCCGCGACAGGGTATGCGCGGTCCAGGGATTACCCTCCGCGTCCTGCATGCGCTCGGCATTGCCGTGGTCGGCGGTAATGAGCGCAAGGCCCTGCCTGGCCTTAAGCGCCTCCAGGACCTCGCCGAGACAGGCGTCCACGGTCTCGATGGCCTTGACCGCCGCCTCCCTGTTACCGGTGTGCCCCACCATGTCGCCATTGGCGAAGTTGACGATGTACACGTCTGCCCGATCCTCGCGTATGGCCTCTGCCAGCGCGCGGCTTACCTCCGGGGCACTCATTTCCGGCTGAAGGTCGTAGGTTGCCACCCGGGGGCTGGGAATGAGTATGCGTTCCTCACCCGGCTTGGGCTCCTCGCTGCCACCGTTGAAGAAGAAGGTCACGTGCGCGTACTTCTCGGTCTCGGCGATGTGGAGCTGGCGCAGCCCCAGGCTCGCGAAATAATCTGCCAGCGTGTTGGCGGGGAACTCCTTGGCAAAGACTACGCCGGCACCAAAACGCTGCTCAAAGGCCGGGTCGTACTCCGTCATGCACACAAAACGGACCCGCGGGGTGAGGGGTCGCGCAAAGGCGTAGCTCTCAAACTCCGGGTCGATAAAGGCCCGGGTCAGCTCCCTGGCCCGGTCCGGCCTGAAGTTGAAGAAGATGAGGCTGTCGCCGTCGATAATCGCATCGTCGCCTACCGCAATGGGTTTGATGAACTCATCGCTCACGCCCTCGGCATAGGAGGCCAGTACCAGTTCCGCGGCATCGTCACTGGCAAGGACCGTGGCAACGTCAGGCTCAAAGGGCAGGACCATGGCCCTCCAGGCGGCCTCTATGCGATCCCAGCGTTTGTCCCTGTCCATCGCGTAGTAACGCCCGCTGATGGTGCCGATGCGCATGTCGAGGCCGAGGTGTTCAAGCACCAGCCCCTCGATGAACAGATCCAACTCGCGCACGTAGTCCGCGCCGCTTTCCGGAGCAACATCGCGGCCATCCAGAATGGCATGGATGCGCACGCGCTTGACACCACGGTGCACGGCCAGGGCGAGCAGGGCCTCCAGGTGTTCGAGGGTGGAGTGGACTCCTCCCTTGCTGAGCAGCCCCAGCAGATGCAGGGTGGCCTTGCCCTCGACGACCGCGTCTATGACATCCAACAAAACGCGGTTCTTGAACAGGGTGCCGTCCTCTATCGCCACATTGATGCGCGTAAGCTCCTGGTTGACGACTCGGCCCGCGCCGATGGTGAGGTGGCCTACCTCGGAGTTTCCCATCTGACCCTCGGGAAGCCCGACGTCGCTGCCAGAGGCACCGAGGCTGCAAAAGGCCGGATTGTCCTCAGCAAACAGGGCGTGCAGGAGGGGTGCTCTGGCCTGCCTGAAGGCATTGCCCGTGGTCTCCTCACACAGCCCGACACCATCCAGTATGGCCAGAAGCGCCGGTGTTCGCGGGGCCGTGTTGTCGTGGGCAGCCGTGCTCATGAGAAGGCCTTGACAAGGGCCATGAAGTCCTCGGCCTTGAGTGAGGCCCCGCCTACGAGGCCGCCGTCTATATTGGGCATGGCGCGAAACGCGTCCACGTTGCCGACGTTCATCGATCCGCCGTACAGGATACGCAGCGCCTCGCCGGCGGCTACGCCGTAGAGTTCACGGTACGTGTCTCTGATCGCGGCGCATACCTCGTCGGCCTGCTCAGGCGTGGGCGTGCGTCCGGTGCCAATGGCCCAGACGGGCTCGTAGGCCACCACGACCGGCTCGGCGTCGGAAGCACTGAGCAGGGAGAGGGCCGCCTTGATCTGAGCGGTGACAAAGGCAAGCGTGCGCCCACTCTCCCGCGTCTCGATGGTCTCTCCGCAGCAGAGTATCGGGGCGATACCCTCGCCAATGAGGGCCGCCGCCTTGCGCGCGACATCCTCGTCCGTCTCATGGAAGTACATCCGGCGCTCAGAATGGCCGACGATGCAGAAGCGGCACGCGACATCCCTGAGCATTGCTGCCGAGATAGCACCCGTGTATGCGCCCGAGGGCTCCCAGAACACATCCTGGGCACCAATGCGGATGGGAGAACTGGTGTCAAAGTCCAGCGTGACCTGCGCGCTGCGCAGTGCCGTAAAGGGAGGACATACCACGACGTCCACGCCGGCGTAGGCATCATCGTAGCTATAGGCAAGCTGCTGAACGAGCTTTGTGGCCTCGCTGGCCGTCTTGTGCATCTTCCAGTTTCCTGCTAAAAGTGGTCTGCGTGCCATCGTCTGCTCCTCACTTCTCAAATCTCAGATATCCCGGTCTGGGCCGCCTGCCTGCGAGCGCACTGCTTCAGGGCCTCTACGCCCACAAGCGGGGTGCCCTCCAACAGCTGCAGGGACGCGCCCCCTCCGGTGGAGATAAAGTCTATACCATCTTCCACACCAAAGAGCCTGACGGCAGCGATACTGTCACCGCCACCTACGACGCTCGTTGCGTTCTGCTGCTGGGCCACGGCCCGGGCCACGGCTCGCGTGCCTGCCTCAAAGGGCTTCATCTCAAACACGCCCATGGGGCCGTTCCAGAAGATGGTTCGCGCCTCCCCGATGGCGCGCGTATACAGTGCCTGGGTAGCCGGACCGATGTCAAGACCCATCAACTGCGCCTCCATCTCATCTACCGACAGGATTTTCGTGGGAGCATCCTCAGCCAGGAAGGGCGCAGCAACCAGGTCCACCGGCAGCAGGAGGCGCACCCCCTTCTCGGCAGCCTTCTCTATGAACTGCACGGCGCGCTTAAGCCACTCATCCTCACAGAGCGACCGGCCAATCTCGAGGCCCTGTGCCTTGAGAAAGGTGAAGCACATGCCCCCGCCGATAAGCAGGGTATCCACGCTGTCCAGCAGGGCGTCCAGTATCTGTATCTTGTCTGAGACCTTGGAGCCGCCGAGAATCGCCACGAAGGGACGCTCGGGAGTGTCGAGCAGTGTTGTGAGCGTCGTGACCTCCGTGTCGAGCAGGAAGCCCGCAAAGGAGGGCAGCAGCTGGGTGATGGCCTCGACCGACGCGTGGGCCCGGTGCGCCACACCAAAGGCGTCGTTGACGTAGAGGTCTGCAAGCCGTGCCAGCTCGGTTGCAAACTCCGCGTCGTTTGCCTTTTCGCGTGCGTCAAAGCGCAGGTTGTCAAGCAGTAGCACCTCGCCCTCGCCCAATGCTTCTGCGAGGGCTGCCGTCGCAGCTCCGCACAGACCGTTCGTGCCTGCCACGCAGCTCGCACCCGCCTTGTCAGCTCCGCTCGCATCGCTCATACCATCGGTATACGGCGCGAGCGGCACCTCCTGCCCGAGCATGCGCGAGAGCACGCGGGCCACCGGGGCCAGAGAGTATTCCTCCTCATAGCCCACGCCGCGCGGACGCCCGAGGTGGCTCATGAGAATGATGCGGGCCGCGTTGTTTTGGAGGTATCTGATGGTAGGCAGGGCGGCACGGATGCGCGTGTCGTCACAGACCGTAGCCTCGGCAAGCGGCACGTTGAAGTCAACACGCACGAGAACCCGTTTGCCGCGGAGGTCCTGACTGTCAATCCTCTGCATGCCCGGCCTCCCCCAAAGCCTTCCGCACCAGCTCGTCGATGCGGCGTATGCGGTGGTTTATAGCGGATTTTGACAGGGGAGGCACCGCCAGCTCGCCCAGCTCACGCAGTGACACATCGGGATGCGAGAGCCTGAGCAGGGCCACCTCCTGCAGGGCCTTTGGCAAACTTTCCAGCCCCTTGGTATCTCTCAGAAGCTGGATATTGTGTATCTGCGAAAGCGATGCCTCAATGGACTTGGCCTGATTGGCCATTTCGGCATTGACGCGGCGGTTCTCGTCGTTGCGGATGGACTTGGTGACCCGTACCTCCTCGATGGCCAGCACCGATTGGTGCGCGCCCACCAGGGCCAGAAAATCAACGATGGGCTCGGCGCCCTTTATGTAGACGATCCAGGAACTCCGGCGCGTGATGGCCTTGGCAGGAATGGCATTCTGGGCCAGGAGCGCCACGAGCCCGTGGGCGAGGATCTCATGCCCGCAGCTGAGCTCAAAATGAAAGTCGCGCTTGGGGTTGGCGATAAAGCCGCCGCCCAGAAACGCGCCGCGCAAATACGAGACCAGGCAGCAATGGCTCTGTACCAGGCGGGGCACAATACCCATCTCCAGGCCGGTGTCAGAGATAATGCCGAGGTCCACGAGGGCCTCTTTGAGTCCCACCTGGGCCGGCACCATAATCAGATAGCTGTAGGTCTTGTGCAGCACGCTCCGCCTGGTGGTTATCTCGGTCTTGAGATGATAGATCTCGTGCAGAAGACGCACCGCAATGCGGGCGACCGGCGCAATCTCAGTAACCAGCTCAAGCCGGTACTTACCCGAAAGATGCCCCTCTATGCGCACCAGGGCGCTGAGTTCGGCTTTCTTGCAGGCCTCGTGATCCAAGACGATGCGTGAGAGTTCATCTTTGACTTCAGCGGTAAAAGACAAGGTTACCTCGCCTCTTTCTCGTGTGCGTTTTAGGCATGGCCCGTGTGGCTGAGCGGGGCCTGCTCCTATTCTATCCTATCGCTTCGCCTGGGGAGGCGTCGATTACCTGCCTGTATGCCAGATGGCGAGTCAGGTAGCACCTACTTTGCCGAGCGAAAACCCGCAGCCATGTTTCTATTGGGCGGCAAAGTAGGTGCTACCTGGCCGTCAGATGGTGTGCAATGCATACAGCGGCCCTCCCTAGAGGCCCTTTGAATCGGCGATAATGCTGGCAAAGGCCTGTGCGAGCGCTGGGGTTGCATGCCGGTTGGGTCGCTGCGCGTCGCTCATCTCGCGCGTAAGGACCTTGACCCCCTGCGCACGGATTCGATTGACGACCTCGTCGTCGGAGACAACCGATCTCTGCGCGGTGCTGCCATCCGTCTCGGACAGGACGGGAGGGGGGGTCGTCTCCCGGGCGCGTTCGCTTCCGATGGCGGCAAAATAACCCGTAACGTTGCCGGCTTCCCGAGCCTGCTGCCTCCTGTTGACGAGTGCATAGTCGAGTCGGCCTTGGAGACCATGCGCCAGCAGGGCCTCGGTGAGTTCGGCGGCGTTGAGTCCCCAGGTCTCGCCCTGCACATCGGTGAGGGGACACACAAACACCGTTGTGGCATGGCTTTGCCTCACCGCGTCGCGAATACCGGGGATAAGCACGTTGGGAACTATCGAGGTAAAGAGCGACCCCGGGCCAAATACCAGCAGGTCAGCTGCTTTGATTGCCTCGAGCGCGGCGGGATTTGCCGGCGGGTCTGCGGGCTCCACCACCACGCGCGCAAGGGCGGTCTCCGATTTGCACAGCGTGCTCTGTCCTACGAGCCTCTGTCCGTCGTGGGTGATGCCCATGAGCAGTATGCTGTCGAGCGATGCCGGATAGACGCTTCCCACGGCGCCGAGCAGCTGCTCGCAGAGGGCGATACTCTCGCTGAGCGAGCCGGTGGTCTCTTGCAGAGCCGTAAGGACAAGGTTGCCCAGCGTGTGGTTGTTGGCGTACTCAAACCGCTCCTTGAAGGCCTTGACCCAGGGGCTGTGCTGATCTGCGGCAAGCGCCACCAGACATTTGCGCAGATCGCCGGGCGGCACCTGACCTGTGTGGGAGCGCAGGAGGCCGGAAGAACCGCCGTCATCTGCGACGCTCACCACGGCATCGGGATAGATGCCGAGAGAAACCAGCGCCTTGATGCTGGCCGGCACACCGGTGCCGCCGCCCACACAGACCGCGCGGACAGAGGCGAGTGCGCCGGGAGTGAGGCTGCGTGTTGGTGTCATGCCAGGGCGTCAATCGCTGGAAGGTCCCGGGTTTCCGGGGTGTTTTGGGTGTCCTCTGCAGCCACGGCGGTGTCGGGCGCGGCGGCGTGGCTGCGTGGGGCATCCTCGGACGGGGTGGCAGCGGGCGCGGCAGTACCGGCGAGTCGGTTGGCCAACAGTATGTCCCGATGAGAGACCTTTACGTTATAGCCGAGGTCCTTGATACACTGCGCCGTCTGCTCCGCCAGAACCACGCTGCGATGCTGCCCGCCGGTACAACCGACGCCGATGGTGAGGTAGCGCTTTCCCTCGTGGGCATAGCCGGGCATGATTGTTTCCAGCAGGGCCCGCCACCGCGCGAGGAACTCACGGGTCTGGTCGTTTTCGAGGACGAAGTGGCGCACCGGAGCCTCCAGCCCGGTCAGATGCCTGAGTTTCTCCTCATAAAAGGGATTGGGAAGAAAGCGCACGTCTATCAGCGTGTCAGCGTCATTTGGAAACCCGTGCTTGAAGCCAAAGGAGAACACAGAGACCCTGAGGCCCTGTACGTCGGTGTGCTGGTCATAGAAGGCACGAATCTCTGTGCGGAGCGTACGCGTGTCCCGGTTGGTGGTGTCGATGACATAGTTGGCCATCTCCTTGACGCCGCTGAGCGTCTCGCGCTCGAGGTTGATGCCCTCCCTGAGTGTCATATCGCCCTCGCAGAGAGGATGGCGACGGCGCGTTTCCTTGTAGCGGGTGAGCAGCGCGCTGTCGGTGGCATCCAAAAAAAGCAGGCTGAAGCTCACGTCGCGCTCGGTGAGCTGCTCCAGCTCCTTTTCAAGGTCAACAAAGAACTCGCGCGAACGCAGATCGCAGACAACGGCCAGCTTGCGCGTGGTGCCCGTGGGCAGTCCGGCAAGGGAGACGAGGTTGAACAGGAGAGAGGGAGGGAGATTGTCAATGCAGAAATAGCCCACATCCTCAAACATATGCAGCGCCTGCGTCTTTCCGGCACCCGCCATGCCGGTGATGATCACCAGCCCGGGCCCGGACACTCCCAGGTCGTCGAGTTGCGTGTTTCTCGTTGTGTCAGTCATCAGTCCTCCCGGAACATTTTGGCTCCCCGATGTACAAGCATTAATCATCGCTTCTAGTGTAACGCAGAATGGACGCTTTTGGCCACGTCGGCGGGAATGCCCTTGACGGCGGCGATGTCCTCGAGGCTTGCGGCCTTCAGTGCCTTTTGCGAGCCAAAGGCCCGGATGAGCAGCTTCTTTCGCTTGGGGCCGAGCCCGGGTATGCTGTCCAGTACCGAGCTGGTCATGCCCCGGCCCCGGAGCTTTCGATGAAAGGTGATGGCAAAGCGGTGCGCCTCGTCGCGTATCTGCTTGACCAGGTAGAGGCCCATGGATCCACTCGGCAGGATTACCGGCTCGTTTTGCCAGGCCACGAAGAGTTCTTCGTCTTGTTTTGCCAGGCCGGCCACGCTCATCCTCGTAAGCCCAAGCTCCCGGAGTATCGCCAGTGTTGCACCCAGCTGCGGCTTGCCGCCGTCAACGATGATGAGGTCGGGCATGCGGGCGAAACGGGTATTCTCCTGATTTTTGACAGAGAAGCGCCGCCTGATGACTTCTGCCATCATGGCAACATCGTTGGACTCCTCGCTCTGCATCCTGATTTTGAAGTGGCGGTACTCCTTTTTGGCAGGCCTGCCGCCTTCAAAAACCACCATCGAGGCCACGGAGTACGCCCCGTGAAACGTCGATATGTCGTAGCACTCAGTGCGCAGAGGCGGCGAATCAAGGGCCAGGGCGCTTTCGAGTTCAAGCAGGGCCGTATTGGCGCGATCCTCGATGTAACTGCTGCGCACCATGTAGCGCGAGAGGGCGTGCTCAGCGTTGCGCTCTGCCATTTTGAGCAGCTCCTGCCGCTCCCCCATCAGGGGAACCTGCAAACGCACCTTGGCCCCATGCACCGAAGCCAGCTTGTCGGTGAGCCATTCCTCGAGAATCTCCGCGTCCGCCGGCCTGGTGCGCAGTATCACGCCTTTGGGAACCTGAGAGGCCTGCTCGTAATATCTGAGTAGGAAGGTGCTGACGAGTTCATCATCGGATACGTCCAGACCCTTGTCCAGGATGAACTCGTTTTTGAGCAGGACCACGCCCTCCCGTACGCTGAGGACCTGTACACCGGTTATGGTCTCCTCACGGTAAAAGCCGATGGCATCGGCATTGAGGCGGGGGCTCAGCACGACATTCTGCCGGTCCTTGAGCCTGAGCAGCGACTCCAGACGCTTCTTGGTGCGTGCGGCACGTTCAAAGTCGAGGTTTGAGACCGCTTCGTCCATCTCGTCCTCGAGTGCGGTGATGAACTCGCGTCGATGCCCGCTGAGAAAGCGGATTATCTGCTGTACGCTTTGCTGGTAGGCCTCTGGCGTGCAGACGCCGGCGCAGGGCCCGGGCCCCAGCCCCACATGATAGTCGAAGCAGGGCCGGGTGTAGCTGAGGGAGGCTTCTTCGGTCTTGCCACTGGCAAGGGACAGTTTCAGGCGTTTCCATTCCACACAACTCGCCTTGCAGAGCGGCACGATGCGCCGGGCGGTGTCCATGGTCTCATGCGCCGCACGGGCATCCGTATACGGACCAAAGTACCGCGTACCCAGCTGAGGCTTTTCGCGCGTGTACTTGATTGCCGGGTAGGTGTCGCCCAGGGTGAGCGCGATGAACGGATAGCTCTTGTCGTCCTTGAACCCCACATTAAACGGCGGCGAGAATTGATTGATGAGGTTCTTCTCCAGGATGAGCGACTCGTGCTCGCTCGTGGTGACAAGATAGTCAAAGCTCCGCGTGCCTGCCATGAGCGCGGGGATGGTGGCACGCTCATCCTGGAGGTTGACATACTGTCGCATCCTGGTTCTGAGCTGCTTGGCTTTGCCCACATAGAGCACCGTGCCGCTGGCGTCCTTCCAAAGATAGACGCCCGGTTCCCGGGGTACGGCCTCCAGTTGCTTTTTTAAGCCAGCCAGATGTGTGAGGTGAGTGTTTGTCATGGGCCGATTATCTCATATGTCAGGCAAGACGGAGCAGGGCCGACAGAAGGTCCACCGAAAATGTCATGAAAACGTCCACACACAGACACGCAAGTTTTGCTATACTGGCACAGACGCTTTGTGTGGGGCTTTAGCTCAGCTGGGATGAGCGCTTGGCTGGCAGCCAAGAGGTCACGGGTTCGATCCCCGTAAGCTCCACCACGTCGCAGCCCACTCCGCTAGAGCTCCGTTTCAGCCAAGGACGCTGAAACTGCGCGCGCTCCGTGGCTGCTCCTCTTCCCCACAACGCTCACTCGCTTACGCTCCCTCAAGCGTTGCGGGGGCCCCCGTGTTTACAGCCCGCTTCGCTAAGCTCCGTTTCAGCCAAGGACGCTGAAACTGCGCGCGCTCCATGAATGCTCCTCTTCCCCAAAAATCATGCGCTGCGCGCATAAGCAATTTTTGGGGGCCCCGTATAAAAGCCCACTCCGCTAGAGCTCCGGGCAGCACTTACTTTGCCCAAGCGGCGAGTGGGTACTGTCATTTTACTCAAGGCAAAGTAAGTGCTGCCCTGCGCGCGCTCCGTGGCTGCTCCTTCTCCCCACAACGCTCACTTGCGCAAGCGTTGCGGGGGCCCCGTGTTTACAACCCACTCCGCTAAGCTACACTCCAGCCAAGGGCGCAGGATTTTCAGGCTACTGCTGTCTCTTTGCGTGGGCGGCCTGCCGTTTTGGGATTGCGGATTCTTTCGTTGATGGATGCAAGCGTCACAAGCCTATCATTGCCAAAGGGGATAGCCTGCAATATGCCTGCGTCAAGCAAGTGGGTAACCCTCCCCTTTGACAACCCGAGCATATGGGCGGCCTCAGTGGCAGAGACACACCTGGTGCGCGCCACGATTTCAGGAGTGATCTCGACAGAAATTGCAATGCGGAGCACCTTATCTGAATGCCCATAAAACATTGGCGCTGGCAGACGCTTTCCTTCGTCAAGGTACTCGGCAATTATCAGCTCCAGCACCTCTGCCGCCATCTCAACCGATTCGATCAGATCCTCACCCTGGGTAAAGGCATCTGGCAATTGTGGAAACGAAACAGAATACCCATCGTACTCATCTGGGATAAACTCGGCCTCGTAGACAAACCTTCTGTTCATAATTCACTCCTCTGTGTTTGGAACCGAAAGGTAATTCCTCCGGCTCCTTTTATCACCAGCCAGCCTGTCTTTGAATGCTCTTCCAGGTTCTCCTGTTGAGGTGCTTGCTTGGCTTTCCTGCTACCGTTACCTTGAGGTTTCCCTTCTGGTAGCGGCAGTGAGAACCTTTTTGTCCCACCTTCACGAACCCTTCATTTTCAAGCCTTCTGGTCACTTCACGAATTGTCGGTGGCTCCATGGATAACTCCTTGTCGCGCGAACTAATTATAAACCAATTGCTAAATATAGGTCAAGGCACACAGCGTCCCTATCACATGCTGCGTAGATCGCATCTGTCGCGGCTGGGTGCCCTGCCTTGCCTGGCGCCACTCATAACCCGAACAGAAACGCAGAGCTCAGCGCACGGCATCAGGTCTCCAGCACGGTTATGTGTGCATCTCCTACCATGATCTGGGTGCCGGGCTTGATGCACACGGTTCCGCAGAGGGGGATTTCGTCGATGGTGGCCGAGAGCGTAGCATCGACGTTTTCTGCCCACACATGCCCGTGAGCATAAAAGACCTGCAACTGATGTGCTGCCACCTGCTCCTGGGGTATGACAATGGCATTTTCCGCCGCGGAGCCAACACTTAAAGAGCAGCCCTCCAGCTTATTCAACAGAAGCTCGTAGCTGAAGTAATCTGCCAGTGCCACCTGTAATCGAGCGACTGCCTGCTTGAGGCTATCCTGGGTCGCAGACGGGGATTGTGGGAAGGGGCTCATGCAGTCGTAGCAGAGCTCCATGTCGTCAAAGGTCACGCTTGCACAGTTGGGACAGGTTTTCATGCCGTATCTCCTTTTTGCTCCGGGGTTATTGTGCTGGCCTGTAGCTGTAAGGTCTCACCCACCGCTGGCCAAGGGCATTGTGGGTTGCTCCTGCGCTCTATGACAGCCACGGCACTCGGATGCGAACAGGTCCGAGCGGGTGGCAGATTGCGTTTTGAAAGCAGTACTCTGGCCTCGGCATCGAGAAAGGCCAGGTCCAACAGACCCCGCATTCCAAAACTGTGGATACTCCTGCACGGCGCAAGCAACAGCACCTCACCGTTCGCACAGCGACTTTTGATGAGTAGGCCGGTCAGGCGCGCCCAGAGGCTGGTAGCCAGGATAAGTCTCATGGTGTTTCCTTCCTCACAACAGTTCTATCAGTATCGAAGAGCCTTCTGCGGTCTCATAGAAACTCGCGTACAGCGAGCCTCCGCCCGCAACGGCGCTGTGCGCGTAGCTGAGAACCAGCAACTCTTCCTGTTCCGTACTCCGGGTCTGCCAGCCGCTCAGTACGAGCGCCCGTTCAAGGAGCACGCGGCTTTGGGAGGCATTCCAGCTGCTTGTATACCAGAGGATGCTTCCACCTTCGTTGGCCTCGACAAAGACAATGCCTTCCTGCGCGATATGCAGGGGGTCGTCTTCAGTTGCGCTGGAATCGAGCGTGCCCCGATCCAGGGCCTCGATAACACCGAACGTGCCGTTTTGCAGCGCGGGACTTTCCGCACACTCAGCTATTGCAAGCACGGCGAGCAGGAGCAGTGCCGCGAGCAGACTTACTTTGGCGGCCCTCACCCTGCGCTGTTCCAGTACGGTCCGCTGTTTCTTCCGCGTCCGTAGAATCCGTGCGTCCCTTGCCGCCTGTGCAGCTCGCTCTTTTGCGCAGGCGCTCAAAACACTACTCCCGGCTTAAAGGGATCGACGACATAGCTGCGGGTGTGCGTGAGCGCAAAGAAGCGCAGGCCCGCTATCTGGCTGAAGGGCCAGGGGTGATAGGTTACCGTGCAGTCGTAGCGCTCCAGCCGTGTGAGCAGAGAAAAGCCCACCCCGCCGCTCGCGCTGGCCTCCTCACCGCCCAGGGCGAGCGCTGTGGCCGTGACCTCTATATCGCAGTTGAACCCTTTGCCGAGGCCGCTTTGGAAGGCTGTCTCGATGACCTCCTGGATGCGGTCCGCCGCGCGTGCCGTGCCCTCCTCGCCATAACCCGGTGAGCTGGCCTGGCTGCGAGTTGCATCAGCCGCCACCCTGTCAAAGCGGGCACAGACGTTCATATAGCCCAACACATTGAGCGCTATACCGACAACAGCCAGAATCACGGGTATACAAACCGCGAGTTCCACCGTCATCTGCCCGCGTTGTGCCCGGTGCCGCAGTGGGAACGGGCGGAGCGCCGGGGCGCCTCGCGTGCAGACCGTCTCACTCCCACAGTGTGCCATTGCCGCCTCCTTGCAGGCCCGAGCTGATACTGCTTTCAACGCCGTCTACCAGGGCCTGGCCTCGTGCAACCAGACCGTCCGGCAGGCGCAGGGTAAGGGGAATGCGTGGCAGGCCGAGGTCATCACCAAAGGAAATCTCGTACAGCGTCAGTTCACCCTGAAGAAGCTCCGGAACCTGATCTGCCAGCGCACCAGCCAGGCCTTCTACCAGCGCTGTGTCGAGGGTACCGCTGCCCGAGCCCCGCGACGAGGTATAGGTCTCCTTGGCAGCAAGCAGGGCGCGAGCCGGTGCGGCATCGCTCGCCCTGAGCACGTGTATGCTGTTGACGACGAGAGGCCGGGGCGTATCCAGCTCAGCACCCTGCAGGCCCACGGCTTCCACCGTCTCCGCGAGTGCGTCTCTCGCCCAACGCGAAAGCGGCGTGGACTTGACCAGCGGAATGGCATCAAGGAAGGCACCGAGGCCATCGCTTATGGCATCACCTCCCTGGCTGTACACCAGAAGCGCCGAGCCCCATACCTCGAGAATGCCATCAAAAGCACCCAGCGCGCCCAGCGCCAGAGACGATTGATCCTGCTCGGCCTTTATCCTGTCGAGGAACGACGCCAGTATATTGGCACCATGGCCCGCGTGCTCCTCAGCAAGCGCCACGGCGGAGAGGGCCATCCGGGGCTGGAGCTGAGCTGTGCTGTCCACCGCGGAGTTGGTGAGACCCATCGGGATAGCGAGGGACTCCAGGTCGATGACCAGGGCGATAACGCCGTTGTGCCCCGGCGGCCTGGGGTTGAGGCGCGGAGTCTTGAGGGCCTTCAGGGCCTCTTCAAAGATGTCAAGACTCTCGCTCGCCGAGTCCTTTGCCTCCTGCGTCTCACGCGTATAGTCCTCACTGGCCTTCTGGTAGCGCTTTGCTTCCTCGGCCACTATGCGGTAGTAGTACTCAAAGCCCGTATTTATATTGGTGGTAGCGCTGGCGACATTGCCGAGCGATGCGACGGTAAACCCACAGCTTGCGCACGTACGATACCGCCCCGACTCCAACTCGGCCACTGACCCGGTTCCAGCCGCTCCGGCAGACTGATAGGCCGGACAGGCGGTGGTGCCGTGCAGCACGCCATCGGCGCTGACGGGATACACCCGCTCGGTATAGAGGGTGGTCTGCCGCATCTCGGCGGTGTTTTTGGGAAGGAGTGGAAAGTACGCGTCCAGCACCCCATCCGCTGAGGTAGTGCACCAGCCCCTGTTCATCTCATCGATGGCAAAACGATAGAGCCGCTCGCGGCAAAACGACTGTATCAGCTTATCGACGGCCTGGCTTTCCGGCTTCTCCAGAGCCAGGCGCCTGGCATAGTAGGTCTTTGCCCGCGCAAACGCGTCGTCAAAGCGCCAGGTATCAGCCGAGGAGAAGCGTGGGTTGCTGCTCCCGCTCATCGAGGCGAGTGTGCCGGCACGTTCGTACATACAGCGGGGATTATTGACGCAATCTGCCTCATATGCCCTCTGCTTGGAAGATTCCATCGTTTTGCGGGCGTCCTCAGCAGCATCGGTAAGCTCAGCAGTCTGTTCATTCTGCTCCGACAACGCGTCTCCACTCTGCTCGGCGGCGTCATCATCGGGAAACCGGACATCCTCGCCCTGCAAGGGCAGCGGTATCGCCAGGCCGTGATAGGAGGCGGTAGAGGCACTGATGTCTGAGTTTGCCTCGATGGTAGCGGCGGCATTGACGGCTATGAGGAAGGGCAGGGCAGCCTGCAATGCGTTAAGCGCCTGCGCGGCATTTTTGGCACAGCTGTCGCGCGCCTTGAAGACCTTGCTGCCAAATTGCATCAGTTCCGCCCCCACGCTCTGCATAAGCGGGATGCAACTGACTACGATGGCCACCCCGTAGACCACCATGCCGAGCAGGCTCAGGGAGAGCACCACGGCATCGGCCACCCGTGCCACTACCATATACTCCCCCACCACGTTGCCACCTGCCAGGGCACCCGCGTCTGCCACGTACTGTATGTCGGCACTGTGACTCTGCACCCAGCGCACCTGGGCAGCAGAAAAGAGCAGGGCCATCACCAGCAACAGGGCAACCGCGACCCCAACGGTGGTAAAACCGCCGTCTGAGGCCATGAAGAGGCTCTGTGCTGGGGGCGCGACCTGTTGTTCAACGCTCTGCTGCTCGGCGCTCCCTCTAGCTTGGTTCTCAGTCATACGCGTACACCCATCCTTCCGGATCGTTTCCGCCGGAGCGCGCTACCCAATCCGGCTGTGTGGGCATGGTCACCCTGACTTCCTGGACGATATTGTGCTGCGCGTCAGTCATGCGCAACAGCTCTGCGCCCCAGCCCAGAAGCGGCAGCGGCCTCAGACGGTTTGTGATATGCACGCTCACCTCAGTGGTGCTCTCATCGCCCTCCAGGGCAATCTCCCACGTGCGGTCTCCCGTGTGGAGATGGAAGAGGTCAACAGGAGGGATGGCAGCAAGGCGGCGCTTGATATACTCCTCATACTTCATCTGACTGTAGGAACCCTGCGAGGTGGCCGTTGCCAACAACCGACAGCCCTCGGCAGCCGCATTCTCCATGACCATGCGGTTGTAGAGCAGGATCATCGGCTGAATCAGCAGCAACAGGAGCAGCAGTAACACCGGTATGAGATAGGCCGCCTCAACAGTCGTCTGGCCACCTGTCTGCTGCGACCAGATAGGCAAGTCTGCCTTCGCCCTCGTTGTCTTCCTCTCGTGCTGCGCTCCTCTACCCGGCTTTGGCTGTATCCCTGCGTGCACCGTGGAGAGTTTTTCTGCTGTACCTACGCACACAGGGGAACAGCCCTTCGGTTGTATCACTCTGGTTACCATTGCTGTGCCACCTCGCTCCCCAACCCTTCTAATACAACAGGACATCCCCGACTGAGCCGGCGGTGTTCGTGGTAAAGGCGTGAGAAGCACTGTCAGCCGCGTGCTGGACGAACAGGCCCTCCTGGACACGGCCGGAGAGCGCTCCCAGTGCCATGATGATGACGATGAGGGCCACCCCGACAACGAGGTATTCAACCGTGGCCTGTCCGGAGCAGGCTACGTGCCGTTGGTTGCGCAGTCGTGCCGCGAGGCTCCTGCGAGGCTGCCTGGTATGAGTTCGCGGGGGGCTCATGTCAGACCCTCCCTGGCAAAGTAATGCAGGATATTCACAACCAGGGGATTGGCGTCCGAACGAGGGCTGAAGGGGCGCTCAGGCAGGAGCATGACCGACACTGCCTCACCGCTGCTTCCGGTGAATACGCAGCCCCAGCTCTCACCGGACAGATCCATGAACCCGGCGTGCACCAGCTCAAAACCCTGCCTGTGGATATCCTCCAGTACGCCCAGCGCGTAGTCGGCACACGACGCATCGCTGACAAGCCGCCAGCTTTCCAGGGTCTGGGCACGCTCATATTCGCCGGACTGCCTGAACCCGTCCAGTTGCAGGGGCGCTACGGGCAGCATCGCGCTGCCGTCCATGCCTGGCGTGCCCGTGTCTTCTTCTGCACTCAGCACAGCCTCTGCGGCAGATTCTGCTGTGGAGAACAGCTGCGGCGCATCTCCAACCTGCTCCTCACCTACCGGTGAGAAGAGGGGCCAGCAGAACCATAGCACTGCAACGACAGAGGCCGCTGCCACAGCTGTCGCAAGCACGGTGCGCTGCTGTGTCCGTCTTCGTTTCATGGCAGTATCGACTTCCTTTCGTGGTTACAGGGCCTGGTAGGGGTCAGAGGGAGTTGATGCTCTCGGAGATGTCCTCCCAGAGTTGCTGCAGGTTCTCGCGAAAGGCTATGACGGCGATGATGGCAATCACCACCAACACGCCTACCAATATGGCGTACTCGGTCGTGCCCTGGCCCCGCTGTTCGTACTTGAGACGTCTGCCCGCTTCCACAGCAGCAAGGCTCAGTTCCAACAATCTGCGCGTGCAGTATGCAGCCAAACTTTCTCCACTCTTCCTCATCCCTGCCTCCTTGGTCGTGACATCCTTCATATCCGTATGCTTCATCGTTCATACCATCCTTCCTGTGACATCCAATACAATCGGTCCTATGACAAGCAACAGCATCGCCGGCAGGATCAAGACCCCCGTGGGGAGCAGCATTTTGACCGGGGCCTTGAGCACCAGTTCCTTCTGCTTGTTGCGATATTCCTTACGCGCTTCGTTCGCGTATTCCTTGATGAGCGGCGCCATGGGTATGCCGTGGCGAAGCGAGCGCGATGCCGTACGGCAAAAGCGGTCGAAGAGGGGGATATCCATGCGAGCCGCCAGCTGTTCCAGGCCGTCGCTCCTGCTGATAAGCCCGCGTTCCCATAGCTCGAACCGATCACGGCAGAGCAGGGCAAGCTCCGTGTTGAACCGCAGCACGTACAGCCCAAAGGACGCATCGAAACTGAGACCGGCATGCATGCCCATGGCCAGGATGTCGAGCATCCGGGGCAGCTCCGCCTCAATACGATGGGCCGTGTGCTGAGCCTGCCCTTTCCGCACAACCGCGCCGATAAAGGGCAGCTTCTCATAGAAGGGTACGGTCTCCTCCACCGAAGTTGTGGCAAGGAGCCGGGACCTGATGCTGTTCCGCTGCCTGCTCCGCTGGCGCTTCTGTAAAAGGAAATGACACAGCAGGCCAACCGTCAAGCCGAGGAGCAACGCGCTTATCACTACCATCACCATCACCCCAGATCCACGCCAAGGATTCTTCTGATTATCAGGATGCCGGCAAGCTGCATGCCAACCGCGATAAGCAGGAGCGCGAGGCCTTCCGGGCTGGAGAAGAAGGTGGCAAGATAGCCCTCCATGGCCAGCGAAAGCACCAGTACCAGGGCCAGCGGCAGGATGCTCACCACACGGGCGGACATACGGGCCTGGGCCGTCTGCACTTCCAATGACCGGCTGAGGTCAAAACTCGCCAACATCGAATCAGCCGTTGCGTCGAGCACCTCGCGCATACTCCCGCCCGTCCTGTGCTGGATCTCCATGGCCACGGCAACAAAGCGCATGTCATCCATCGCAAGGCGTGCGTCCAGGCTCTCCAGGGTTTCCAGGATCGATGAACCGGTACGCAGGTCATCGACCGCGCGGCGCAGCTCACGGCGGAGCGGTTCACGGCATTCCTGTGCCGTTTGGTCAAAGGCCTGCTCAAGGCTGAGTCCGGCTATGAAGCACATACCCAGGCCCCGCAGGGCATCGGGGAACTGCTCGCGCAGGCTGTTCCTGCGCTTCCGCAGCCACTTCTGTGCCTGGAGCCGTACACAGACGGACGGTGCCGCCAGGCCCACCACGGCCAGCAGCAGCTGACCGGTGAGCACGTACACTGCCAATCCAAAGAGCAGGCTGAGACCGAGCAGCGACTCCGCTATGGCCCTGCTCGTACATCCCGGTATACGGTCTGCGAGGACAGACCGGGCCTCTTCCGCCGTCTGTGAGAAGGACGGAATCCGGGAGAGGAGCCTTGCCGCGAATCTGCAGGGTCGCATCCCGTTGGTGCAGAGATCGGCGAGCAGGAGTTCCCAGAGCCTGCCCTGCCTGCCTCCTGCCAGCGCACCTCGTATCTGGACGGTCCTCCGCATTCCGGCCACCAGGTCAAGCAGGACGGGCAGCACCAGGGCCGCACAAAGGCCGGCCGATACGACGCTTGCCCCTATGAGAGGCCAGCCATACCCAGCCATGTGTCCACCTCCTCGGCGCTCATGCTCCCCACGCCCTCGTAGTCTTTGAGCCACCGGGGTGCCTTGTGGTAGCGGTAGCAGTGCTCTCGCTGATCCCAGGAAACCAGGCGGTCTATCTGCACTCCAGTTTGCCCCGAGCCGCCGAGCTCACAGATGCTGGTGAGCTTCCTGGCTCCCGAGGCCATACGGTCTACCTGCACCACCAGATCCAGGGCAGAGGCTATCTGCTCTTCGATGACGTCTACCGGCAGATCCATGGCAAAGCGGGCCATCATCGTCAGGCGCCGGGAGACCTCCTCGGGCGAGTTCGCGTGCAGGGTGGTGAGCGAACCGTCGTGGCCCGTGTTCATGGCCTGGAGCATGTCAAGGGCCTCGCCACTCCGGCACTCCCCCACGATGATCCGGTCCGGTCGCATGCGGAGCGCGTTGACGACCAGATCCCTGATGGTTACCTCTCCCGTACCCTCGGCACTCTGGGTACGCGCCTCAAGGCGCACGACATGCGGGTGCTTACTGAAGCGCAACTCGGCCGCGTCCTCTATCGTGATGATGCGTTCATCGGCGGGTATCTCCAGCGAGAGCGCGTTGAGCAGCGTGGTCTTGCCGCTGCCGGTGCCACCACTGACGGCGATATTCCTCCGCGCGCGCACGGCGAGCCGGAGCAGGGCGGCACCGGCAGCGTCAAGGCTCTCCAGTTGTATCAACTCGTCCAGCGAATAGATCTCCTCGCGGAACTTTCGGATGGTGAGGACAGGGCCGACAAGCGAAAGTGGGGGAATGACCACGTTGACACGATGACCTTCCGCAAGTCTGGCCGATACGAGGGGGCTCTGTTCGTCTACCCGCCTGCCAAGCGGCCCCAGGATGCGGTCTATGACCATGCGAAGCTGCTGCTCGTCGTTGAAATTGACCTCACTCGGATAGAGCTTGCCGCCCTGCTCATAGAAGATCCTGTCGTGGCCGTTGACCATGATCTCGGTAATCTCCGGCCGGGCAAGCAGCTGTTCCAGCGGCCCCAGACCCAGCACGGCATTGGCAACATCCTCTATGAGCAAGCGGCGTTCTTCGCAGTCAAGCAGGGCGAACTCATCGGACTGGGCGACGATGGCGAGTACGGACATCACCTCCAGACGAGCACGCGTGGCGTTTTCCAGCAGCAGCTCGGCAATGCGCTCGCTCGACAGGCGACCGAACAGCGCCTCCCGCAAGGCAAGGGATGCCCTCCGGTTATCGGCAGTGGCCGAGTCCAGGCTCTGCTCCGGATGGGCACGCTCGATATAACTCCGAAGGCTCATCGCCGCCTTCCTCCGCTCCGTGCTGCCTCACTGCCCGGCTGGCCCAGCAGGCACGCCCCGAGCTTCTGTATGGATTGACGCAGGGGCGCCTGCGCGGAGAGTAACTCACAGGGACACCCGAGGCTGAGCAGTTCGTCCACGTCCATTCCTCCCTCCGCAATGGTCACGACGCTTACGCCGCCCATGGCAAGAGAGGCATCGATGTCGGTAATGGGTGCGTTTCGGGCACAGCGATTGAGCAGATAGCAGAGCCGCGTTGAGGGTATTTGCAGGCGCACACACAGATCCACTACCTGCCGGGCCGCCGACACAGAGGTAGCCCGCTGGTCCATGCAGAGAATCAGCCGGTCGGCGCTCGAAGCCAGGACTGCCGCCGCCTCGTTCCACAGGCAGCCGGTGTTGATGAGTACGATGTCCGCCACGCGTCTCAGTTGGGCAAGCAGCTCGGGGATCTGGTGCACGAGTTCCTCGGCCAGCTCCGGGTTACCGGGGGCCTCGACGAGCAGGAGGGAGCCCTCTGAAGTGGGGAGCTTCGTGCGGTTGTTGCAGAGTTGTTCGACCCCGATGCGTTGGATACGACTCTGCGCCTCATTACCCGCGAGCACCCCCAGATCGCCGAACTGCAGGTCCATGTCCAGCATGGCCACGCGTGAACCGGCAAGCCAGAGCTCGATGGCAGTCAGCACCGTGAGGCTCGACTTTCCCACGCCCCCTCGCCCGGAGATGAAGGCGACAACAACTCCCCTGTCCTCCGGCTCGGGTTCCGCCAGCGGTACCGGCTTTGGCTGGGGCAGCTCTGGCTGCACGGGATTGAGCGACACACGGGGTTTTTCTGCCAGGGCCGGCCCTGCGCCAAGGACCGGAGCGAACTCATCGATATCATCCAGATCCAGAACGCACTCCAGCCAGGCAAGATCCTCGGGTGAGGCCGCGTAGGTCTGAAGGACGGGCTTATCTGCCCGATTGGGCAGAGTCGTCGCCGTAGCGTGCGGCTGCCTGTCTGCCTGATAGGCTGTGCCGATGCCCACCCTGAGAGGCGGCGTGTCATCCGGGTTCTCCGCTATGCCTCTCGATGTTGCCAGGCCCAGGAGCTTTTCTGTTTCACTCCTGCTTACCACCCCACGTGCTCCGGCCGCTTCCACACGGGAGACAAAGAGGCTCTGCGGGTCGGTCTTCTCCAGATATATATCCCTCAGGGGGCTGTCCTTATGGAGGGCAGCTGCCAGATTCAGCGGAGAGACCTCATTGGGGCGGTCGCAGATGAGCACCTGCACGTCGGGTGTGGCACAGGCCAGAGCCCTGCGCGCATCGGTTGCCGTGGAAAACAGTTGGATGAACTGGTTGCGCAGTACTCCGGTCTGTGTGTCCTCCTCGGCACAGAAGCCGTAGGCCACTATCTCGCCTGCTCTTTGGCACTGCTCTGTGGACTGCATCATTTCCGTCCCTCCCCTCCTGCGGCACCGCCGGCTGTGCTGGTGGCGGCTTCATTGCTGCTGGTACCGGGCCTCTCACCATTGGCTTCTGCACTGCTGGCGCTCTCCTCGCTGCTCACGTCTTCATCTGTGTCGGCCTCGCTCAGACGTGCGTCACCACTCGCAGGCTCTCGCAGCGCGGCTCCGGCATTCTGCCCCGGTAAGACCAGGCTCAGGGTATTGTCGCGTGCGGCACTGAGCAGTTCTGCCACCGTCTCGTCCCTCACGGCAAGCGTGACCCACTTGAGCGCGGCCCGTGAACTGCCGCCGAGGACGATGCCTGCCTGCTTTGCGTCGCCTGTCTGCACGCTGCCCACACCATTGGAAGCCTCCAGCACGAGGGCATCGGCGAGCACGAGGCTCACCCGACTTGCTCCTACGGCGTAGAGGTCCACGGAACTCCCCGGGAGCAGAGAACCGCCCACCGCCATGTCGTCACTTATAGGGATGCTCACCGCAACGAGGCCATCGGGCACCTGGATGAGTTCCTCGCCGCTGCCCAGTTTGACCGCGAGAATCGGCTCGTTTGCCCACA
The DNA here is from genome assembly GCA_031264075.1 of Coriobacteriales bacterium. GTDB lineage: Bacteria > Actinomycetota > Coriobacteriia > Coriobacteriales > UBA8131 > WQXH01. The sequence goes on along the minus strand of JAISEO010000092.1, from coordinate 67,172 downwards.
CCGGGAGCGACAGGGCGAGCGTGTAGGCCTCCTCCGGATTGGTTATCGCGCCCTGCGGCAGCAGACCCGAAAGCCAGGGCATCATCGCGGTATTCTCGGCGCTCAGCTCCTCGCCCGCCAGAAGGTCGCGCGTGGCAACCAACACCTCGGTCCGGGTTCCGCCATACTCATCTATGGCAGCATTCTGGGCAGAGTTCGCGCGTGCCTCCAGACTGCCCGCGTAGAGGAACATGAGCACCGCCGCGGCAACACCGGCAAGCAGTGCCAGGGCGAGACGCTTTTTTGCTGAGCCGAGCCTTCTTCGTAGTGCCATCGTAGCCATTCCAATCCTGAAGTGAGCCTGAACCTTATTGCCCGTGGGCCACTTCATTCCCGAGTTCGCAGTGTCTGAGATTTCGGTTTTGGGTCCAGGATCCTCAGGCTTGAGGGGGGTGCGTGGTGCATGGCCTACGGATTCTGGATTTTCTTGCCCCCTCAGTGTCGCAGACCGTTCTTAACCAGCACATGATGACTTCCAAACTGCGCCTTAACCCATTCAGCAGCATCAAAACCAGGACAAAACCGCCCGTTCAGAAACCTCGCCTGAAGCAACGGGAACAGGAGGCTGTGCGCCTTCGGAGGGGAACTCCTTCGCCCTGTCGCAGAAGGAAGCGTCCCCGCTTATGTGTGCTATCAGTTTGTTGGATTACCCGGTATCGGGTTTTAGACGAAAGCTCGAAGAACGCTCGGCGGAATGCGCCAAAGCGCCCAGCAAGCGATACGGCTCACCAGGATAAGCGTACTGCTCCCCTCTCGCGGCTCAGCCCTTCCAATTCGCGGGCAGACTGCTGTAGCCTGGCTGGTTAGACGAGAAGCAACCGGTAGCATATGCAGGATCCGCGCACTCCTCGATGATAGCCTGCGCCGTGGTGCCGCTGAACGCGGTTGCAGAATCAAAGGCATGGAAGAAGTTATCCGAGCCAACCGCAGAGGCTATCGCGGGCCACTTGAAGCTTGCAGGCAGGGAGGTGAGAGCGCCGGAGTCGTTAAATCCGTAGAAGAAGGAGTTGCCTGCGGTGGTGATGTTTGAAGTATCGAAGGAGTAATCCGGCAGGGAGATGAGGTGGCCGTCGGTTGAATTGAAGTTCTTGAAGAAATTGTCGCCTGCGGTCTCAATATTTGAAGTGTCGAAGGAGCCTATGGGCAGGGTGTGAAGCTTGCCTTCCCAGCTGTTGAAGGAGGAGAAAAAGTCATCGCCTGCGGTTTTGATGCCTGAGATGTTGAAGGAGCCTTCGGGGAGTGTTTCAAGCTGGCCGCCATCGGCGTTGAACGCAGAGAAGAAAGAGTTACCTGCGGTCTCGATATTCGAAGTATTGAAGGAGCCTGCAGGCAGGGTTTGAAGCTTGCCTCCCCAGCTGTTGAAGGAGGAGAAAAAGTCATCGCCTGCGGTTTTGATGCCTGAGATGTTGAAGGAGCCATACGGCAGGGAGGTGAGGGCGCCATCGCAATTAAAGTAAGAGAAGAATCGGTCGCCTGCAACTTCAATATGTGAGGTATCAAAGGAGCCAACCGGCAGGGAGATGAGGGATCCTCTGCGGTTGAAGTAGCTGAAAAAGTCGTTGCCAGCGGTCTCGATCTTCGAGATGTTAAAGGAGCCTGCAGGGAGTGTTTCAAGAGAGCCCTCGTCGTTAAAGTAGAAGAAGAAGTTGTCGCCTGCGGATTTGATATTCAAGGTGTCAAAGGAGCCTGCGGGTAGCGAGGTGAGGGAGCCGGAGTAGTTAAAGAAGTAGAAAAAGCCCTCATCTACGGTCTCGATATTCGAAGTGTTGAAGGAGCCAGCAGGCAGGGATTTGAGATGACCTTCATCGTTGAAAGCGACAAAGAAATATGGGTATGCCGTGGCGATATTGGAAGTATCAAAGGAGCCCGCGGGGAGTGTTTCAAGATGACCCTCAGAGTTGAAGGCACCGAAGAAATTGGTGTCCACCGCAATGATGTCGGAGGTGTTGAAGGAGCCTTCCGGCAGGGATTCGAGTTTGCCTGTCCGGTTAAAACCGTAGAAGAAGTAGGTGCCGGTGGTTTTGATGCTCGAGGTGTTGAATGAGGCAGCGGGTAGGGTTTCGAGGGAGCCCTCATTGTTAAAGTAGAGGAAGAAGTTGTCACCTGCGGATTCGATCTTGGAAATGTCAAAGGAGCCCTCGGGCAGGAAGGCGAGGGCACCACCGCGGTTAAAGCTGCGGAAGAAGCTGTCACTCACGGTCTCAATGCCTGAGGTGTCAAAGGATCCCTCGGGTAGAGCGGTGAGGGCACCCGAATAGTTGAAACAGGTGAAGAAGTGGTCGGGCGCGGTGGTCGCATCCTCCATGAAGTAACTCAGGGGAGGGAGGGAGGAGACCTCCACCTTGGCAACGGTTGTGCCGGCCAGGGGAACGAACGTTATAGTATTGCTGTTGGCGTCAAAGGTCCACTGACTGTACACTGCCGCGAGGGTAGTCGGTGTCAGCGTGACGGTGTAGGTGCCTGGCTCGGAATAAGGATGGCTTTCAATACCTGCCTGCTTTGCTGTCACCGCACTGCCGTCGCCCCAATCCACGCTGTACTCATTGGTGAAGTACTTGTTCAGGGCCAGGGCCTGATTGGCCTCCTCAACTGTTAGCTCAAGCTCGATAACCGGCGGGGTGATAGTAGCAGGCATCTGCTTTGGGCTCGGCTGTACAAGAGTGTAGTTGGAGGCCAGGGCACCCCCTGTGGGGTCGCTCAGCGCAAGATCGCCGGTGTAGGGCAGGATATAGTCGCCGACAGCAAGGCTCGGGAAGCTCCCCAGAGCAATACCTGCAATAGACAGGGTGAAGCCCTCGCCGCCCACGAGGCCGTCAAAGAAGTCGGCATTCTCTACGATGATGTCTAAGACGGTTGGCGGTGTGGTGGTGGCGTCATAGAGCCTGGACGCACTCATCGAGCCGGTAAAGCTCAGCGGCCTCGGTGTTACCACCACGGTTATCGGCATACCGGACGCGTCCACCACCTCAGGCCTCAGGATATACTTGAAGGCATCGATGCCGGTGAGGGCTGCGGTGGTAACAAGGGCCTGGGTGCCTGCGTCCTTGCCGGCAAGAACGACGGCAGCCCCGGAGCTGAGCGCTACGTCATCGCCTGTGTGGGTGCCGGTGAGACGCGCCGTGCCCTGTGTGGCGATGTCGGTGTTGCCGTCGTATTCCCTCGTAGGTGCGCCAGCCAGGATCACGCCCGTGACACCGAGGTCTGTGCGCTTGTCAGTGGTGGTGACCTCCACGGTAAGCTCATAGCTGCCGAGCGAGGCCGTGGCATCTGCACTCGCGGCAAGGCTGAGGGCATAGATGCCGGAGGGCACCACATCAGAGGCGGTCTTTACGTCGAGCACCGTGGTGTCTGATGTCGTGAGTTTGCCTGACTGAAGCGTGAGCGTGAGGCCTGCGGGGAGTGCCTTCTCCAGTGATCCCTCAAGGCTTACATAGCGGCTGTCTGTCTGTGTGGTGTCGTGGTTGAAGGTGATGCGTACGGGATCCTTGGCACTCCTGTCTACGGTTATCGTCAGTCCCTCGGGTGCGGCGTCTGCAAGGGAGGAGAACAGGGGGAGAGCCATGAGTACAGCCGTGAGTACGGCAAGCATAAGAAGGGCGAGACGGCGCTGTGTCTTGAAGGGAGTTTGCGTTAGGGAGGCTGTCCGGGAGGGCGTCGCCTGTAAGGGAGCTGGCCTGGAAGCTGTGGCAGTGGCACGGCCAGCATGGCGGGCAGGCTTGGCTTTCCTGCCTCCCCTGTTACCAGCATACACTCCCCTGCGAGGAGACACAGCGAGGGCCGGTGCGTGCGCGGCATAGCGAGAAGCTGAGGCGGGCTGGGCTGCTCCCCTGCGCAGGCAGTAGAGGGAGCGACAGGCCAGAAGTGCAGCTCCTGCAAGGGCCGAGGCGAGGGCGCAGAGCACAAGCGGGGTCGCAGTGTCTGAGGTAGCGGGGAGGGCAGGCGCGGAATCGGTAACGACGAGGGTGACCGGATATCCCGTGGTAAAGGGCTCATCGGCCGCATAGGCCAGAGGAGCAGGAAGCGTAAGTGAGACAGCAAGCAGCAGTGCTACGAGAGCAGGGAGGAGGAAGAGGGCTGCAGTGAGATGCGGATTCTTCGTGTTTTGAGAGCTTGCCATAGGTCCTACCGTCCTTCCCTCGTGCGAACAATTTACTTGGTGGTATTCTAACATATATCGCCGTCTGACCCGCCGTTTAGCAGTTGCTGAAAAATAGTACTTGCACAGGACGACTCTTTTCTGTATATTCACGCGAGCGAGACGGCAAGCCAGGATGGTGCGTCGAGAGGTACTGCTCGCGTCAAGAGGTAGTAACAGAGTCAAAAGCTACGACCAAAACCAGAAGATATTCGTGTATCGTCGGGAGGAGCAACAATGCCACGTCCTATCATCAACGCTGATGAGTGTTCTGCCTGCGGGATCTGTGTAGATGCCTGTGAGCAGGGTGTTCTGGACATCGTTAATAACGTAGCCGCACCGGTGAACGAAGAAGCCTGCACCGCCTGCGGTGATTGTATGGAGGAATGCCCGATGGGAGCGATTGAAGAGATAGAGGAAGACTAGTTCCCCTGGACCTTCAAAGTCTTCAAAGCCTTTAATTCCCGCCAGACCCGGCGCTTGGCCTCTCCGCCATCATCCGAGACCAGTGCCGCTTCAAATCCATCCACAAACACCAGTGCTCTGCCGAGCAGCCAACACTTCTGGCCCGGCTCGGGAACACGAGGCAGCAGTTCCTCCCCAAAACCCTCTTGAATACCACGCAGGGCCGGCCGGTCCAGGGCAAGCAGCGCCCGGGGATCGATGGTCTCGACAAGCAGTCGGAGTTCAGCGGCAGTAAGCTGAGCCCTGTCGGGAAGCTCGAGGACGATACCGCACCAGCTGTTGCTCTGCCATCCCAGGGCAAGCAGCGCGCTTTCCAGGGCCTCTCCGTCCGCCCCGAAAAACGGCTGCCCGGACTGTTCTGCCCTACCGGGGATTCCCTTGACCGCAACAAGGCTCGCAAAGCGGTTGCCATGCAAAAAGGGTCGCCAGGGCTCCAGCACTGCGGTTCGCAGGGCCGTAAAGTCCAGGGCCTCTCCGGGGCTGGCCTGTGCGGACGGCCCTGTGCCCATGCCGGTTCCTGGCTTTTTGGCAAGCACCTTGTCCGATGTTTTGCCAGACCCTTTGCCAGAGGTTCTGCCGGATCCTGTGGCTGCGGCCCTGTTGGGTTTTTTGGCTGGCCCTTGAGAAGGCTGTGTGGCCATGTCAGCAGATCCTCGGGAGCTGCTCACCGGTGAGGACGTCCATTATCCTCAGCGTGCCGAGCGCCGTGCGTACAAGGGCTCGTGCCACGGCGGTACGCGGGAGTTCCTGTGTTCTCGGAAGCTCCGGGGAGTGCAAAAGCCCCTGCTCATCGGCCGCTGTGACGGTACCAATGATGGCCGCCTCCTCCCCGTAGCGGTTGTGGCGCAGGGCAGCGAGCGCATCCTCGGCCTGCTCGGGCGGCACGATGGCCACCATCTTACCCTCGTTTGCCAGGTGATAGAGGTCGTAACCGAGCAGATCGCACGCGCCGCGTACGGCATCCTGTACCGGCACGGCGTCTTCGTCTACGAGCATACAGGTGTGACTCTGCTGGGCCAACTCATTGAGCGTAGAGGCCAGGCCGCCGCGCGTGGGGTCACGGAAGCAACGGGTTCTGGGTGCCGCGGCAAGCACCGCCTGCACCAGCTCACCCAGGGGAGCGGCGTCACTTTCCACCGGTGCCTCGAAGCGCAGGCCCTCCCGCGCCGACACAATGGTGATGCCGTGGTCGCCGAGGGTGCCGGAGAGCAGGATGGTGTCACCCGGCAGGCAGCTCCGCCCACTGAGCGCAACACCCGGCGCGATAAGCCCTACCCCACTGCTGTTGATATAGATGCCGTCGCCCTTGCCGCGCTCGACGACCTTGGTGTCGCCGGTGACGATGCGCACGCCCGCCTCCTGGGCTGCAGCGGCAATGCTCGCGGTGATGCGCCTGAGACTGTCGAGCTCAAATCCCTCTTCCAGTATGAATCCGAGGGAGAGGTAGAGTGGCTGGGCACCGCTGGTAGCCAGGTCGTTGACCGTGCCACACACGGCAAGGCGTCCGATGTCACCACCGGCAAAGAAATGGGGCGTTACCACGTAGCTGTCGGTAGAGAAGGCCAGGCGGGCGCCCGGCTCCTGCAGTGCTGTTATCTCCAAAACCGCGGCATCATCGCCGGTGAGCAGCAGTTCATTGCCATAGGCGCTCGTAAAGACGTCCCGGATGAGACTGCTCATCTGCGTGCCGCCGCTGCCGTGCGCCATCGTGACGAGCCTTTCCATCTCACGCGCCCAACTTATATCTGTACCAGGCCGCGCAGCTGCCCTCGCCCGATACCATACAGGGCCCCACGGGGTTGACCGGCGTGCAGGCCGTGCCGAAGAGGGAGCACTCGCCGGGAGTTATGACGCCGCGCAACACATCCCCACAGCGGCAACCCCGGGGCTCGACGGTGGGCTCGGTACGCGACGCGATGTCAAAACGTTGCAGGGCATCAAAGCGGGCATACTCCCTGCGCAACACATGGCCGGAACGGGGAATGGGGCCGAGGCCACGCCAGGTGGCGTCCGCTACCTCAAACACCTCGTCAATGACCGCGCGCGCCTGTTCGTTGCCGTGCTCGTGTACCGCTCGCCCGTAGGCTATCTCTATACGGGGGCGCTGCTGCACCAGCTGTTCCAAAAGCTCCGCCAGGGCCAGCAGGAGGTCTACGGGCTCAAACCCGGCAATCACACCTGGAATGCCGTACTGCTCAGCCAGAAACCGGTAGGGCGCTACGCCGAGGATGGTGCTCACGTGGCCCGGCAGTATCAGGGCATCGAGCGCCACGTCAGGGTCGTGCGCCAGGGCATCGAGGGCGGGCGCCACGCGCTTCTGGGAGCTGAGAACGGAGAAGTTGTCTACGCCGGCGCTGGCGGCGCGCTTGATCGTAGCGGCAACCAGCGGTGTGGTGGTCTCAAAACCCACCGCCACAAAGATGTACTGCTGCTCGGGACTCCGGGCGGCCAGTTCCAGGGCATCGAGCGGCGAGTACACCACCTCGACCCTGGCTCCCTCTGCCCTGCGCTCCTGCAGGCTGGTGCTTGAGCCGGGCACCCGCATCATGTCGCCAAAGGTTGTCAGAACCACATCCGGCAGGCGCGAGGCCGCGATAACGTGGTCGATGCTGCTGTTTGCCGTCACGCAGACCGGACAGCCCGGACCACTGATGAGCCGGATGCTCTCGGGCAGCAGGCCGGCAAGCCCGCTCCGCGCGATGGCTACGGTATGCGTGCCACAGACCTCCATGATGTTGAGGGGGGTGCGGCCCCGTGTGCCGTCCAGTTCTTCTGAGAGCTTGAAGATGCGGGCAACCAGGCCACGACTGAGCTCGGGATCCTTGAATCTGTCGAGAAGTGCCCTGTCCATCTGAAGCCCCTAGAACCCTCCCTGGTCGGCCAACTCAGGAAACTCGGCAATAAGATCCAGCGTCTCACGCGCCATGCGCTCATCGATTATCTCTATGGCATAACCGGCGTGTACCAGCACATAGTCGCCGAGCTCAGCCTGGGGCACCAGATCCAGGGCAGCCGCGCGGGACACCCCGAGTATACTCACGGAGGCAACTCTGCCCTCATCAATGGACAGGATCTGTGCGGGAATGGCTAAACACATACGGTAAGTGTACCAGCTTTGGGCCTGGGAAAGTTCTGGGAGAGCCGTGCGCAGGCCACCGCAGCCTGGCCATAGGAGATGCAGCCGTCGTTTGGTGGCAGCTGCAGGTGGGTGAGTACAACAAAGCCCGCCTGTTGCAGCAGCACGGGCATATGGGTAGCGAGGAAGCGGTTGTTGAAGACCCCGCCGGAGAGGGCTACCAGCTCCAGGCCCGTTTTCTCGCGGGCAAGCACGGCCGCATCCACGCAGATGCCCATGAAGGCCTCGTGAAACTGCCGGGAGAGCGCCGCCACCGAAACACCAGCCTCTATCCCGTCGAGGATGTCACGGATGATGCTGCGTGTACTCATGATATAGGGGGTGGCGAGGGGGGGAGCAGGCGAGGCACCGAAGAAAGTATCGGAAGAGGGGGCGCAGGAAGCAGCAAGGGAGGCTCCTCCCCCGCCGCTCATCGCCGCTTCCAGCAAAATGGCTGGCTCGCCCTCGTAGCTTGCCTCATCACAGATGCCGAGCAGCGCACTCACCACATCAAAAAGCCTACCCGCCGAGGAGGTCAAAGGCGCGTTGACACCTTTCTCCAGCATCTGCTTGATGAGTCCGAAGCTGGCCTCTCCCAAGCGTTCCCTGACGCCACGGGCCGCCGGATGCTCGGCCAGCCCCTGGTAGAGCAGCAGGGCACAGGCGGCGCGCAGCGGATGCCTGATAGCCTGGGAGCCGCCGGGGAGCGGGAAGCACTCCAGATGAGCGAACCGTGAGGCATCCTGCAGTGAGGCCACCAGTAGCTCGCCACCCCAGATGGTGCCATCTGTGCCGTAACCCGTGCCGTCAAGGGCGATGCCGATGACCTCCTGCTCTGATGACAGGACAGGGAAGGGAGGGGCAAGGCTGCTGGGACAGGGGGACGGGGCAACGGACCCACTGGAGTTCGTGGGCCCGTTGCCCCGTCCCCCTTTCGTCCCCCCTGTCCCCGCCTCCCTCATGTTCTCTGCGATGACCGCCGCGATATGGGCATGATGGTGCTGCACCTGCAGCAGGGGTATACCGCGCTCCGCGCTCTGTTCCTGTGCCCACCTGGTGCTGAGATACTCGGGATGCAGATCCGCGACCAGGGCGGTGGGTTGAAGCGCGAAAAGTTCTTCGTAGAGCTGGATGGTGTCCAGGTAGGTGGCAAAGGAGTCTGCATTGTCCAGGTTGCCCAGATGCTGCGAGACGAAGGCGTCGGTGCCGCTCGCGAGACAGAAGCTGCTCTTCTGCTCGGGCCCTGTGGCCAGCAGCACCTCACCGGGGGCGGTCGCGACCGGCACTGCGAGAGGGGCGGGCGCATAACCACGGGCGCGACGGACGAACTGGGTCGTGAGAGTCAGGGGATGGCACGAGGGTCGCACCGAGGTGCGCGCCGAGGGACTGGGGGACGGGGCAACTGTCCCGGCCCTGTCAAGACACGGGCTTGCCAGAACCCTGACGACACTGTCGTCGTAGCGTGACACTATCGGGCGATCGTGCAGCAGAAAGGCATCGGCTATCCCTCCGAGCAGCTCCTGGGCCAGCGCGTCGTCACCGATGATGGGCTCTTCGCTGACATTGCCCGAGGTCATGACCAGGGGCGTGTCCATCGCTTTGAGCAGGAGGTGGTGCAGGGGCGTGGCAGGCAGCATGACCCCCGTCTCGGCAAGACCGCAGCACACCGCATACGCAAGCGGCCTTCGGTGCCCGCACGGCGCTGGCCGGCCGGCCGAAGTGCTGCCACGAAGGAGCACGATGGGGGCGGCCGGACTCGTCAGCAGGGCAGCCTCACCGCTGTTGACCGCAAAGCGCGCGCGCACGGCCTCAAGGCTCGCATACATCACGGCCAGTGGCTTACGCGGCCTGCGCTTGCGTTCCCTCAGCCTTGCTACCGCCTCCTCATTCGTGGCATCGCAGGCCAGGTGATAGCCGCCGAGCCCCTTGATGGCGAGGATACTGCCCTGCCCGAGCAACTCGACACTGCGCCGGAGCACGGCATCGCTTTCCGCCTGCGTGGTGCCGCTCAGCTGCTCCGCCGTCTCAGGGATACGCAGTTCCAGGTGGGGCCCGCAGGCAAAGCAGGCATCAGGCTGCGCGTGAAAGCGTCGGTTTGCCGGGTCATGGTATTCGTGCTCGCAGGGCTCGCACATTGCAAAGGCCGCCATGGTGGTGCGAGCACGGTCGTAGGGCAGGTTCCTGATGATGGTAAAGCGCGGCCCACAGTTGGTGCAGTTGATGAAGGGGTAGTGGAAGCGTCGGTCGGTGGCGTCCAGCAGTTCGGCGAGGCACTCGGGACAGGTGGCCAGATCCGGTGAGACAAGCGTGCGCCTGCCGGGCTGGACTTGGGACGCAGCTATGAAAAAGCCGTTCTCGCAGGGCTCGTCGGTCTCTTGCCAGCTGATATCCGTGATCGCGGCCGCCGCGGGTCTTCGCCCTCTCAGCTCACGCAAAAACTCCTCAAGCTGTGCGTCCGTACCCCGCGCAAGGATATGCACGCCGTCAGCGGCATTGTTAACCCAGCCATGCAGGCCGAGCTCCTGGGCCAGGCGAAACACAAAGGGTCGGAACCCGACGCCCTGCACGATGCCCTCGACATGGATGCGCCAGGACTCTACTGCCATCAGATATATTTGCCGGTGGTGGTAGCCGTGAGGCGCCCGTGCTTGACCCCCTTGACACCGAGAATGGACTCGGCAATGGCGCGAATCTGCTTGCTCTGGCCGCGCAACACGATAACCTCCAGGCAATTGTGGGCGTCCAGATGCACATGCATGGTGGAGACGATCTTGTCATAGTGGGCGTGCTGGATGAGGTCGAGCTTGCCCTGCAGGTCGGGGGCGTGGTGGTTGAAGACGATGCTCAGCGTGCCGACTATTTCGGCATCGGGGTCGTCCCACTCCTCGTCCACAAGGCTTGTCCGTACCAGGTCGCGGATAACCTCCGAGCGGTTCTTGGCAAGGCCACGGCGCGCCACGAGATTATCGAACTGCATCAGCAGTTCTTCAGGCATGGCCACCGAGAAGCGTACGAGCTCTCCCACTACAGAGCCTTAACGGAAACATCGGGAGCCAGGGCCGCGTCTTTCTCGACCAACTCGCCGGCTTCGTCAAGCAGGGCGCGCACCTCGTCCAGGAGGCCCTGGGTCTTCATAAGCGAGGCGGCAGTCCGGGCAAGCTGGCCGTCGTCGGCGCTGTGATAGGCTCGGTGCGTCCAACGGCGACAGAGTGCCACCGCCTCATCTATCTGCTCGATGGTGCCCTTGAGCTGATTTGCGTTAACGCCATGGGTACACATAGGATGCTCCTTACTGCCAGCCTGCTGGAATCAGCGCGTCAGACTGCACGCGTACAACCAGGGTGCTGGATCTCTGTTGCCTGAGGGAGAGGATTACAGATACGCCGAGAAGCGACTGACCAGTTCCTCTTTGGGCACGGCGCCCATGCTCTGGGCAACGGCCTCGCCGTCTTTGAAGAGGATGACGCAGGGAATGGACATGACGTGATACCGCTGCGCGAGAGCCGGCTCGGCGTCGATGTCCACCTTGCCAACGACGATTGTGTCGGCGTACTCTTCTGCCATCTGCTCAACAATGGGAGCAAGCGCGCGACACGGCCCGCACCAGCCCGCCCAGAAGTCGATGAGCACCGGCTTCTCGGAACTCTGGATAGTGGCATCAAAATCTTTGGAGGTCAACTCAGTTACCTGTGCCATGATTCATTCCTCTCACTCGGTAATCGGGTATGCCCATGATAACACGATTGCGCGAGTTCATAACATGAGGAAGGCCAGATATCGGGCAATGCCTCGAAATGCGCTGGCGGAAACAGGGAAATCTGCCCCAACCCCCGTCCCTTTTCAGCATGCAAGGAACTGTGCCGCCGTCAGTGTCTCTGGCCTTTCCAAGTCCGCTTCCAGGAAGTCCTTATCTCCCGTGATTATCGTGTCCACCTGTGCTGCCAAAGCCGCGCGAAGAATCGGGCGATCCTTTACGTCGCGAACCCTGTCTTCGCACTCATGCGACTCGTTGTCTGGCGGTGTGAAAACAATCTCGACGGACAGGGCCATGCGCGACACGAAGCCCTCATACTCTGCTATACGATGTGGGAACTTCTCATTGAATACCCTGCGCATCTCGTCCATTGAATAGTCGCAAACAACAGCATCGCCGGGTGTGGCTACGGCTTTCATGAATGCCTGTGCGGGAACACTCTGCGGCCACAACGCGGCTGACACGAGGATGTTGGTGTCGATCAGACACTTCCTCTCTCTTCGGCCCGCATTTCCATAATCATTGTGGCAACGTCGTCATCACTTCGCAGTCCCGCTTTCTCCGCCTCGCCTGCCATAGCGGTCTGGAGCATCTTCATCGCGTAGACTGCGGAATTCATCATGATGACCTGGTCATTCTGCTTTATCAATGTCACTCTGTCTCCCGTTGTCAGACCGAGGGCAGAGCGGATGCTTTTAGGCAGGGTTATCTGGCCTTTGGACATGACCTTTGCGTTATCAACCAATATACTTTCCATACTGCTTACCTCCTGTAAGGCGCAAGGGATAATTCCCTACTTACCCTACTCAGAGTATACACAAGGTGTCTGCGAATTGCAATGCGACCCACTCCCTGCAAGACGGTATCGACTATGAGGTCAAGCGCGAGATTGTCAATATGAAGATTTCAGAAAAAACGTCTAAGAGATTCAAGAACGAGGTGTTTGAGAAGCCCTCGGATGAAGATATAGCCGAGCTCCAGCGTCTTGCCGCAAGCAGGTAACTGATGAATGGCGAGCAGGATTTTCGCCTGAGCCGAGAGTACCTGTGACACAGTTGCCCTGTCCCCTTAGTGAATTACTCAAACCCCAAGAACTCCTGGAGTCTTTGCTCCAGAAGAACACAGTGCACGTCAGCCAAATGACCAACAACATCACGGGCATTCTTCTTTCGCACGGTGGTTATCTTGTTGACCATCATATACGAGGTTGTCACAAGGCCGTTCTGTTCATCGGGATCAACCTGTATCCACCACTTAGAGTCCCTGGCTTCAGAGGTCAACGGAACAACGGTCAGGCTGTCTTCGTCCATATCGTCAACAACCTGAACGAAGATACCCGGTCTGTGCTTATCGGCATAGATGCCGCCGGAGACGATAACGATGTCGAACCTTCTCATAGCTCTTTCCACAATTCAGCGGTTGCTGTCTCAATCCAATCCATGGCCTCCTGCTCGCTTTTGAAAGGCTCGGCGATGATCTCTGGTTTCAGTATCAATCGGTACCTGGGGGCGGTCATGGTGCTATCGATGTTAAAGAGCAGTTGAGCCTGTTCCCTGGTTATCTCTCTTTCCAAAGTCCTCATGAGACACCTCGCTTTCCTGGCGTTGCCCTCGTACCGCTAGACAACACCAACCAATGTCAGTATACACGATAATCGGCTGCCTTGCAGGTTGTCGCAGTTGCGTGATGTCCTCCCTGCCCATGCGTGCTTGCAAGAAACGATTGGGAAGGGGCTGTTATCCCACACATCAAACAGAAGGGACGGACATCTGCGTCAAGAACCTCAGTGGGACAATTGCCTCTTCTCCCTTTACCCCAGAAACCCGCCCAGCACCGTGGCTATGTCCTCGTGGAAGAGTATATCGGCGCTGGCATCGCTCCAGGTATCGGACTTGTTGATGACGACGAGCGTGTTGCCGCGGAACAGGCCCACGAGGCTGGCAGCCGGGTTGACTACGAGCGACGTACCTCCGACGATAAGCACCTCGGCCTCGGAAATCTCACGGACGGCCTCATCAAGCACCTCGCTGTTGAGCGGCTCCTCGTAGAGCACCACATCGGGTTTTACGAGCCCTGTGCAGCCAAGACGTGAACAGCGCGGCACGCCGCCTCCGCCGGTAGCAACGGAAGGATTGACGGCGAGTAAGGCGAGTACCTGCTCAGCATCGTAGAAGGCACCACACTGCTCACAGTAATTGCGCTGGATGCTGCCGTGCAACTCAAGAACCTTGCGGGAGCCTGCCGCCTGGTGCAGGCCGTCGATGTTCTGAGTGATAACGGCTCGGAGATGCCCCTCGTCCTCCAACCGCACGAGCGCCTGATGAGCGGCATTAGGCTTGGCAGCCAGCGCCGGCAGCACGACCTTCTCCCGGTAAAACTCGAAAAACTCCTCGGTATGCTGATAAAAGAAGGTACGGCTCAGCATGTCCTCAGGCGGATAGGCGTAGTGCTGGTTGTACAGGCCGTCCCTGCTGCGAAAGTCCGGGATGCCACTCTGCGTGGAGACACCGGCACCGCCAAAGAATACCACACGGCTACCGGCCAGCACCGCGCTGTGCAACAGAGCTATTCGTTCTTCCAGGTTCATCATACTTTTCCTCCTCTTTCAACATTCTGGGACGGGGCTGAACCTTCCGGGCAGGAGGACGAGGCAACGGATCCACGAACCGCAGCGGGCCTGTTGCCCCATCCCCCTACAGGCAAAACGCTGCGTAAAGCGGAACCGCTTGCAGGTCGCCGCCGGAGCCGAAGGGCTTGAGTGAGAGCCGTATCGCGCGCTCGGGAGAGTAGCGGTTGATGAATTGCCGGAGGCTTTTGGAATGGGTGTTGCCGCCACTCTTTACCTCAATGGCCGTTACGCCTGCTTGAGACTGAAGGACAAAATCCACCTCAGCGGTGTTATTGCTGGTCCAGTAATAGAGTTGATTTGAGCGAGCGACGAGCTGCTGGGCTACATAATTCTCCGCAAGCGCTCCCTGAAAATGTTGGGGGGTTCCGGTGAGGATGTCACTTTGCCTGACGCCTGTCTGCGCACTGAGCAGGCCGGTATCCAGATGATAGAGCTTGAATGAGCCGGGGTCAACGTGCGTAGTGACAGGCTGCAAGCCCTGCTCGGTCTTCTGACAACGGTTTACCACGCCCGCGAGCACCAGCCACTCGATTGCCTCGGCGTAGATGGCCGCACTGCCGCCTTTGCGCACGACACGGTACTGAAACTTGTGGTTGTCCTTGCCCAGCTGTGCGGGCAGTGAGTTAAAGCAGGCCCGAATCTTTACTGTCTCGGAAGGGCTGGCGTACTTTGCCATGTCGGCGCTATAGTTGCCGAGTATCTGTTCTTGCAACAGGGGCAGATCAAAGAAGGGCGTTCCCTCCCTGAAGGCGGCTACTACGGCTGGCATACCGCCGGTGACAAGATATTCGCGGTAACGCTCTATCGCCTTTTGATGCAGGCCGGGGAGCAATGGCTTCTTGTGCTGAAAGCCCTCTTGGATGGCCTCAAGCAGGAGCGTTTCGTCTCTTGCTGTGAGGTATTCCTCAAAGTCCATGGGATGCAGATTGAGCATTTGAACCTGACCAACGGGAAAGGAGTAACGTTCTCTGTTGATGGCTACGCCCAACAGGCTACCAGCGGCGGTGATGTGATATTCGGGCGCATCTTCCGCAAAGTACTTCAGAGAGGTCAGCGCACGTTCACAGGACTGTATCTCGTCGAAGATAACAAGGGTTTTTCCTGGAGTGATGTTCTGACGAAACTCGGCCTCCAGAAGCGTGATGATGCGTGCGGGTGTGATGTCGTCGTCAAAGTATGACGCAATCCTGGTGTTAGAGTCGAGGCTGATATGAATATGGTTCTCGTAATTCTGCTGGGCGAAATGCTGAAGCAGCCAGGTCTTTCCCACTTGGCGAGCACCGTTGAGAAGCAGGGGCTTGCGTGACCGTTGTGAATTCTTCCAGTCCAGCAGAAGGTTAGAGGCTCGGCGCTTCATAGGGGTGGTCATGGCAGAGCGCTCCTTTCTGGCAGCAGGTTTGATGGAACTACAGATTATAATTTTTATCTGGGGAAAAGTCAAGATTATGTGATTTATCCATAGATAAATCTCAGAATCATTCGAGGGGTGAAGCGGTGTACCGGATCCACTGGTGTTCGCACTGTAGGGGGACGGGGCAACGAACCCACCGAGTGCTTGGGGCACAGTTGCCCCGTCCCCCCTGTTGTCAGTTACTCCGACCTCAGTGCCTCCACCGGATCCTTGCGGCTTGCTGCGCTGGAGGGCAGAAGCCCGGCCACAAAGGTGAGCAGACAGCTCACGGCAATGAGGATTATCGCGGGCAGGGGCGGCAACAGCACGATGTTGGGTATGTCAAAGCCCTGCAACACGATGAGGTTGATGGGAACAGACAGCACGAGCACGATGGCAATGCCCATGGCTCCCGCCACAAAGCCCACGATGAGGGTCTCGGCGTTGAAGACGTTGCCGATGTCGCCCTTGCTCGCGCCAATGGAGCGCAGGATGCCTATCTCCTTCTTGCGCTCGAGCACCGAGATATAGGTGATGACGCCTATCATGATGGAGGAGACCACCAGCGAGATGGCCACAAAGGCCACCAGCACCATGGAGATCATGTCGATTATCGTGGTGACGGAACTCATGAGCGTACCCACGATGTCGGTGTAGGTGATGACCTTCTCCTCCTCGCCCGCGTCCTCCATGCGCTTGTTGTAGGCATCGAGGATGTTGAGGATTTCCTGCTTGCCTTCAAAGTCAAAGGGGTAGAGCGATATCTGGTAGGGGCTCGCGTAGTCGGCATAGCCGAGCTTGGTGAGGTTGCCGTTGAGGGAACTCTGCTGGCCGCCCATCATCGAGAGCATGAGCGCCGTGAGTTCCGCCTCGTCGAGGTTGAACTGGAAGGCCTCTGCAAAGGCCTCCTCGTCTATGTGCATGGCGTTGGCCATGTTGGCGGTAAGGTTTGCCATGGTAGCCTGCATGTTGACGGCTATCTGCTCGGCCATGATGGTGAGCATCTGCTGCATGTACTGCTGCATATACCCGGTGATGGCAGCCTGCATCTGGGCCTGGTACTCGGCCATCTGGATCTGATACGCTGCCATGGCCGGATCGTTGGCGATGGCCTCAACGAGGATGGCCTGTGCCTCGGGCGTCTGCATGAAGTCGCCGAAGTGAGCAGCCAGATCCGTCAGCGGAAAACCGCTCGTTGGATACCAGATCATATACCCCTGCATGAGCCCTCCAATGGCCGTGGACAGGGCGCCTTGCAGCGCACTCTGCATATCGGGCGTCGCGCCGTCGTTGCCGATGCCTGCGAGCGCACCGCTCATATCCATCGGCGGCATGGCAGCCATGACCGCGTTGGGGTCGAGGATGCCCGAAAAGTCCAGGCCGCTCATGGCCGAATCGTCCATGGAAAAGGCGTTGCCCATGGCCTCCTCATCAATGGAGAAGAGACTCCCCATGTCAAAGTCGCTCGCGGCGTTCTCATCCGCCTCCTCGATAAAGGTCTTGTTGGTAAATATGTTGAGCGTGGGATTCTCCAGCTGATATTTGGTTATGTCACTCGCCTCGGAGTGGGCCACGATGTCCTCTACGAGTTCGGAGGTGTAATAGAGACCCGGCGTGAGCATCATGGTCTGCGAGGACTCGCGTGCCGCCACGATGCCGCTGATGCGCAGCTCCTTGCCATCCCTCACGAGTCCCTTGACAAACTCGGCATCATCGCTGCGATCGACCCAGACATCGTAGGTGTCATCATGGGTGTAGTAGTCGGAGTTGTAGACCAGGGTAAAGCTCACTTCCATGATGTCCTCATAGCTGAAGTCGAGCCGGTCGTCTGAGGTGACCACCTCTTCCTCGTTGACGAAGGCCTCGACCATGGCGTTGAGTTCGTGGTAGTCACGCAGGCCCATGGGATACAGCAGGTAGTCGCTCACGCGATGGGCTGCGGTCACTACCAGCACGATCTCATCGGCCTGGTGGGGCCAGTCGCCGGCGAGCACCTCATACTGCTCGCTGTAGATATCGTAATCATTCAACAGCTCGGCAAAGACATCGGTGCTCATGCCCATGCTTAAGAGCGAACTGCTGCTGACCCCCGAACCCATGCCCAGCGCCGCAAAGCTCGTATCGGGGTTGACCTTATGGGTCTCCGGGTCGGTCACAGGGAGGTAGATCTGCGGCGTCACATCATACTCATACTGAATGGTGTTGACGTACTCGTCAATGCCGCTCTCCGAGCTCTCCAGATAGGTCTTGAGCGCGGCCAGGTCGTTGGACTGAACCGTGTCGAACATCGAGGACATGATGGGGAACTCCTGGATGAGCTGTTCTTCCTCGGCAAGCTCCTCTTCCTCGGTATTGATGCCACCAAACAGCGAGAAGCCTGCGGAGGCTTCAGACTCTTCGGCCTCGCCCTCCTCAGAGTCGTCCGAGGTGGCGGTGCTCCCCACCAACAGCGAGGTCATGTCAAAGCCCGTGGAGGTAATGGAGAGCGGATACACGCTGAGCGTGTCCTCCTCCACCGTCTTGATATAGTTGTTGACGCCGTTGGAGAGCGCGAGGATGCCGGCGATGC
This sequence comes from Coriobacteriales bacterium, assembly GCA_031264075.1. Taxonomy (GTDB): domain Bacteria; phylum Actinomycetota; class Coriobacteriia; order Coriobacteriales; family UBA8131; genus WQXH01. Next base: position 49,076 of record JAISEO010000092.1, on the reverse strand, counting down.
CGATGATGCCGATGGAGCCGGCAAAGGCCATCATCAGCGTGCGCCCCTTCTTGGTCATGAGGTTGCTGAAGGAGAGCGCAACGGCGGTAAAGAAGCTCATCTTCGCCCTGCGCGGGGGGCGGGCCTCGTGTCCCACCTCGGTGGCGGCGACGGGATTGGAGTCTCCTACGACTCTGCCGTCCGAGAGGCGGATGGTGCGGTTGGCGTAGGTGTCTGCCAGGTCGGGGTTGTGGGTGACCATGACCACGAGGCGATCTGCGGCTATCTCCTTGAGGAGGTCCATTATCTGCACACTGGTCTTGGAGTCGAGTGCTCCGGTGGGCTCGTCGGCGAGGAGTATCTCCGGGTCGTTGATGAGGGCACGGGCTATGGCCACGCGCTGCATCTGACCGCCGGAGAGCTGGCTCGGCTTCTTGGAGATATGGTCTTGCAGGCCCACCTGGGCGAGCGCCATGCGGGCCCGCTTGCGCCGTTCGGCCTTGGGCACACCCGAAAGCGTCAGCGCCAACTCCACATTGGCCAGCACGCTCTGGTGCGGGATGAGGTTGTAACTCTGAAAGACAAAGCCGATGCGGTTGTTGCGGTAGGTATCCCAGTCTCTGTCCTTGTATTCCCTCGTGGAGATGCCGTCAATGATGAGGTCACCGGAGTCGTAGTGATCCAGGCCGCCGACGATGTTGAGCAGGGTCGTCTTGCCCGAGCCGCTGGGGCCGAGCACGGCGACGAACTCGTTGTCGCGCAGCGTTACCGAGACACCGTCGAGTGCCTTTTGTGTAAAGCCCGCCGTGGTGTAGGACTTTACCAGGTTCTTCAGTTCAAGCATGGAGTGCCCCCGTAGGATGTGCGTGTGATAAGGGTGATTCTACTGGCAATACTGATGAAACGGCCCCCCTGGATGGTGGGCTTGGCGCAAGGTACCTGCTCTGTATAATCATGATGTCCGGTTTCTCATTGTCCGCAAAGTACCAGCATAGGATTCATGCAAGTTCGCCGGGGTTTTGTTGCAGAAGCGTAAGCAAAATGAGTTGGTTCGGACAAGATTTCTGCACTGCTTAACTGAGGACAGCGTCACACACCTCTTTGTCACTCTGAGCGAGGTAGCACTTACTTTGCCTGAGAACTGGGCAGGTGCTGCTACTCAACGCAAAGGCAAAGTAAGTGCTACCGGCAATCCAGTCCCTGAAACAAGGGAGATGGTAAAAATTAGATTACCTGGAGACGACAGAGAAGGACTGGATTGCCGCGTCGCGCGATGCGCTCCTCGCAATGACAAGGGGAGTAACGAGGACAGCAACTGTTTCCCTCCCCCTGCCCTGGCATCATTGCATGCGTGTGCCGCTTGCGCTATTATTTTCCTTTCCGTGAAAGCCCCGTGCACCAACCGATACCTTATATTTCTGGAGAAACAACACCGATGGATCTCGCAATTTTCGCCACACCCGAAGCCTGGATAAGCCTGCTCACGCTGGTCTTCCTGGAAATCGTGCTGGGCGTTGACAATCTGGTGTTTATCGCCATCACCACCAACCGCCTTCCCAAAGAGAAGCAGCAGCTGGGGCGGAGGCTCGGCCTTGCCGGCGCGCTGGTGATGAGGATCGTGTTCCTCGCCTTCGCGTCGTTTCTCGTGCACATGACGTCTCCCCTGTTCACGCTTGCGATCGGTTCGTTCTCGCATGGGGTATCCGTGCGGGATCTCGTCCTTCTGGTGGGCGGCGGATACCTCATCTACAAGGGCATCGTCGAGCTCCTCGACGTGCTCAGGCTCACGGAACTCAAGGCGGAGCAGAGCCCCGAGCACAAAAAACTTCACCAGATAGCCCTGCCGCAGGCCATTGCCACCATCATGATTATGGATCTTGTCTTCTCCATCGACTCGGTTATCACGGCTGTTGGCCTCGCCGACCACCTGATTATCATGATAATCGCCGTCATGCTGGCGGTGCTCGTGATGATGCTGTTCATCGACCCCATCGCCAATTTCATCAACCGACATCCGGAGATAAAGATCCTTGCGCTCACCTTCATCATCGTCATCGGAGTCCTGCTCGTGCTGGACAGCCTTGGCGCGCATACCGGCGTGGAGTTCGCGGGCATTGCCATAGAGAAGCTCATGGTCTACTTCGCCATGATATTTGCCATCATCCTCGAGCTGATTCAGATGAGATACAACAAGAACTACAACGCCTGGCGCAGCTCTCTCTGGGAGCAGGAAACGCATGAGCAGCTGGACAGGGTACGCGAAGAACTGACGCGGCAGACAGGGGCGGAGGAGCATACCTCCCCCAGCGAGGACGAGTAAGCCTGACGGAACGGGGGGGCGACAGCGAGCGGGTTTGGCGTTACAATAGGAGGCATGAAAAAACATCGAAAACAGACCGTTGCCACAGCGAGGAGAGCAGCTTAGATGCCCGTAGCGCTCAGCCTGTTGCTTGTCCTGTTCTTTCTGCTGATGAATGCCTTTTTTGTTGCGGCAGAGTTCTCGCTGGTGCGCATCAGAAAATCCCAAGCCGAGGTCCTGCAGTCCTCCGGCACGCGAGGCGCCGCCTACACGCTCATGGTCGCCAGCAATGTCAACGCCTACCTCGGTGCCTGCCAGCTGGGCATCACGCTGGCGTCGCTCGCGCTCGGCTGGCTCGGAGAACCGGCCGTCTCCCATCTCATCCACGCACCGCTGAGCCTGCTCGGACTACCCGACGCGGCCATCTCGGCCATCGCCGTAGCCCTGGGCTTTGCCATCATCACGGCCCTCCACATCGTCGTGGGAGAACTCATCCCCAAGTCGCTCGCCATCTTCAGCACCGAGAAGTACGCCCTGCTTACCGCCGCTCCCCTGGTGTGGTTCTATCGCATCACCTATCCCATCATGTGGCTGTTCAACACCATCACGGGCGGGGTCATGAAACTGCTGGGCCATGAGGACACCGAGGTGCAGGAAGCCTATACGGGGGAGGAGATCCAGCTGCTCATAGACGAGAGCACCAAAAGCGGCGAACTCACTCCCGAGCAGGACACCTACCTCGACAACATCTTTGACATGGGCGACAAGGACGCCGAGGCCATCATGACGCCGCGTACCGAGCTGGTCTGTGTCGACATCGACGCGAGTTTTGAGGAGAACCTCAACGTCATGCAGCAGTACAAGTACACCCGCTACCCGGTGTATCGCGACAACAAGGATAACATCCTCGGGTTCGTGCACATCAAAGACCTCTACGACGTGCCCGCCTCGAGCCCCACGTGCGAGCTGCGCATCCGCCCCATCCACGCGGTGCCGGTGAGCATGATGGTGGCGCGTGTTTTGCAGATGCTGCAGAAGAGCAAGACCAAGATAGCCGTGGTGGTTGATGAACACGGGGGCACCGCCGGCATCGTCACGATGAGCGACATCATGACGCAGATAATCGGCAGCGTCGAGGACGAGTACTACCACGACGATACGGACAAGGTCATACGCATCACCAGCGACCACTATGTCATCGGCGGCTCCCTGCCGCTTGACGACCTCGCCGAGATAATCGGATTCATGCCCAACGAGACCGCGGACTCGGAGACAACGGCAGGGCTGATGTTCAGCCTGTTCGAGAAGATTCCCAGCGCGGGCGACGAGGCCGTCATAGAGTACGAGGGCACACGGGTACGCTTTATCATCGAGAACATGGACGCGCATCGGGTGGATACCATCGACCTCAGTATCACGCGCCCCGAAGAGCAGAGCGAATAGCAGCGCAGCTGCAGGAGAACGGTAAGAGCAGGCCGGGAAGGAGACTTCCCTCTGTTCATGCAGCTGTACTGGACTGGCACTATCCTCCCCACACGCAGGCATAATCACCCAGGGAGAGGAGCGGCCTCGTGAAGGTCTACGGCTACGTCCGCATTTCGAGCGCGGATCAGAATGAGGACAGACAGCTTGCCGCCATGAGAGAGACAGGCGTCTTGCCCACGATGATTTTCATCGACAAGCAGAGCGGCAGGGACTTTGAAAGGGATGCCTACAAGGCCCTCCTGCGCAAGCTCAGGGCGGGCGACCTGCTCTACATCCACAGCATCGACCGGCTGGGCCGCGACTACGACGAGGTGCAGGAGCAGTGGCGCGTGCTCACCAAGGAGCGTGGCGTGGACCTTGCCGTGCTCGACATGCCGCTCCTGGACACGCGCAGAGACAAGGATCTGATGGGCACCTTCATCGCGGACCTCGTGCTCCAGATCCTCTCGTTTGTAGCGCACAGCGAGCGCGAGTCCATCCATAAGAGGCAGGCCGAGGGAATCGCCGCCGCGAGGGCGCGGGGTGTCCACCTCGGACGACCGGTTAAAGGGCTGCCGGAGAACTTCGGCTCGTTGGTAGATGAATGGGAAGCGGGGAAGCTGCCGATTGCCGATGTGCTTGTGCAGTCCGGGATGAAAGAGGCCACGTTCTACCGCCGATTACGCGAACTCCGCCTGGCAGAAAGCGACGAGGCGCTATCAAAAGGTAAACCTTTTGATAGCGCCTGTATCATAGCACAAAATCTGTAAGCGCAAGCAAATTCGGGCATAAAGCCACCTGTTTTTCGCAAAATGGGCAAAGGGGAGACGACCCGGCACTGGATGACTGTCGTTAGTCGCAGCTATCAAAAGGTTTACCTTTTGATAGCTGCACACGGTGGGGCTACGGTGGCAAAACCTGCTTTTTCGTTGCAACCAGTCCCGCACGGATTCCGTACGGATTGTATTTTTTGCTTTTTGAAGGGAAGGTGTCTGCTATGAGAAGGGTAGCCGCTATGGGTTCAGCGTCACAGAGGGAGTACGACCATGTCTGATAGTATGCGCGATTTTCTCGTATTTCCGGTTCGCCCTGATGCAAACGCAGCAAGCGTAAATAGCCCGCACAGCACTGCAAGTACTGCAAGTACTGCAAATACTGCAAGTACTGCAAGTACTGCAAGCACTATAAGCACTTCAAGCAGTTTTTGTCCCACATGCGGTTCGCAGCTTACGCCGCAGGATGTCTTCTGTGGCACGTGCGGCACGAATGTGCAGGGCATGGCGCAACCGCAGTCAAACCCCTACCAGAAACCGCTGATGCCGCAGCCGACCGTAGATCTTCAGGCCATGTCGCAATCGTATCAGCAGCCACAAATGCCGCCACAACAGTGGCAGCCAACCGCAAGCACTCAACCCAGTCCTCAGCCGACGAGTGCAAACAAGGGGAGTAAATCGTTTGGGGGTATAGCCTTGCTCGGGATTGGGGTGGTACTGATTGTTTTGTGGCTGATAATAAAAATAGCCAATGCGGATAACTTCGATTGGTATGAAGGCTTGATCCCTCTCATATACTTTGATTATCCCAATCATATAGAGCTGACAATCCTAAGCTTCATAAGCCCCTTGCTTCTTTGGGGCGGCGTCCTATTGGCATTGAGCGGAATAGGCTCATTTCTTCTCGGCGGCAAGAAGAAGTAGAGGATGATGTGCGCAGGAATAATGGGAGCACAGAGAGTGAACACAAAGAAATCACAGCAGGAGAGGGATAGAAGATGAAACAAGCAAAACGAATTGCGGTCAGCGTACTTATTATAGCCTTGGTATTTGGGTTATGTACCGGTTGCGCGCCGCAAACGAGAACGGCCCCGGATGAAAAAACAGCGGCGGATACTGCCAGCAACGAATCGACAAGACAGCAAGAGGCAGAATCGCCGCAAGCAGAAGACGGACCCGTGACAGTTACTTTTGACGCAACCGGTGGCGACTGCGACACTTCACAAAAGGAGGTGAAGTATCAGCAGAGCTACGGCGACCTGCCGGTGCCTCGTCTTGCCAACAATGACTTTGAGGGCTGGTACACAGCTCAGACAGAGGGAGAAAAGGTTGGCAACAGCACCACCGTAACGACAGCGAAGGATCATACACTCTATGCACACTGGACGCTCAAGGACGTTGCCTATCTTGCAGCTATGAGTTTGTACGAATGGGCAGGCGATGGTGATGAAGCGTTTCATGTTCTCTCTGAGCCGGGAGATGAAATCAAGGACACCCATGGAGCAAGCTTTTGGCAAGGAGCAATCGGCTTAAGAGGGAAAGTAAATCTTTCAGTAGACCCGGCTACAGTTACCTACGACATCAATAAGGAATATGGGACGTTTTCAGGATATTGGGGCCCATTGGTGGGCAAGGGCAATCGCTCTTTTTGGATAGAGATATACGGCGATGGAAAGCTGTTGTATACCACGCCTGAACAAAAAGAAGGCAGCGCCACTGTGCCTTTCAGTGTCGACGTTTCAGGAGTAAGACATCTGACTTTGTCAATAAAGAGTTCAACGATGGAGTTCTCTCATGATTGGAGCGAGTATACCTACGCAATCTTCGACCCAATTCTCACCCGCTGATTGAAGCCACATTATACAACTTGAAACACCCCTGATTGTAATTTTACAGAGAAAAGGGACAGCCATTAACAAGTAAGGAGAAATCTGCATGTCTGAACCAGAAGGAAGAGTACTGCCGATATATTTGGTTATGGATGCCTCGGGCTCCATGGTCGACCAGTTTTCGACGCTGCACGAAGGCTTGGTCAGTCTGCGTGAGCAGATGGAGGAATCGCCTGCGGCAGCTGCGGCTGTACGGTTCTCGATGATCCTCTTTGGGAGCACCGTGCAGACCATGATGAAGATAGAGGATTTCAACGAGATATCCAATGTCCCCTCGTTCAGCGACCTGGGCCTCACCAATTACACGATTGTCTTCCAGGAACTCGCCCGACAGATACCGCTCGACGTGAACCTGCTCAAAGGGGAGAACTATCGGGTTCTCAGGCCTGCCGTGTTCTTCCTTACCGATGGGTACCCCAATGATGGCGGCGACTGGCGGCCAGCCTATGCCCAGCTGATGAACGAAGCAAACAAATGGCGGCCCAATATCATGGCCTTTGGCGTGGGGGCGGCTGATGCCGACACGGTCAAGGAGATTGCATCGCGTCCACAGTATGCGTTCATTGCGGTTGCAGGCGCAGATATGGGTCTTGCGCTGGGCGAGTTCATGGCCGCGCTGCAACGCTCGGTGGTGAGCTCCGGCATCAGCGTCAATGCGGGCGGTGGCCTCCTCGTTGCAGACCCGGTGGGGTTCACGCGAATCGACGCGGAGGAAATCGATTAGAGTGTTTTGGGATAAGCGCCGCAGAAAAAAGAAGGGCAGCCCTCGGAAGTATGCGCACAGCAGGCAGAGCGAATCTTCTCCGCTGCCGTACGACAGCACGATCCCGTTAGAGATGACGCCGTGTACTGAGGCACAGGAAGTAGTCGTATCGTCTGGAAGCCACGCAAGAAGCCCATTGCGAGGCTCACCGGGGGATTTGTCGAGAGGCTCAGCAGAACCATGTGAGGGCTCAGAGAGTGACCCGTCGGAACAGTCGAAGATTTTGCGGGCGGGATCGCAGAGCACTATCGAACGCGAGAGCATAGGCAGCTCTTTCAGCCCTATTCATATTGGAAAGGATAAGCCGCGACTCTTCGAGTCAAGATGCGTGGATGCGACCAGATATATAGCACCGCCCTATATCCCCGACACGATACTTGACGGCTGGGAGAATGACTTCCTCACACTGCGCGGGGCGTCGGTCAGGGGAGGCTCACACCGATGGGAACATACCCCACGGCAGGACAGCTTCGCCGCGGCCTTCCTACCGGATAAGAACTGGGTCGTTGTCGCGGTGGCGGATGGTGTCTCGGGGGCGCCGCAGTCGCACATTGGTGCTACGGTCGCAGTAAACTCGGCCATCAGCTATTTTGCCAACACAAAAACCACCAGGATGGAACGCATAGATTGGAAGCAGGTCTGTGAGGCAATCGCACGGGATCTGAATCAGACGAGCGCTTCGCTGAAAGACTACGAGCACCTACTGGGCACGATGGGCGAGACGAAACACGACATCGCCCGAGCAGCGTTACACTATCTTGCGACAACCCTTGTCTGCGCGGTCATTACAGAAAGCCAGCGCGGCGACGGCTTGCTGGCCCACGTCATTACGGTGGGAGACTCGGGTGTGTGGCTCTTGTCGGAAGGCAGCTATGATGCCGTAGCCGGAGGAAAAGACGAGAGCTCGGAGATAACGTCAAATGATGTGGCGCCGCTGCCCTATGTGCCTGAGACGGTAAAGCCCATCGAGATTTCAGTTGGCCCCAAAGACGTGTTGCTGTTCGGCACGGATGGATTCGGAGAACCGCTCGGCTCCGGCGATGGGGATTTGGGTCTGCTGTTCAAAGCCGTCCTGGAATCAGTTCCCTCTACCCTGAGCTTTGCCAACGCCCTGGATTTCACACGCAAGTACTTCGTAGACGACCGAACCCTCGTCGCAGTCTGGCCGAGAGGAACTACGCGTGATAGCTAAGAACTCGTTGGAAGTAGGCGGGGAGCTGGCCGAAGGTTCGTTTGGCAGCGTGTACTCTGTTACGAATATACAGTGCCAGGCAACCGGACAGGGATACGTATACAAAGAGTACAAACAGTACGCGAGGCCGGATGCCGACATACTGGTTTCGTTCTCAGACTTTTACTATAGTTTGAGCACCAACGACAAGTATTACCTGAACAGCATCTGCTGCTGGCCTCACGAGTTGGTCGAGGACAAGGGCAGTACATCCGGGTTTTTAATGATCCGGATACCCGAGAAATTCTTTCGCCCTATCAACTTTTCGGGTGGTCCAAAGGTGGTGGAGGCGAAGTTTGAGCATCTCCTGTTGCCAGAGAGATTGCTCAAGCGTAGGCAGCTGCCACTCACGGACAAGGCGCGCTACAAACTATTGCTTTCCGTTGTCAGGGGGCTCAACTTCTTTCATCAGCGCGGTGCCTGCATTGGAGACTTCTCGCACAGCAACATACTGTTCTCACTCTGCGACTGCTCCGTGTTCTTTTTGGACTGCGACAGCTTTCGCCTGAGCGGAGATACGGTCTTTACACAGACAGAAACCGGAAACTGGGGAGTGAGAGAAAGATACCCGGAAGAGGAACTGGCGACGCCTGAGTCAGATATCTACAAGCTCGGCCTGTTGGCCTTGCGATTGTTGATGAAAAGCGGCAATTCCGCCCACTACCAGGCATCAGCGAATACTGATCGCCTGCCAGTGCATATAGAAGCAGGTGTAAAGGCTATTATTGAAGACTCACTGAAAGACGCGTCGAACAGACCCGCGCTCGCCGCGTGGAGCTCAGTCCTTCATACAGCGATTGTGAGTTGCATAAGCGAGCCTGCGGCGCAGCGCGCCGCAGTGGCTTCGTCTGTAAAAAGTGCCTCTGCTTCTGAGGTCTTCAATGTGTTTCCCACAAGCGTGGCTTCACGTAGCGCGGCTGTTGCGCCTCTACCATCGCAAGCATCGCAGGCACAACCATCAAAACGCGAACAGCAACGATACAAACCGATCACGCTTCCACCTGTACAAGAACAATACTCGTATCCACCTGTGCAGGAGCACTCGACTCCACAACCTTCTGCGCAAAAGAAACAGGGTGGCAAATTGGGGCTTACGTCATTTGTGCTTGGCATCGCTGGCTCGGCCTGCGCTCTCATCGGATTTTTTCTCCACTATTCCAATCCCCTGTTCTATTTCTTGGCAATCATCTCAGCTTTTAGTCTTCCGCTGGCCTTTATCTTTGGGTGGATAGGGCTGCGAGGTTCGAAGCGCGGATTTTCGATGACGGGTTTAGTGTTAGGAGCAGTATATACAGTAGTAGTTCTTTGGCAAGTGATTGTTCGTGCTTTATGGTCGTTAATGAACTGAGACTGACCGCCCAACATATAAGGGAAAACTGTTATGAATGCTGATTTAACTGTACGTAGTCATGAATCTAATACCGGATTGCACGCATATTTCGATTTTTGAGAAAGGAAACCCATGGGAGTTCTCGACAGTATCAAAGATGTGGCGAACAAAGGCATTGCCACGACAGGCCGCGCCGCAAAGACGGTGCAGCTCAAGGCCCAATTGAATGAGGTGCGAAAGCAGCAAGACAACCTGATGAAGCAATTGGGTACAAGCCTTTACGAGGAGACGAAAGCCAACCCGCTGTACCGCGGGCCACGTGAGAATATCTACGCCTCCATCGAGCAGAGCAAACTACAGTGTGACGCGCTGCTTGCGGAAATAGCGGAAATCGAGAGGCAGGGGCAACTCCTCGCTGCGACCGGCTCGGGCGCTGCCTTTAATCAAGGGGCAGCTTTGGGCACAGGTGCGAGTCCGGGCGTTCCCTGCCCCCAATGTGGCAGCGCCAACGATGTGGATGCCGTGTTCTGTGTCGGTTGTGGTGCGAATATCACCGTCATCAGCGTAGAAGCTCCACGCTGCAGGCAATGTGGCACAACACTGGCTACCGGGCTGAGCTTCTGTACCAGCTGTGGCACACCCATCACCTGAGAGAGAGGAAGTACTACGATGTTCTGCAAGAAATGCGGGCAGCAATTGTCCGACAACGTACAGTTCTGCAAGAGCTGTGGGGCTCCGGTTACAAACGCCGCGCCAGGCGCGCCGTACCTGGCTGGCTCTGCCGGGAGCCATCCTTCCAATGCGGCGGGAGGGGCCTTTGGTGCAACAGGAAACTCCGTCGGAGAAACCAGCACTGTCAAGACTCTCAGTCTTGCGTTGAGACTGGTTGCGCTCGTGTTATGCCTGTTCTTCTTCCTGCCCATGTTCACCATAACCTGTGGCACGGAGATTCCCTTCAGCGGCCTGGATGCAACGCTTGGGAAGGATGCCAGCAGCCTTGGGCACATAGACGGCAACCCGCTCGTCATTTTGATGCTGGCTATTCCTATTGCCCTCATCGTGCTCGTAAGCCTCAAGAAGTACGCGGGGGCGATACTTGCTTCGATTGCCGGCCTTCTCTTCCAATGGATCTTTGCGTTTATTGTTACCTCCACCGTCAACAATGGGGGCGATTCTGGGGATATTCTTGGAAGTATGGGCGGTGTCGGAGACGCCATCTCCTCCCTAGGGAGCAGCAGCGGCGCCGGAAGCATCCTCTCCTTCACACCCTGGTATCACCTGAGCTGGGTGCTCTATATTGTGGCGACCATCTTGGCCATAACAATCTGGTCAAAGAGCAAGGTGTCTACCCCCAGACGGATGTGAGTCGGAAGAAGGCCACTCTTCTTTCGTTGACAGCCGCATTGGCAGGCATGGGTTCCAACGGCAACTCATCCGGCGGTGTTCTCTCAGCGATGAGGATGGAAGCCAGAAATTCATGACAAATAGAAGATGTGGCGGCGCTTGGTTTGCTGCTATACGAGAGTGAGGAAAAGGAGCATGAGTATCGATACAGCTGAGTTCTATCATTCGGTGCAAACGGAAGAACAACATACGATCAGTGAGAGAAGGTATTGTGATCTGCCCAGGTCGCTCGCCTGTATACTGCTTAGCATGACATTGCTGTTCAGCCTTATGGGTTGCGTGATCTCAAAGCCCGAAGATCCGCTCTACCGTTTGCAGGACGCCTATAATAAGAGAGACTTCAGCGCCATGATTGAGTGCTTTGACCCAGATGCTCAACGCTTCATGAAAGGAGCCGCAAGTCTTCTGGGTGGCGCATTTGGCATAAATACCAGTGCTTTGATGGACATGATGCCGTTTTTGTCAAAGAGTCTTGGGGACTCTGGAGCCTTGGATGAATCCTTTGACTATGGAACAGTCAAATTCACCGATATCAGGACACAACAGAGTGGAGACAGCGCCACTTTGACCTATACAGCAACAATTGCCTATCCCAATGGAACTACCGAATCCTTCCAACAAACAGCAGAGGTAGTTAAGGTTGATGGCAAATGGTACCTAGCCGCCTATTAGCAAATTTCAGTATTGGCAAAGGAGAAACGCATGACACAAGTACTCATAACGGCCAAGGCAAACGCACGAGGCTCACTGCTCGCAAGCGATAACGCCATTGAGCTCAAAACAGGTCCAGATTGTCGCATCCTGTTAGAGGGAGATGAGCAGGTGTTGCTGAAGACCTCAGTTGACACAGTCGGCGAGTATGTAAGATTAAGCAAAAGCTTCACGTACCATGAGGAAAGAATGGACTGGGAACTCACCATCACCAATCGTCGCATTATTCTCTTCAGTCCCCTTGTGTTAAAGCTCACCGGAGGCACAAAGTATAAAGAGGGCAAGGCCACGCTGGGCTACTATGCTTATTCGGATGTCTATATAGCAAATGCTTCCATAGTTGATGGGCGACATCGGCTGCTCTACTACATAACGCCCCTGAGCAGTGGGGACAAGGTAGAGTATCCGATTTATTTTGAAGATTCCCGCGAGAAGATTGACCTGATAAACCGGTGCATCTGCAAGGCATGGGCAGCAAGAGATATTCCTGTTGACTCGCAATCTGATGAGCAGATAGAGAACTTTCTTGTCCACTGTTGGGATGTGATCGAACAGGACGGCGACGGTGGAACTTTGGCATATGGCCGAAGAATGGAGAATGGCAGAGAGGTCAGATCCTTCTGCTTTTACAATGCCACTATCAAAGACCGTGAACGCGAAATTGTAATCGATAAAATAATCAGCCTCGCAGATCAGGGTGCCCCTGGTGACAAGGTGTTGGAGTATGTCTCCAACACACCATTCCTGCTTGGCAATGGCGGTTTCTCGTATCTCTTGGATCTGATCAATGAATATCCCGATAGACAAAGACAGTTTCTTCTTGCTCAGGCGCTGACCAAGATGGGAATATCGTTGGAAGCTGACGCTGACGGCAGCGCTAAAGTAAGCATCAGTCTCGGAGACGGCGCAACGTTAGCCAATCAAGGGTCAGCGCCCTCTGCCCCTCTGCCCGTTAACAATTCCAGAACAATGAACCAACCCAAGACAAATTTTTGCACAAGCTGTGGCACCAGGATAAAGCCGGAGTCGCTCTTCTGCGGGAAGTGCGGGCAGAGACTGAAGCAGCAATGAAACCTCTTGTGCAGGGTAGCTGTCAGCTCGATTTCGCTAAGAAGCAAACATCGTTACCTGCCGTACGTTTGGGAATACAAGTTGAAGGCTAAGCTGATGAAAGGCAAAGGGAATATGCATACGGCTCGTCACAATCTTGCCGAAAGCAGCTGCACGTGATGCGTGAAGGTTTGTGGATAACCGATGAGACGTGGCTCGTAGGCGAGAAGCTGGCCGAGGGCTCGTTTGGCAACGTGTATTCCACTACGGCTAGCTCTGGCAACTCGGCCTCTGAGCAGAGCTATGTCTATAAGGAGTACAAGGAGTACGCAAAGCCGGATGCACACACACTGGCAGCGTTCACAGACTTTTACTACGACTTAGGCACAAACGACAGGGACTATCTGGACAGCATCTGCTGCTGGCCGCATCAGTTGGTCGAAGATGAGGACAGCACGTCCGGGTTTCTGATGATCCAGATACCCGAGAAATTCTACTGCTCTATCAATTTTTCAAGTGGCCCAAAGCTGGTAGAGGCAAAGTTTGAACACCTCCTGCTGCCGGACAGGCTGCTCAGCCGCAGGCACATACCACTGTCCGATAAAGAACGCTACAAACTGCTGCTTTCAGTTGTCAGAGGGCTCAATTTCTTCCATATGCACGGAATCAGCATGGGGGATTTCTCCCACAGCAACCTCTTATTTTCTCTGGATGATTGCTCCGTATTCTTTCTGGATTGCGACAGCTTCAGTCTTGACGGAGCCACAGTCTTCCCCCAGACAGAGACCGGAAACTGGGGAGTCAGAGAACGATACCCGGAAGAGGAGCTGGGAACAGAGAAGTCGGATATCTACAAGCTCGGCCTGCTGGCGCTGCGCTTGTTGATGAAAAGCGACAATCCCTCCCATTATCAGGCATCAACAAACACCGAGCGCCTACCGGCGCAAGTGGATGCGGGTGTAAAGGGTGTCATCGAAAACTCGCTGAAAGACGCGCCCAACAGACCGCCACTGGCCGCATGGAGCGCAGCCCTTCGTACGGCGATTGTGAGGTGCGTGAGCGCCACTGCGCCAAAGCGACCCGCGACAGCTTCGTCTGCGGAGCGTGCCTCAAAGGCTACATCCACAGAAAGCACCTCTCGGGAGGAAAAGCACAAGGCTCGTCCCCGCCAAAGCTCCTTGCCGGTAACATCTACAGGAAGCACCCCCGCATCCGGGGTCTTCAATGTGTTTCCTGTAAGCGCGACCTCGCAAAGCGCCCCAGCCAGTGCACCCTCGTCATCACCTCCGCAGCAGTCGCAGAGTCCGTACAAACGCAAACTAAGCGCGAATCCGCCTGTGCAGCAAACTCCATATCCGCATGAAGAGCCGGAGGAGAAAAAGGATGGTGATGGACTGGGGCCTGTAGCGGTCATGCTCATAATTGGAATCTTAATACCGATCATCTTATTTGCGGCGACACGAAGTTGCAGCACTTATGCGAGCAACAGCCCACAACCAAGACCGGCTGCTTCGCAAACACAAGACAGTAACCCAACCGGCACAATTGAAATTAGTGCTGCGTCTCCGAGTTCAGCACAAGCAGGCGTAGAAACCACGTTCTCTGTCGCGGTGAAGTATACCTCACGGAACACAACAGGCTGCATCATATACGCTGGAGCAAATACGGAAATTGCTGATAGCTTCTCTTTATATACAGAGTATGTATTGCCTGATACCTCGGGAACATACACATTTAACTTCACCTGCACTCCAAAGAAGTGGGACGATCACTTTTTCGGCATTTACGTCAATATATCCGAATATCCTCACCCCGATAGTTGGAATCCCCTTGATAGCGATGTCGCTAACATTAAGTTGTAACGCCTTTATACACCAAGAAAGGAAAATGTCATGAGAGTCCTCGACAGTATCAAATATGTGGTGAACAAAGGTATCGCCACGGCGGCCGCGCCGGAAAGACAGTGCAGCGCAAAGCTAAATTGAGCGAAGCGTAAAGCAGCAAGGCAAACTGATGAAGCAAGTGGATTTAAGCCTTTGCAAGGAGAAGAAAGTCAACCTGCAACTGGCAATTTAGCCGAAAGGAACTACGCGTGATAAGTAAGAACTCGCTAGGAGTAGACAAAGAACTGGCCGAAGGTTCGTTTGGCAGCGTGTACTCTATCACGAACCCCCACTGTATCTCGGGAGCCGGGCAGGAATACGTCTACAAGGAGTATAAGGAGTACGTAAGCCCAGACGAGGACAGCCTCGCCGCGTTTGCGAAGTTCTACCATGGCCTGAGCACCGGTGACAAGAGTTACCTGGACAGCATCTGCTGCTGGCCACACGAGCTCGTCAAAGATGGGAGCAATGATGGCGTCTCCGGCTTTTTGATGATACAGATACCCGAAAGGTTCTACTGCCCTATCAGCTTCTCGACAGGCACAAAGGTGGTGGAGGCCAAGTTTGAGCACCTCCTTATACCGGACAGACTGCTCACGCGCAGACAGATACCGCTCACAGACAAAGCGCGCTACAAGCTGCTGCTCTCTGTTGTCAGAGGGCTCAACTTCTTCCATGAGCACGGGGTATGTGTTGGGGACTTCTCGCACAGCAATGTACTGTTTTCTTTGAGTGGCTGCTCAGTCTTCTTCCTGGACTGCGACAGCTTCTCTTTGGGCAGCAAGACCGTATTCCCCCAGACAGAGACGGGGAACTGGGGAGTCGCGGAAAGATACCCTGGAGAGGAACCGGGAACAGAGAAGTCGGATATCTACAAGCTCGGCCTGCTGGCACTGCGATTGTTGATGCAGAGTGACAATCCCTCCCACTACCAGGCATCAACGAACATTGAACGTCTGCCATCGCAGATGGATGCGGAGGTAAAGACTGTCATCGAGAACTCCCTGAAAGACGCGCCTGACAGACCAGCGCTTGCTACGTGGAGTGCAGCCCTTCGTGCAGCGATTATGAATTGTGTGAGCGAGCCTGTGGCAGAACGTGCCGTAGGATACCCCAACAAAACCATGGCTTCTCATCCAGCGCCGGTAATGACAGCAATGCCTGGCCAGCTACACCAAGTCGCCGTGCCTCCGATCAATGGTTCAGGTTACGCTCCTCTTCCCAATACTATGGGAACAGCGGTACAGCCTTCACACAAGGCAAAAATAGGATGGCCGGCAAAAGCAGGGATGGCGCTTGCCGCTGTCATGGTTATAGCACTGGGGATTTTTGTTGGGAATAATGCGGTGGACGCGTTTTCCGGTTCTGGGGGCAGTAGAGACGCGAGCGTAAGCAACTCGCGTGGGAGCACGCCTTCTTCTTCCACTTCCTCTTCCTCTCCTTCTTCTTCCTCTTCTTCTACAGGAACAAGTTCAAACAGCGCAACTCCAGAAGATCGTAGACAAAACACAACCAGTCCTCCCGAAACCACAGAGCCCGATGAAGTCAAGCCAGCGACAGCTAACAGTGACTATATGATCTCAAACAGCAATCAGCGATACGTAACCGAAGCCGAAATCCGCAAACTGTCTGCCTGGGAACGCTATATTGCCAGAAATGAGATTTTCGCTCGCCACGGACGAGGTTTCAAAAATCAGGATTTACGTGACTATTTCAGAACAAAAAACTGGTATACGGAGCGTTATTCGCCAGAGGAGTTTGATGCTCTGCCAAGCCCGCTTAACGCTTACGAAAAGGAAAACGCAGATCTGATTCTTTCAATCGAGACAGCTGATGGCTCTCCGTATATTTAAGCATATGAGGGAAGCGAGGATTAATGCTTGTGCACCAGATTTTGGATCAGTTTGCCTCAGGTCTGTTTGTGCGTGTGATGCCACTACTTGCGGTAATGGCGTCATGCGTACGGGCAGAGCTGAGGCAAACTGGCCGAAAGATGGTGTGCAATGATTAATCCTCGCTTCCCGAGGCCAACCATGCTTGCCGCGCTGACTCTGACTATCATGCTTTCCGGCTGTACAGAGCACAGCCCAATCGTAGCTGAATCCCTGTATCTCGACGCACCTTTACAGGATCGCCTTGCTCCTGTCAACAGCGCCACCACAGAAGACGCACACTCCCCTCGAAGCGATATACGGAAACTTAGTCAAGAGTTAGGGATTGTGGAAGACTATCGCGCTGCCTTTATTCATGGAGAAAAACCAGCTGAGTACCAAAAGTACATCGTTTTGCACGATACAGAAGGTTGGGGCAGCCCTCAGTCTGTCATAGATTATTGGGACGGCAACGGTTCCGGAGTCGCCGCACATTTTATCGTTGGCGTAGATGGCAGTGTGTACCAGTGTGTGCTCCTGGATAAAATCGCTCACCACGCTGGCTTTGGCGATATAGGGAATAACCAGGCATTTGATGTTGAAGATGAGTCGCGTGATGACCGGGAGGGCACCGTAAGCATTGGGCCAACGTATCCAGATTATGGAATGAATTCGTACTCTGTTGGCATTGAGATGGTTCACGTAGGTGGCGATGGTGATTACCCAATCGAGCAGCTCACGGCCCTTGATAAGCTAATCGCCTATATCGATGCCTACTTTGGCCTTGAAAGCAGCATCATCGATCATAAAGCCTGGCGTTCTACCAATTCAGACACTTCTCCGGAATTTGCTGAATATTTGCGAAACTATCAGGAGTTTCGGAGCTACCAGGCTGTCTCAGACGCTGAATCCAAGCTTGAGTAAGCAGAAGATGTAATCCAGGGAGAAAATGACGATGAAATTTCGTGAGCGCCACCACAATCCAGCCGAAAGGAACCACGCGTGATAAGTAAGGACTCATTGGGAGTAGACAAAGAACTGGCCGAAGGCTCGTTTGGCAGCGTGTACTCTGTTACGAATCCCCACTGCATCTCGGGAGCCGGGCAGGAATACGTCTACAAGGAATACAAGAGCTACGCAAACCCCAATGCGGACAGCCTTGCCACCTTTACGGACTTCTACCATGGTCTGGGCACAGGCGATAAGAGCTACCTGGACAGCATCTGCTGCTGGCCGCACGAGCTTGTCAAAGACAAGAACGATGGTGGCGTCTCCGGCTTTTTGATGGTACAGATACCTCTGAGGTTTTACTGCCCCATCAGCTTCTCGACAGGCACAAAGGTGGTGGAGGCCAAGTTTGAGCACCTCCTTATGCCAGACAGGCTGCTTGCCCGCAGACAGATACCGCTCACAAACAAAGCGCGCTACAAGCTGTTGCTCTCCGTCGTGAGAGGGCTTAACTTCTTCCATGAACACGATATCTGTGTTGGGGACTTCTCGCACAGCAACATATTGTTCTCACTTGGTGACTGCTCGGTGTTCTTCCTGGACTGCGACAGCTTCTCTTTGGACAGCAAGATGGTCTTTCCCCAGACTGAGACCGGCAACTGGAGCGTTACAGAGCGATACCCCGAAGAAGCTCTGGGAACGCCAGCGGCAGATGTCTACAAGCTCGGCCTGCTGGCGTTGAGACTCTTGATGAAAAGCGACAGTGCCGCCCACTACCAGGCTTCGGCCAATACCAGCCGCCTGCCAGCGCAGGTGGATGCGGGCGTAAGGACTGTTATCGAAGACTCGTTGAAAGACGCAGCAAACAGACCGCCGCTAGCCGCTTGGAGCAGCGCCCTCCGAACAGCGATTGTACATTGCGAGAGCAAACCGGTGGCAGAGCGTGCCGCAGCGGACTCGTCTACGCGGGACACCGCCGCAGGGGGCACCCCCGCATCTGGAGTCTTCAATGTGTTTCCTGTAAGCGCGGCTTCACAGACCACCCCAGCCAGTGCACCCTCGTCATCACCTCCGCAACAGTCGCAGAGCCAGCAAAAACACAAATCGAACACAAATCCGCCTGCGAAGCAAGCTCCATATCCGCATGAAGAGCCGGAGGAGAAAGAGGATAGCGGGCCCGAGCTCGTCCCATTCCTTTTCGCTGGCGGACTTGTGATAGCGTTCATCTTATTTATGGCGGCGACACATAGTTGCAGCACTAATGTGGGTAATAGCTCACAACAAAGACCGGCTGCTTCGCAAACACAATCGACAGCTAGCGCTGCTAACTCTTCTGCCTCCAACCCAGTGGCCGCGAATGACCAGGTGGAACCTCCTTCTACCGAGCGTATTGAATTCGGTACCTGGAACGGTGAGCCCATCGCCTGGCGTGTGCTTGCCGTTGAGGACGACAGGGCGCTGCTCATCTCAGCGTATCTACTTGAGGATAGGCGGTACAACGAGCAGGGCGGCGATATCACCTGGGAGACCTGCACCCTAAGGCAGTACCTCAACGGAGAGTTCCTGCAGGCAAACTTCTCTGCAGACGAGCAGACGCGCATCACCACGGTCGTGAATCAGAATAACGATAACCCTGTTTACGGCACCGATGGCGGCAATCCAACAGAGGACAGGGTTTTTCTGCTCTCTTTCGACGAGGCGGCAAAGTATTTTACAGAAGATTCGGATCGAATTGCAGACAAGCTTCAAGGTGAACACTCCTGGTGGTGGCTGCGTTCCCCGGGAGCCACTGTGCATCACGCGGCTGACATCATGAGCAGCGGCGAACTCAACGCCAACGGCACCGGCCTCGGCGATGGTAACGACTCCTACAGTAATGGTGTCCGCCCCGCGCTATGGCTAAATCTGACTGCGAATGACCAAGTGATTCTTCCTACTGACTTCAACATTGCAGCTGTGAATGACCAGGCAGACCTTCCTTCTATCGAGCATATTGAGTTCGGTACTTGGGATGGCAAGCCCATCACTTGGCGGGTGCTTGCCGCCGAGAACGGCAGGATGTTGCTCATCTCCGAGCACGTGCTTGAGGATAGATCTTATAATGAGCAGCGTAGCGAGGCCACCTGGGAGACCTGTGCCCTAAGGCAGTACCTCAATGGGGAGTTCCTAGCCAGCTTCTCCGCAAATGAGCAGTCGCGCATCGCCACGGTCACGAACCAGAACCCCGATAACCCTAAAGAAGGAACCAGCGGCGGCAACCCAACGGAGGACAGGGTCTTCTTGCTCTCTATTGACGAGGCGGAAAAGTATTTTGCAAACGCTTCAGATCGGATCGCAAGCGATCTTCAGGGCAATAGCTCCTGGTGGCGACTGCGTTCGCCGGGCATATCTGCATACTTCGCGGTGTCCGTCCGCAATACCAGCAACTCCGACTGGAACTACGCCCACGTCACCAACCAAGACCTTGTCGGCGTCCGCCCCGCTTTATGGCTGAATCTGTAATCGAACGAAGTCTGGAAAGGAGTATCCATGTCAAAGGAAAAGCAAAAGCCGCGCTCTGCTACTACCGGGAAAAGCCCTCTTTGGAACCTGCTTCCACGGCTGTCACTCCCTATCAAGGGCAAGGGGTTGATTATCTTTTTCCTGGTCCTTATGGCGCTCATTGCCTTGGGCTACGGTGGGTTTCAACTCTATACGGCTCAGCAGACAGAGGAAGCCGGCGTCATCCTTGTGGATGTTGCGGGTGCCGTTCAAAGCCCCGGCGTCTATGAGCTGCCCGAAGACAGCCGTGTCCAGGATGCCCTGGATCTTGCGGGTGGACTTACGCCGGACGCCGACGAGAGTACCATCAATCGAGCGGCTGTACTCGAGGATGGCGCGCGCGTTTTCATCCCCACCAGACCTGCGGTAACAACAGAGGACACGAACACGCCGTCCGACACACCGTCCGTCGATTCAGACACAGGCATGGTGAACATCAACACCGCCGATGTGTATGTCCTGCAGACGCTGCCCGGCATCGGCCCCGTGATAGCTGAGAGGATCATCAACTACCGCGCAGTGCATGGCCCCTTCACCCGCATCGAGGATCTCCAGAACGTAGAAGGGATTGGCCCTGGCATCCTGGAAAAGATAAGGAGCCTTATTGAGCTGTGAGCAGACAGGGAAGCGTCCCCTTTCTGCTGAAATAAGCAGAGTGGCATCAATTGAGTTTTTGAGAGGAGAGTTCACATGGTATTCGGGAGATGTAAGATTTTGGGGATGCTTTTATATTATGGTTAATAGAATTTTGTGTGTGCTTTTGGTAATTGCATTATCTGCCTGGATGCCATTCATGCCGCAACCAGTTTTTGCTGATGACTACGATTGGCAAGATGGCGACGTCGTCCCAATGAACCTCATATTCTACAACGATGACTACAAAGGCTTGGTCGAAAGTGACCCGATATTTAGCCACGTTAGCCAATCTCAATGAGCTTGGGTTCAAAAACATCGAGAGAACGGTCGTCCGAGAAGGATTCCCCGACGGCACTACCATCTGGTTCGCCCATAAAAATGCCGATGACAAAGAGCTGGTCTTCGCATTCGCGGAGGGCACAGCGGAGTTCCCAGATCTACAGTGGCTCTCAGATGCCAGCTATATCGCCAACAAGCAAGGTAATCACATCGGGTTTGAAGCCGCCAAGGAACAGGCAGGTAAAAGACTGAATCAGTACGTCTCCGAAGATACGAACGACATCGACCCTGATCGCGCTTTCTTCGTCCTAAGTGGTTATTCGCGCGGAGCTGGGATCACGGACTTGCTGGCTAATGGTTCTGAGATCAACGGCACTAAACTAACGGCGTCAAACTGCAACGCCGTAACGTTTGGGACGCCCAACACTATCTTTAACAAGAAGGGTGGCAATATATCCCATATCACGAATGTCGTCGGTGGGAACTTCCTGGAGAACTGTGGCGGCTTTGGCTGGGTCAAAAATGGCCGAACTATCGGCTATAACTACAGCCAACAGGTAGTAGACAGCTACTTCGGAGAGAATATCATTGGAGCTAACTATGACGGTTTTATAGCACATCGGGTAGAGAACTACCTGGCCAACATCTTCACGAAGGAGCCAACACACGAGTACATGAAGCTCAGCATGCTGTGGGCGTGGAGAAGAATCCACTGCCCAACAGATGTCAAGGTCGTTCTAGGCGATGAAATTGTGGCTAGCGTAATCGACAACCTTGCCGAAAGCCACGACTCGAATGTAGTGGTTCTGACAAATGATGCTGGTGAGAAGGACATCATCACGCCAGCTGATGGCGACTATCGTATTATTGTCGAAGCTACCGACAACGGTCAAATGAATGTCTCGAAAACGATAATTGGCTATGATCCACCCGAATCTGGCTCGAACGAGCCAAAAGCTTACAACATCATCGACGGCGAAGTTTACGAGATCGATTTTGAAAACAATCAACCAATTCTACTGGACGGTCTTGCGGATTTCAGTGATCTGGAAGATAGTGAACCCGATACCCCGAGCAAGCAAATTTTATCCGTGGGATCTGAAGCGGGATTCATTTTGTTGCCAATCGCCGTGTTCCTCGTTGCTGGCATCATACTCTTAGTTGCTGTTATCCGAGGGCGACGGAAGAGGTAGAACTCTCCGATTTGCAGCCCGGCACAGCAGCACTACCTGCGCAGCTGCGGTGTAGCGTCCACGCTTGTCGGCCTATTGACGCTTCGACCCTGTATGTGGTAACCTGTATCCACAACATGGCGCTTCGGCGTAATTGAGGAGTTCCGAGCAATCGGAACTCCGTTTTTTTACTTTCCAATCAGATTATGGAAATCTTGCTTAATACATTTCATATCTGTGGCAGTAATCCGCCCCATATTGCGCAGTAACCTATGCTGGCTCAGAACGCGCGCCTGCGACAAAAGCACTGAGCTTTTTCTGCCGTTGAGCGTAAACGACGAATAAAAAATACCCTCTTTGTGGCTGGTGGATAGCGGCAATCCAAGAAATGTCTCCGCACCGAATTTACGAAAAATTAAGATTGGTCGTTCAAACTGAGCGTTTTTACCGTCCTGCTCTCGTCCGATGTTGACACCAACTGCACACCACCAAACTTGCCCAGTGTTAAAGGTCTGCTGTCTACCGGCTTTTTCCAAGCTCTTTTTGTAACTATTCCAGCCGTCATAGTCTCTGTTCATACGGCCAATTTTACCACAAAACTATGTACACTCGGGTTGGCTTATGGTTCATTTTGTCTTACGTTATCTTCTTTTACTCCAATAACCGCGACGAGTCTATTCACCAGCATGTCTCACGCCTGAACAACTCTAACAACTTTACAACAGGTCAACTCAGAGGCAAAAGCCCATGTATAAGGGTAGGTATGCCAGATCCCCCTCTACCTTCAGCTGTTTGACATGAAGGACATATTGCGTGCCGATACGCTTGCCCAACTTCTTCTTGAAACGATCAAGCGATATGGTGCCATACTGCCGGGGAGATTTAACCTCTATCGGACTGATGCGTGGTTTCATAGCCGCGTTGGCGTAGGGTCGCACAATCAGGAAGTCAATCTCCATACGTTCCTCGCCCTCGTTTTTTCCTGACTGCGAATAGAAAAAGAGTCGATGGCCGTTTGCACGCAGCATCTGTGCCACGATATTCTCGGTAAGCATGCCTTCGTTGATGCCGACGATGCGCAATCCTTTGGTGTCTCCATTTTGCACGATGCGCAATCCTTCACTGGCTCTAGTATGCACCATGCGCAATCCATTGGCCAAATCTTTATCCGCCTGGCTCCGACCCTCCCTGCCTACAAAGCACGTATCGCGACTGAAATGCTTCGATTTGCTATACTGTTCACTGAAAGGAGATCGTATGGTCATGAGACACTTTTTTTCAAAAGATAGCAACGGCGTCTGCCTGACTTTCAACGATATGCGCAAAGTGAATGATGCCGATAGTATACCGTTTTACTTTGAACAATTGGCGATGGACGACCCGGAGGTCTTTCACTACGCTGAGGGAACGCTTCCCTCGATTGTCCCCACCAAAACGTATGGCTTCACGCTCATGGAGTTGCAGGCTTTGGAGGGCTATCTGGCAGACAATCGCGAGATAATCTACGAGCTGGCTTACGAATACGCCGACGGCACGAGGCAGTAATGTCGAAGTTCGCAGAAATCCTGGCTTACGTTATCTTCTTCTACTCTAACGACCGCGACGAGCCGGTCCACTACCATGTCTCACGCCTGAACGACTATAACAACTTTGCCCAGGTGTGGATAAGAAACGGTGATGTTATCTTAGAACACAACAAAGCTCGCATTCCCGATCAAGACATGACCAAGATTCTCAAATATCTCAAACGCAACAGTACAAGGGCTACGGTGTTTTGGGAAGAGCATATGAGCAAGTAGCTGAGCTGACGCCGCGTTACACCTGCGAGGGATCAGGAATACCGTAGATTCACTTTTGGTGCGAGATTCGCATATTGCATCTTTACTTTTGGTGCCGCGGCAAGAATGAGTTGCACCGTTCGTACACCAAGTACCGGTAAATTCTGCATCAAAGGCAAAGCTGCTTTATTGAGATGCCGCACCAAACACACTTTCCCCAAAACCTTTATCATGGGTAACTCGGACAACACACGAGGGCAGGAATGGCAGAGACTATTGCAAAAGTAAATCCGCTGGGCACAGAGAAGGTCGGCAGGCTCATGGTGCGCTTTGCCGTGCCGAGCATCATCGCCATGCTCGTTAACTCACTCTACAACATGGTGGACCAGGTGTTCATCGGGCAGGGGGTGGGCTATCTGGGCAATGCGGCCACCAGTATCATCCTCCCCCTTTCCATTGCGCTCATGGCCATAGGCCTGATGATTGGAGACGGCGCGGCAACCTTCATGAGCCTCAAGCTTGGTATGGGCGAGAAGAAGACCGCCGCCCACGGCGTGGGCAATGCCATCGTCATGATTGTTATCGCAAGCATCGCCATGACGCTCGTGTGCCTTGCCTTTCTGGAGCCACTCTGCCGATTGTTTGGTGCCACCGATGCCGTGTTGCCCTATGCGCTCGACTTTGGCTTTGTGATGGTTCTCGGGTTTCTCTTTGGTGCCATTTGCTGTGGGTTTGGCGGTGTTATCCGCGCGGACGGCAGGCCAAACATCACCATGATAGGCCTGCTGATGGGCTTTGCGGTCAACATCATCCTCAACCCCCTCTTCATCTTCGTCTGCGGATGGGGTGTGACGGGCTCCGCCCTTGCCACGGTTACGGGACAGGGGCTTAACGCGGCATTCTTTGCCGTCTGCATGTTCCGCTTCAAGACCATCAAGCTCGATGCCAGCTCTTTTATCCTGCGCCCGCGCATCTGTGGACGCATCCTTGCGCTGGGCTTTTCGAGTTTTATCGCTCAGATAGTGACGGTGGCGGTCATCTTCGTCATGAACAACCTGCTCGTGCGCTATGGCGGCCTCAGCGAGTATGGCTCGGATATTCCGCTCGCCGCCTATGGTGTTGCGGTAAAGGTCTCCTATCTGCTCACCGGCATCGCGCTCGGCCTCGCCGTGGGCGTGCAGCCCATCCTGGGCTACAACTATGGCAGCAGGCAGTATGCGCGTGTCAAAAGGACCTTCAAGCTTGCGCTGTTCTGGTCTGCCGTCGTCTGTACCGTGGGCTTTGTGGTATTCCAGACCTGGCCGGAGCAGATTTCGAGCCTCTTTGACACAGAGTCCGATCTCTATGCCGAATTTGCCGTAAAGTGCTTTCGCATCTGCATGCTGCTCTGCTTTACCATTGGCCCCGGCATGGTCTCGGGCATCTTCTTCCAGGCCATTGGCAAACCCGTCCAGGCCGCCATTCTCACGCTTTCGCGGCAAGCGGTATTCCTCATACCGATGGCCACGATCTTCTGCTCCTTCCTCGGAGTCGAGGGCGTCTTATGGGCAAGCCCGTTCTCGGATCTCGCCGCCTGCATCATGGGGCTTATCATGGTACGGGCCTACTGGAACAGGCTCTTCAGGGAAGACAGCACTGAGCAGGAGCCCCGGAGGCGCAGCGTAGGAGAAGAGCTATCATAGGAGTCTACAGCCATGGGACGCAGCCGGCTTGAAAGGAGCTGCCATGAGTTTTACCAAAGAGGAAGTGCTGGAGTTTGTGCAGGCCAATGACGTCAAGTTCGTGCGTCTGCTCTTCTGCGACCTGCGGGGCACGCCCAGAAACGTGGCGGTGATGGCCGACTACCTGCCCCAGGTGTTTGAGGCCGGTGCGGCCTTTGATGCCGCCGTTCTTGACGGGGGTGAACGCTCGGCTCCACACACTCCCGACCAGGCCGAGCGGGCGAGCCTCATCCTGCGGCCCGACCCGGCAACCCTGGCGGTGCTCCCCTGGCGTCCGCAGAGTGGACGGGCCGCCCGTATGTACTGTGACGTGGTGGACAGGGACGGGCGGCCCTTCGCCGCCGATGGCCGCGGTCTCCTGCGCAGAGCACGACAGAAGGCGCTGGACAGAGGCCTCCTGGTCAAGGTGGGCTGTGAGTGCGGCTTCTATCTCTTTGAGCTGGACGACGAGGGTGTTCCGACCCATACGCCACACGACCAGGCCGGGTACCTCGACATCGCTCCCCTGGACCAGTGCGAGAATGTCCGACGGGACATCTGCCTGACCCTGGAGGAGCTGGGCATGGCTCCCATGGGAAGCTACCATGAGAGGGGCCCCGGCCAGAATAAAATCTGGTGTCGGGCCACGGACATCCTCAGCTGTGCGGACGACATCATCACCTACAAGACCGTCGTGCGCACCATCGCGGCACAGCACGGCCTGTTTGCCAGCTTCATGCCGCGCCCGCTGGCAGGCGCTCCCGACAGCCGCCTTTCTGTTACGCTTGCGCTTGAAGGCATGCCCGGCGCCGCCGAGGTGTCCGAAGAGGACTTCTCCCGCTTCATGGCCGGCATTCTCGCGCATATGCCCGAGCTGCTGCTCTTTCTCCAGCCTTCTACGAATGCCTACGCGCACGCTGCCGAGCGTGACGGTGCCGCAGGGCTCTCCGATGCCACCGCCTCCCCCTCATCATCCTCATCATCCGCCGCAGCAGCTCGCACCGCCCTCGACTACCTCAGCTGGGCACAGGGCGGCTCCTCTTCGCTGATACGCATTCCGTATGAGGAAGACACGGCGCGACGCGTGGAACTGGGAGGTTTTGACGCACTGTGCAACCCCTACTATATGCTGAGCCTCCTCCTTGCGGCAGGGCTTGAGGGCATGGAGCAGGGCAGCTCACTCGCCCAGACAGTCGCAGCACTACACGAGGGGGATTTCAAGCTCCCCACAGACCTTGGCGAGGCGCTGGTTGCGGCACGCTCCAGCAGCTTTATCCGTAACAGCCTGCCGCAGGACGCACTCGAGCGCATCTTTGCGATGAAACAGGCGGAATGGGAGCAGTACCGTGCCCTGCCCGAGACCACGTTTGGAGAACTGAAGGAGCTGCAACGCACGGTGAGAGATGGGTTGAAACGCTCGCTTGTCGAGGATCGGTCCAGTTTTGAATGGAAGCAGTATTTTGCGCAGATATAGCCCAGAGTCCGGGGCGAGGACACAGGCAGAAGCGGGAGCGTAGGGCACGGTGGAGAGAGCACTCATCGTTGGCAGCGAGAAGGTGGCCCGCGTACTCGACCGTCTGCTGGTGCCGCGCTATTACGAGCAGAGCGTGAGCCTTGCCCTGGGAGCCAAGGCCAGGCGCGCCCTCTCATCGCACGAATGGGATCTCGTCGTCATCAACGCGCCGCTTGCCGACGACCAGGCCGAGGGGCTCGCGCGCGATGCCGTGCAGGAATACGGTGTCACCACCATCCTCTTCAGCTCCGCGGTGCCCGAGGGCTACGAGGACGGGGTCATCACGCTGGTCAAGCCCATAGAGCCGGCGCTTCTGGAGCACACACTCGCCGTGGTGGGGGCCATGCAGAAGCAACTTGCGGCGCTCCGCGAGGAGAACAGACGCGCGCGGACACTCCTGGAAGAAGCGCGCCTCATCGGGCGGGCCAAGTGTGTTCTCGTCGCCTCCACGCAGATGACGGAGACAGAAGCCCATCGTTTCATCGAGAAGCGAGCCATGGACACCCGGCTGCCCAAACGCGAGGTGGCCAAGGACATCCTGCAGGCCTACAAGGCCTGAGCCCCTCCCGCCTCAGCGCCTGAGGTACTTGTCGCATTCGCGTGCCGCGCGTATGCCCTCCTGAAAAGCCCAGACCACGAGGCTCGGGCCCCTGCGCGCGTCGCCGGCTACGAATACTCCCGGCACCGGCGTGGCAAAGCCCCCTCTGCCGAGCGCATCGCCCTCGCTTGCCTGGAAGGTGCCGCGCGGCGTGGTGGGAAGCCCGAGTTTGGCCGCCAGGGCTGGCTCAACACCGGTGAAGCCCATGGCGGTGAGGATGAGGTCTGCCTTGCGCGTAGCGGCGGTCTCCGGCAGCTCTACCGGCGTGAACCTGCCGCTGCCGTCGCGTTCCCAGCGCACCTGCACGCTCACGATACCGATACAGCGACCCGCGTCCTGCAAGACCTCGCTGACCGTTGTCTCGTACTCCCGCACCTCTCTGCCAAACACTTCAAGGGCCTCTTCATGACCATAATCGGTCTTGCGCACCCGCGGCCAGAGCGGCCAGGGGTTGTCTGCCGCGCGCTCCGCGGGCAGGGCGGGCATGATCTCCAGCGCGGAGACGTTTGCGGCACCCTGCCGGATGGCCGTGGCTATACAGTCGGTGCCCGTATCGCCGCCGCCCACGACGATGACCTCCCTGCCCTCGGCACTGAGGCCTGCGGCCAGGGCGGTGCCGTCCAAAAGCTGCCTCGTCGTTGCCGTGAGGTACTCGATGGCCGTGTACACGCCCTGCGCATCGCTCCCGGGTACCTGCATACGCCGTTGTTGTCGAGCACCTATACAGACAACGACCGCGTCGTGCTCTGCCTTGAGCTGTTCAATGCTCCGGTCCGTTCCTATCTCGCAGTTGCAGCAGAACTCCACGCCCTGTGCCGTGAGCAGCGCACAGCGCGCGTCGATGATGCTTTTTTCGAGCTTCATATTGGGGATGCCGTACAGGAGAAAACCACCCGGGCGATCCTCCCGCTCGTAGACCCGCACCCGGTGCCCGAGGAGCGAGAGTGCGTTGGCCGTTGCCAGGCCGGAAGGGCCGCTTCCCACAACAGCCACCGTCTTGCCTGTGGGCGCGGGAATGCGGGGGCGGGAGAGGCCCTGGGCGAGACCCTGCGTGGCAAGCGTGCGCTCTATGTCCTTGATGGCCACCGGCTCGGAGTAATTGCCCTCCACACAGCTTCCCTCGCAGAGCGCCGGGCAGACCCTCCCCGTTATCTCCGGAAAGGGATGACGGAGCGCAAGGCGTCGATAGGCCATTTCCCAGTCTCCGCGGTAGGCGAGATCGTTTATCTCCGGTATCAGCGTGCCCAGGGGGCAGCCGATGCTGGTGCCGGCCACGTGCAGCGCCGCATGGCAGAAGGGCACACCACAGTCCATGCAGCGCGCGCTCTGTGTGCGGATGTCCGCCTCGGATGAGGGCAGCAGATAGGGGTCATAGTCGCCGATGCGCTCCCGCACGGGGCGATGTGCCGCCTCGGCGCGGTCGTATTCCATGAAACCTGTGGTCTTACCCATGAATGTTCTTCCTCTCAGACCCTGTTTCGGGCCATCTTGCAAACAGGCACTCAGACACGGTATCAGGCCGCCGCCGTCACCGCATGAAAGGCCGCCAGCAGCTGCTCGTCGGGCTCCAGGGCCTGTATGCGCTCATCTGCGAGGGCATCGAGGACCTTCTTATATTCGTCCGGCACGAGTTTGATGAAACTGTCCAGCTCGGCCTCGTTGCCATTTCGTATGCGGCGTGCCACGGGGCTCGCGGTGGCGGCGATATGCCTGTCGAGGAGCTCGCGTAGCAGCGTCCTGTCGGCTTCGTCGAGTGGGTAGAGCGCGGCCTTGCTCAGATTGCATCGTTCTCGTGAGGACCCGCTTGGGTCGTAGAGGTAGGCGATGCCACCGCTCATGCCAGCGGCAAAGTTGCGGCCTATCGTGCCCAGCACGACCGCCACACCGCCGGTCATGTATTCGCAGCCGTGGTCGCCCACGCCCTCTACCACCACCGTGGCGCCGGAGTTCCTCACGCAGAAGCGTTCGCCGGCGCGTCCGGAGATGTAGCCCTCCCCACTGGTGGCACCAAAGAAGCTCACGTTGCCTATGGTCGTGTTTTCCGCGCTGCTTTGCAGCAGGGGTTTTGGCTGGGTGACGGTGATGCTGCCGCCACAGAGGCCCTTGCCGAGGTAGTCGTTTGCCCCGCCAACGAGGTAGAGGCTGATGCCCGGGCCCACGAAGGCGCCAAAACTCTGCCCGGCGTAGCCGGTAAAGCGGAGCCTGATGGTGTCTGGGGGCAGGCCGGCGCTCCCGTATTTCAAGGCGATGGTGCCCGAGAGACGACAGCCTACCGTCCGGTCCTGGTTGCCAATGGGTAGCTCATACTCCACCGCCTGCCCGTGCTCAATGGCGCGCTCGCACAGCGGTATCAGCACGGCCTCGTCCATATAGCGGCTCAGGTGGTGCTGTTGGGCGTGCTGGAAGTAGCGCTCCCCTGCCGAGTCGCTGGCCTTGGGCTGGTACATGAGGGCGGAGAGGTCGACGGTCTGGGCCTTAGGCGAGTCCGCCTGGCACCACTGTCTCAGCAGCTCGGTGCGCCCTACGAGATCGTTGAAGGAGCGGAGTCCCATGCGGCTCATCCAGTCGCGCACCTCACGGGCCAGAAAGCGCATGAGGTTTTCCACGTACTCGGGGCCGCCGCGGAACTTGCTGCGCAGGAGGGGGTTCTGTGTGGCGATGCCCACCGGGCAGCTGTCGAGGTTGCAGACCCTCATCATGTCGCAGCCCAGGGCGATGAGGGGCGAGGTGGCAAAGGCAAACTCCTCGGCACCCAGAAGCGCCGCGATGACGATGTCCCGTCCGGTGAGCAGTTTGCCGTCGGTCTCCAGCGTGACGCGGTTGCGGAGACCGTTGAGGAGGAGGCTTTGATGGGTCTCGGCCACGCCCAGCTCCCAGGGGAGCCCCGCGTGCCGGATGGAGGTGCGCGCCGCGGCCCCGGTGCCGCCGTCGTATCCGGACACGACGATAACGTCCGCGAGCCCCTTGGCCACCCCCACGGCCACGGTGCCCACGCCCGCCTCGCTCACCAGTTTGACGCTGATGCGTGCGGCGGGGTTGGCATTTTTGAGGTCGTGGATAAGCTGCGCCAGGTCCTCTATGGAATAGATGTCGTGATGAGGCGGTGGACTGATGAGTTCCACACCCGGCGTGGCGTGACGGCAGGCGGCTATCCAGGGGTAGACCTTGGCACCGGGGAGGTGGCCACCTTCGCCCGGCTTGGCGCCCTGCGCCATCTTTATCTGGATCTCCCGGGCATTGCTGAGGTACTCGATGGTCACACCAAAACGGGCCGAGGCCACCTGCTTGATGGCGCTGCAGCGGCTCTCCCCGTTGCTGTCTGGTACAAAGCGGGCGGGATCCTCCCCTCCCTCACCGGTATTGCTCTTGGCGCCGAGCCGGTTCATGGCAAGAGCCAGGCTTTCGTGCGCCTCGGCACTGATGGAGCCATAGCTCATCGCGCCGGTCTTGAAACGCCGGACGATGCTCTCCTCGCTTTCGACGGTCTCAAGCGAGACTGGCTTCTCGGCCAGACGGATGTCAAAGAGGCTTCTGATATTCTTGAGCTGCTCGCTCCGCCGGTTGATTTCTGCGGAATAGGTCTTGAACAGCTCAAAGTCGCCGGTCTTGCAGGCCTGCTGCAGGTAGAAGATGCTGTCCGGGCTGAAGAGATGGTACTCGCCCTCCGCGCGCCACTTGTAATTGCCTCCCGCCGGCAGGGGCGCCTCCGCATCATCGCTCGCAAGCGCCTCCGCGTGTCGCGTGAGCACCTCGGCCTCTATATGCTCGATGCCGAGCCCGCCAATGCGGCTTATCGTGCCGGTGAAGTAACGCTCAATGACCGCCTCACCCATGCCCAGGGCCTCAAATACCTGTGCGCCATGGTAGCTCCGGACCGTGGATATGCCCATCTTGCTCATGGTCTTGACGATGCCCTTGGTGGCAGCGGCCACGTAATTGCAGCGCGCGGCCTCGGCGCTCCCCGAAAGCTGCCCCTCCCGCACCATGCCGTCCAGGGTGGCAAAGGCCCGATGCGGACACACGGCGTTGGCCCCAAAGCCGATGAGCATCGCCAGATGATGGGTCTCCCACGCGTCTCCCGCGGCCACCACGAGCGAACACGCGGTGCGGGTGCCCGCACGCACGAGATGGTGATGGAGCCCACTGCATGCGAGCAGCGCGGGGATGGGAGCATGGGTGGCATCTGCCCCCGCGTCGGAGAGGATGAGGATGTTGTGGCCGCCTGCCACGGCACGGTCCGCCGCCTCGAAGAGCTCGTCGAGCGCTGGCTCAAGCGAGCCGCGTACCGCCGGGGAGACCATGGGGAGGACGATGGACTTGAAATCGTCCGTGTCGAGCCGCGTGAGCTGCTGCAGCTCCTCGGGCAGGAGCACCGGTGTCGGGTGCTTGATGAACCGGCAGGAGGCCCCACTCGGCTCAAGCAGGTTGCCCTCACTGCCGAGCAGGATGCTGGAGGAGACGACGTTCTTCTCCCTGAGTGAGTCTATGGGCGGGTTCGTCACCTGCGCAAAGAGCTGTTTGAAGTAACTGTAGAGCAGCTGCGGCCGCTCGCTGAGAACCGCCAGCGGTATGTCGGTGCCCATGGAGCCGATGGGGTCGTCCTTGGACTCGGCCATACCACGCAGGGTGAGGGTGAGATCCTCCCAGGTATAGCCGAAGAGCCGCTCCAGCTGCGTGGGGCTGAGTGGTGAGGAATGCTCGGCCTCCGCGCCTGCCCCGGCATCGGCCACTGTGTTGGTTGGGGAGGCGGCCGCGGTGTCGGCTGCATCGTCGGGCTCGGCACAGACGCCATCAGCCAGCTCGTCGAGGGACCTCAGTCCGTGCTGGAGCCACTGCGCATAGGGCCGCTCGTCTGCGAGCTCGGCCTTGAGTTCGCCATCCTCGATGATACGCCCCGCCCTGGTGTCCACGAGGAGCATCTCTCCCGGCTGTATGCGGCCTTGGGTAGCCACCTCGTCTGCGGGAACGTCGTAGACGCCTATCTCGCTTGCCAGCACGAGCACGCCCTGCTTGGTAACCGTGTAGCGCGAGGGCCTGAGCCCATTGCGGTCGAGGAGGGCGCCACAGAGGACCCCGTCGCTGAAGGCCAGCGCGGCAGGGCCGTCCCACGGCTCGCTCAGGCAGTTATGGTACTCATAGAAGGCGCGCCGATCTTCGGGCATGTGGGGGTTGTTCTCATACGGCTCCGGCACCGCCATGGCCAGGGCGTGCGGCAGGGAGTAGCCCGCGGCCACGAGAAAGCGGATGAAGTCGTCCAGCATGGCCGAGTCGCTGCCGTCCTCGTCGATAACCGGAAACAGGCGGGAGAGTTCCTCTCCAAACAGGGGGGAAGAAAAGCGCGCCTGACGCGACTTGGTCCAGTTGACGTTACCGCGTATCGTGTTGATCTCGCCGTTATGGATGAGGATGCGCTGGGGATGCGCCCGCTCCCAACTGGGAAAGGTATTCGTGGAGAAGCGTGAATGCACGAGCACGATGGCACTCTCCACGCGCTCGTCGAGCAGGTCGAGATAGAAGGCCGCGAGCTGCCGGGGCAGGAGCATGCCCTTGTACACCACGGTTTTGGAGGAGCAGCTCAGCACGTAGAAGTACGGGTCCGCGTCCTTCTCGGCCGCGCGGATGGCCTGGGTCGCGAGCTTGGAGAGCGCGTAGAGGGCCCGCTCGAACTCAGCGAAACCGGCGTGTGCCGGGCGCTCGACGAATATCTGATAGATGGAAGGGCAGACCAGTGCGGCGGTACGGCCGATGGCAGCATGGTTGGCGGGCACATGCCGTATCCAGAGTACCTTGAGGCCCTCCGCATCCACAATCTGCTCGAAGCGCCGGAGTGTCGCACCGCAACGCTCCTCCTCCGGCGAGGCAAAGAGCATGGCCACGCCGTAGTCGCCCTCCTGGGGCAGGGTTCTTCCCTCAGTCTCGCTGGCAGCGGCAAAGAACGCGTGGGGAATCTGCAGCAGCAGGCCGGCACCGTCGCCCGTGTCCTTCTCGCTTCCCGCACCGCCCCGATGCTTGAGCCGGTTAAGCACCTCGATGGCATCGCTCACCATTGTGTGACTCTTTTGCCCCCGTATATCAACCAGCATGCCAATGCCGCAGGCATCATGCTCCTGCTGAGGATCGTACAGCCCCTGCTTCTCGGGTTGCAGGCTTTGACTCATAGCAAACTCCATTCCAGCGCCCTTGACGGCACGAACACGACGCGCAGCTGCGCGTGGAGCGGCTCTCCTGCACGCCGTGTTTCTTACCATATAAAAAGACACCCGCAAAACGCACGCCGATACACGACCTGCCTTTGCGGACGCCTTTGTCCACGTGCCTCTACTATAGCAGATAGCAGAGCGGAAGGGTGTGGCAAATTCCCAAACTGGCATTGATTGCCCGACACTCCTTCAGACGCCGATAGAAGGTTGCGGTACTCATATCGCAGTGTCTGAGTATCTCGTCAAGGGTGAGGAGCCCCCCTTCCCACTGCTCAACGAGCTCTGCGAAATCTGCGGGAATCGGCTTGGTGGGCCTGCCGAACCTCACGCCCCGTATCCTCGCGGCTGCTATGCCCTCTGACTGCCGCGTGCGGATGCTCTCGCGCTCGCTTTGGGCGACAAAGGACAGTATCTGCAACACGAGGTCTGCGATGAAGGTGCCCATGAGGTCGTCGGTGCTCCTGCGAGTGTTGAGCAGCGGCATGTCGATAACGGCGATGTCCGCTCCTATCTTCTTGGTGAGGGTACGCCACTGCTCCTGGATGTCTTCGTAGTTGCGGCCCAGGCGGTCAATGCTCTTGATATAGAGCAGGTCTCCGGTGCTTAGTCGTGTAATGAGCTCTCCGTGCTGAGGTGGTCTGTGACTGTTCCCTTATGCTTTCCCTTGTTCTATCGCAGACAAACTCATCTTCAATATCCTGTCTCTCGACATGAATCGGGAATGGGTAATCCTGTGCCTGTGCCCCGTACGTTGTCATTGTCTCATCGCCCGCCATCCTTACTCTTCTCAAAAGGTGTACTTTTTGAGAATCAGCATATGCCCCTGATTCTGGCATCAATCATACCATAATCCCCGCATTTGCTAACGATTATTGCAAGAAATCTGCACTTTCTCACGTGGTTTCGCCTCAAAATCTCCTCTCTCAAAAAGTACACCTTTTGAGAGTGCGCTCTGTTTTCCGGCATCTCCACAAGGGGGCAGCAATCCCAAAAAAGGTTTCGGCGCAACGAAGCCCTGCCTTTATCCACAACGCTCAGTACTTTGCCAGAAAACCCATCGGTGACAGTATTTCTGGACGATCTATTTTTACATCGAAGAAGTCCTTGTCTCCGGTTACAAAGATATCTACTTGACTGACGACCGCCGTGTGCAGGATCAAGTAATCGTCACTGTCTCGTATCTGGAAGAGAGGAGAGCCGGTAATCTCTGGGGTCTCGATTAACGTATAGGGCACATCTTCAAAAAATTCATCGAGTCCAGCGTTTGAGTCCGTAAACTTTTCTGCCATTACCGCACGAACCTCATCTGTGCAGCAGGTAGCTATACAGAGTTCGTATCTGTCAGCGATGCGCTCGATTACCTCACCCATCTTTGCGCTTCTAAAAACCACTGCCGAGATGATGATATTTGAATCGATCATGACTCTCATTGGTTTTTCCTGGCTGCGCGGAACTCCTTTATCATCTGTATGACATCCTCATCGGTCTTAAGGCCCAAGGCAGCTGCTTCGTCGGCAAACCGCTCCTGCGCCCTCTCCAGTGCCATGGCAACGGAGTTCTGTATCACCATGTCCTTGCCATTATTGAAGAAGAGAACCTTAGAGCCTTCTTTGAGCCTGAGCTCTTTGCGCACAGAAGCCGGTATTGTAATCTGGCCTTTTGAAGTAACGGTTGCCAGTTCCATGATAACTCCTTACATTTCTGATTATCCTTGTGTTCATTGTACCATGAGTGTGGCTGCGACATTACCGGGAAATAGGGCCTCATTACCGTGGATGGTCTGCAATTGCCTCAAACATGAAAGTACCCCACAGGATGCACGGTGTTGTCGCCCTTTATGTCGAGGTCAAGGAGCGCGGGGTCTGCCAACTCGATACCACGTTGAATGATGGTGTTGCCGAACCGGCCTCGGAGGCTGTCGATGGCGTGGTCGAGGTCCTCCTGGCGGGTGTCGTCGAAGAGGGCCAGTTGGCGATGGTAGTACGCGTCCTCCAGACCACTGGCCCTCACCATGAGGCCGCGTATCGGGGTGAGGGGGCTTATCGTCTGGTGCGCCAGCAGCAGCTCCCAGGCTGTTTTGGCAATGACCGTGGTTGCCGCGGTGGCCTCGTAGCGTGTGCACTGCCTCGTAAAGGAACTCAGCTCACTGCCATCCCGCACGGCAATGGCCACGGTACGGGCACGCACGCCGTCCTCCCTGAGCCGTTGCGCCACCGACTCGGCGAGCAGATAGATGAGCGCCTTGGCATCGCGCTCGCAGCATATGTCGTGTGGCGCGGTGAGCCCGTTGCCGTAGCTCTTGATACTGCGCAGCACATCCCTGGCCTTGGGGTCGTAGGCCTTGACCGGCGTGGTGTCCTCGCCCCGGGCAAAGCAGCGCAACACGAGGCCAATCTTTCCAAAGCGGCCCTGCAGGTAGCGCGCGCTCGCATGAGCGAGGTCGCCGATGGTTCTGACAGAGTACTCCCTGAGCTTGCGTTCGGTCTTGGTGCCCACGTAGAGCAGCTCCCCTACCGGTGCTTCCCAGAAGAGCTCCCGGTAGTTTGCGCGGCTTATCTCGGTGATGGCGTCGGGCTTTTTGTAGTCGGAGCCAAACTTGGCCGTGATCTTATCCCAGCCGATGCCGATACTCACCGTTACGCCCAGCTCCGCCTTGATACGCTCCGACAGTTCCTCGGCCACCAGGCGGGCATTGCCGCCGTGCAGGTTGAGCGAACCGCTCAGATCCACCCAACACTCGTCCAGCCCAAAGGGCTCCACCAGGTCGGAGTACTGGTAATAGATGCTGCGCGCCATGGCCGAGTAGCGTTGGTAGAGCTTGTAGTTGGGGGCCACGACGATGAGATCAGGACATTTCTGCCGGGCCTCCCAGATGGCCTCCGCCGTCTTGATGCCATAGGGCTTGGCCTCGATGCTCTTGGTGAGGATGATGCCGTGGCGCAGCTCCTGTTTGCCAGCCACGGCGATGGGCTTGCCGCGCAGTTCCGGATGCTCTGCCTGCTCCACGCCTGCGTAGAAGCTGTTCATGTCAACGTGGAGGATGACGCGGTCTGTGCCCGCTCCTGTCTGTGGCGCGCCTGCCGCCCTCTCCCCCGCCCTGTCGGTCGTCGTCCTCATGGAGTGTGGCTGCCCTCATAGACCTTGGCCTCGACGAACCATTTGGGGTTCTCGTAATAGAGGAAGCTCTCTCTGCTGCCGATACGCACCCGATAGCGGATGCCGTTGCCACCCACCTTGAGCGCCGCGGCCTGGCGTCTGTCCAGCACCGCGTCAATCGTAAAGCGCCTGCCGTCCTCCCACAGTATCGCCAGGGGAACGACCGCCCCCTCCTCATCGTGCCGTGCCACCACTTCTACGTACTGTTTGTTCCTATGAGAAATACCTTGCATCATTACAACCTTCAACACATCGGTTGCTCACTATAGAACACTTGTTCTCGTAGTGCAAGGTCAGAATGGTTTACATGAGGCGAACGGACGTGCCAGGTCAGGAGAAGAGGAATATGCGCGAAAGGTCAAGCTCGATGCGAACCGTCTCGCCGGGCGTGAGCGGCGTTGCCGTGCTGAATGTGAGATCCTGCCCGGCGGCATCGAGGGTCACCAGGAACGACTCACCGCGATAGACGCATTGGGTCACCCTGAGGCTGAGAGGGCCATCCGGAGCGACCCTTAAGGCGTTGTTGCGGATGACCGCGCGGGCGGGGCCGTCAGATCTAACAGGTTTGTCTCCCCCGGCGGAGCTGTCAGCCGCACCGGTTCCGGCCGCACCGGCGCGGCCGTCGGCCCTGCCCTCCCGTGAAGGCAGGCGGAAGTCGCCGGCTGTGAACCAGCCGTCCTGCACGCTGCCGTCGAGGATCGAGCAGTCGCCAAAGCACGCGGCGGCCTCAAGGCTCCGGGGCTCGTTATATAGGGCGTCGGGCGTGCTGTCCTGGATGACGCGCCCGTCGGC
Source organism: Coriobacteriales bacterium (assembly GCA_031264075.1). GTDB lineage: Bacteria > Actinomycetota > Coriobacteriia > Coriobacteriales > UBA8131 > WQXH01. The sequence goes on along the minus strand of JAISEO010000092.1, from coordinate 11,116 downwards.
CATATAGACGATGTGGTCTGACATCATCAGGGCCTCGTAGGCATCGTGGGTCACCATCAAGGTCGTCATCTTGAGCTGTTTGTGTATCCCCAGCACGAGCAGGCGCATGTCGTCGCGCAGGCTCTCGTCCAGACCGGAGAAGGGCTCGTCGAGCAGGAGCAGGCGTGGGCTCCCGGCAATCGCCCGTGCCAGCGCCACCCGCTGCTGCTGCCCGCCGGATATTTCGTGGACCCGACGCCTGCCAAAATCGGGCAGCTGAACCATCTCAAGCATTTCGTTGGCCCGCTCAAGGCGCTCGCGTCGCCGCATGCCCTGCATCCTCAGCGGAAACGCGACGTTGTCCTCCACAGACATATTGGGAAACAGCCTCACATCCTGAAACACCACGGCGGTCTTGCGCCCATACGAGGGAATCTCGTCGAGCGTCTCGCCGTCAAAGATCAGATGCCCGCTGTCCTGGTTAAGCAGGCCGGCTATTATCTTGAGCGTGGTACTCTTGCCCGCGCCGCTCACGCCGAGCAGCGACTGGAACTCGCCGTCGTCCAGGGTAAAGCTTACCTCATTCAGGATGGGCTTTTTGTTCAAGGCGAGGGAGATGTTTTCAACCACAAGACTCATGATTCTGCCGTTCTATCAGGTAAAGAGGCTTTTCTGCTCACGGACCCCAAGGCGGCTCAGTATCAGCTCGAAGATGAGAAAGACCACGAGCGACAGGACCAGAAACGAGACGACGTACACGCCGGAGATAGCGCGGTCATCGCTGGTGAGAAAGGGGAACATCGTGAGCATGACCGTACTGACCTTGCCGCCGCCGATGAGGAGCGTGACGAAGTAGTTGCCAATGGAGATGATGTAGGACATCACCGCCGCGGACAGTATCCCCGGCAACAGCGCCGGCATGGTGACGAACCGGAACATGCGCAGGTTAGTGGCCCCGAGTGCCCGTGCCTGCTCCTCCAGATGGGTGCCCGCGGCGGCGGTCACATCCACCATGATGGACACGGCGTAGGGCAGTGCCACGACCGAATGCGCTATCACCACGCCCAACACGGTGTTTGCCAGCCCTATCTTGAAGAACAGCACCTGGATGCCCATGGCAAACACGGTCTGCGGCACGAGAAAGGGCAGGATGGTACCAAAGCGAAAGGCTTCGCGCCCCCTGAAGGCGTGATGCACGAGGGTTCGGGCGGCCATGGTAGCCACCAGCACCGTCAGGAGTGAGGTGGCAATGCCTATCGTGATGGTCAACAGCAGCGTGGAGAAGAAGCCCGAGCGCACAGAGAATATCCGCTCATAGGCCCTGAGCGAGAACTCCTGCGGAAGGATGTTGGGCCAGGGCCACAGGTCGGTAAAGGACCAGACAAACACCATACTGAGCGGGAGGAATATGCAGACAAGGTAGAGTACGATGAAGATTACGGACGCTGTGTTGTGTCTGCGTCTGCGCCTTGTTCCCAAGCGGCAGCCCTCCTCTCGCGTCTGAGTATGACAAAATAAATGATGACGACAAGCATACAGATGGCGATGGTGATGCCGTTAAGCGCCATGGCAAAGCAGCGGTTGGTGATGTCTACCATCTTGAACTCGTAGTACGCAAGCACCGGCAGGGCCTTGGGCATGGTCGGGCCAAGCAGGGCGGCCACCTCGTAGGACCCAAAGACATAGGTGAACACCACGAGGGCCGCCTTGATGATGGCGTGTTTGCACAGCGGCAGGGTCACCGTAAAGAAGGTCTTTATCTGGTTGGCCCCGAGCGTTGCCGCCGCCTCACCATATCTGTCGCCCACGTGCGCCATGATCGTGATGGTACAAAACGCGATGAACGGTACCTCACGCCAGAAATAGGCCAGCAGTATGCCCCAACCGTTGGTGGCGCCGAGGATGGAGGGCATATCGCCGGTCTCGGAGATGATGCCGAGCGCGAACAGGATACGGGAGAGGAGCCCCGACGAGGAGAACAGCGTGATGAGGCTGAGGACGACCACCGCGTGGGCCACCATCATCGGCACCTGCAAGCTGAAAAGGCGGAGCGTACGCCCAGCACCCACCTTACAGATGGCCGCGGACAGGGCGATGGCCAACACAACGGACCCGAGGGTGGCGACGGTGGCGAGGTACAGGCTGAACAGGATGGAGTCGAGCAGCTCGCTTTCCGCAAAGGCCTGGGCATAGTAATCGAGCGTGAAGTCGTACATATCGAGGAAGGGCGCGATGCCAAAGCCCTGCAAGATGCCGTTTATCATGCCAAAGACGAAGAAGAACAGCAGGATGGCCGCCGGCAGAAACAGCAGATAGGGCGTGACGCTCTCCCTGACCCTGCGGCTCGGCGCAAATCGCGGCATCACGGGAAAGCGACGGTTGCCCACTGCCTCCCTGGCGGTATCTGTACTAGCCCTCATGCTGGCAGTGTCCGTCCACGGCGCAGAAGCCTTTATGGCTGCAGTCGGCGCAGACGGGCTTTCCCTCTTCGAGGTATTCGATGATGTCGTGCTCTTCCTTGCCAAAGCCGCAGTAGGGGCAGTAGGTGTAGAGGCCAAAGTGCTTGCCGTCGCGGCTGCCTTTGATGCGAAAGTAGGGCGAGAACCGGGTGTTCTCCACGAGGGCGCAGGTATTGCCGCAGACACGGATAGGCTTGTCCACAAAGAAGCGATGCTTGTCGTCGAGGTCGAAGAACTGGTTATAGCCGGCGGCCGTGCCGAGGTATTCAAGCGATTGCCCGTAGTTCTCGCACAGGTCCTCGAGGTTGCCCAGCTTGAAGGCCCTGACAACGCGATAGACGAGGTCCGTGTCGCCCAATGCCTCTCTTTCCAGGGCGTCGGTGATGACGACCCGGCGCTTCTGCATGTAGCGGAAGCTCTCCCAGCCGACAGCTCTGAGCCACCGGCGAAAGTCCTCAAGATAGATGGCCCCGCGCAGAGCAGCATGTTTGAGCCGCGGATCTTTGAGCAGCGTCTCGGTTATCCTGCGGTCGCTGAACAGCGCGCCCAGATACAGCTCGCCGCCAAAACGCAGCACTCGATAGGCCTCATCAATGACCCGCTGCTTATCCAGCGCCAGATTGAGGCTGTAGTTGGTGAGCACGACGTCAAAGCTGGCATCCCTGACACCGAGGGAGGCCAGGTCCTCAGGGTAGCCCTGAACAAACTCCACATTGGCCTTTGTGCGGCCAAAGCGTGCCATCTGCCCAGACGTGGCCTTTGTGGCCTCGCGCAGGGCACCCGGTGAGGGATCCACGGCCAGCACCCTTCCGCGGGCACCGACGAGCTTGGAGGCCACAAAGGCATCGCGGCCCGTGCCGCAGCCGAGGAGGAGCACGCGGCAGCCGTCTATGAGGCCGGGGAGCGGGGTGTCAAAGCCCCTGAAACCCTTGACCACCGAAGGAGCGAGGGTATCGCGGACGTACCGGGCAGGGCGCGGCACCGGCTCCTCGGTGGCGTTGAGCATCCCCGGCTCATAGACCTTAGTATCGGCCAGAAGCGCGTCGTAATGCGCGGCGAGCTCCTCGCATGTAGGCGGGGCGGGATCTTTCGTTACACGCACGGTTGAACGTCCCTTAACGCGCACGGCAGGGCGTTCCTTCTCAGGCACGACAGGTCGTTTGCCAACACGCGTGGCAGGTTCCTTCTTCATGCGCACGGTCACTCGTTGTACTTGCCCACGACCTCGTCGCGCCAGATCTCGGTGATGAGGTCGATGTTCTTGCCGCTGGGCAGGGGCAGGGCATAGGGCTCGAGCTGGCTCGGCGGGATCATGGCTTCTCCCAGATCGATGCGGTCAAACATCGCCCGTTCCGCATCCGTCAGCCGCGTGCTGTCCAGTATCGGGATAAAGCCGTTTACCTCCATGTCCGATGCCTGCATGTCCGGCATGCCCATGGCGTTGATGGCCACGAGGGCAGCTGCCTTATTGGCAGCATTCTTGGGAATGGCCAGGTAGTAGAAGGCCTGCAGGCACTTCTCCAGGATGAAGCAGCGGGTGGTTGCGGGATAGGTACCCTTGTCTACCGCTATCTGCGGGTTTGAGGTGCCAAAGCCGATATACAGCTCGCCGTCCGCGTACATCTCCTGAAACACGCCGGAATCCGCGGGAAAGGTCGTTCCCTCGTTCCAGAGATAGGGGTTGAGGTCGCGCAGGTATTTGAGGGCGGGCTCAATGAGCGTCTTGAGCTCATCCTTTGTGAGGGTGAGGTCCAGGGCAACGCGACTGTAGTCCTCCTCGCTCAGGATATTGGCGAAGAGAACGGAGATGAAGGTGCTGCCGGAATAGTTGAACACGTCGGTGTAGGTGACCTTACCGGGATACTTCTTGCACATCTCGAGGAATTCGTCGGTGTTCGAGGGAAACACGTCAACCTTGGCCGTGTCGCCGAAGAAGAGCGCGTAGATGGACTGCCACGAAGCCTCATGCCCGTATATCTGCACGCCCGCGTCATAGATGTTGTTGGCGTTGGTGGGGTCGAGCAGCTTGTCCATGGGCAGGGCCTGCGTCATGGGGCCATAGAGATAGTCGGCCTGCATGAGCGTGTAGAAGTTCTCGCCGTTGACCCAGAGGAAATCGACGCTGCCCTCTTCTACGCCGGCCTGCATCTCTGAGGAGATCTGCGTCACCGTGTCCACGGTGTCGGCCACGCCGGTGAAGTTGAGCGTGATGTCGTAGTTGTCCTTGAGATAGTCGGCGAGGGTGGTATTGTACCAGTCCACGAGGACATCGCTGCCGCCCCAGGACCAGTAGTTGACCGTCGTGCCCTTGGCGGCCTCAAGGATAGAATCCCAGTCTGTCAGGTCGAGTGCTGTGGGTCCTGCTGCTGCCGCCGGCTGCTCGCCTCCACCGCCGCCTGAGTTACAGGCCGCCAGTGAGCCTGCTGCCACCGCGCCGAGGCCCAGGGCCGATCCGACCTTGAGAAAGTTCCGTCTGTCCATACTGTTGTCTGATTTCATAGGTCTTGCCTCCTTGTTCTCCAATATTAGACAGACCCTATTAGAACACAATGTCTATTAGTAGACAAGTACTAATATGCGATAAATCTTGCTACACTATGGCTAATTTATACCAAAGACAAGACACCCGCCTCGGCTTTTAAGCCGAGGCGGGTGTCTTGATGAAAGCAAAAGCAGAATGTGCGCGGCAAGCCTTGGAGCCGGTCTGCCGGACAGAGCTCTTACTCCGCCAACTCATTTTCCAGATCGGTGTTGAACGCATCAACTTTGCGCTCAGCATCCGCAGCAGCGCCTTCGACTGAAGCCTTGGCATTGTCAGCAGCGTCCTTGACCGCAGTCTTGGCGTTGTCCGCCGCATCCTTTACCGCAGTTTTGGCGTTGTCAGCAGCAGTCCTGGCATTGTCAGCAGCGTCCTTGACCGCATTGCCCACGTCCGAAGCAGCGCCTTTTATCGCGCCCTCCGCCTTTGCCGCTACATCCTTTGCTTCGTCCTTGAAATCCGACATGGTACCTCCTTTATTCTGTATTGCCCGATATATCGATAGGATTGTACCATGAGATGCACAGCTCCCTGCGCACAAACTTTCACTTTGTATCGTATCGCGGACAAGCTGTTCAGCTCCTCTCTGTCATTGCGAGCGAGCGAAGCGAGCGCGGCAATCCAGTTCTTGAAACAAGGGGAGTGGTGAAAGCGAGGCTACCCAGAGGCGTCCTGCAAGGACTGGATTGCCGCGTCGCGCTACGCGCTCCTCGCAATGACAATGGGTTATACGGCAAGCTGCTGCATTGGATCAAGAGTCACGTAGGGGACGGCGTCCTCGACGTCCCGTATCACCCCTCACTGTCATTCCGAGCGCAGGGGCTTTAGCCCCGCAGTCGAGGAATCTTCGAGTGCGCAGATATAAGGCCCTTGCGGGGTCAGCTACTACGTTGCTGAAAGATTCCTCGACGGAGTTTATCCCGAGCGAAGCCGAGGGACTGCGCTCCGCCCAGAATGGCAGTGGGGGGCACTGCGGCATCAGAGGGGGAGGTATTCGTTGAGCTTCCTGAGAACCAGATCGAGGTCTATCGGCTTGCCGAGGTGGTCGTTCATGCCGGCCGCGAGGCATTTCTCGATGTCTTCCCTGAACACGTTGGCGGTCATGGCGATTATCGGGATACGCTCCGCCTGGGGAAGCCCGAGCGCGCGTATGGTGCGCGTGGCCTCGAGCCCGTCCATCACGGGCATCTGCACATCCATGAAAATGACGTCATAGCGCTCGGGGTGCTCCTTGAAGCGCTCGACAACAGCAACGCCGTTTTCCGCGTCGTCAATGGCGATGTCTGTCGGCTCGAGGAGCGCATGGAGTATCTCACGGTTTATATCGACATCCTCAGCCAACAGCAGGTGGTAGCCGCTGAAATCATGGTTGTCGGAGTCCGACGGCACATCCGTGCTGCTCGCCATCTCGTGCTCTTCGTCGGGAATCTCCATCGTCGTGGAAAAGCTGAAGGTAGAGCCCTTGCCCGGTTCGGACTCTACCCAGATACGTCCGCCCATCAGCTCGACGATGTTCTTTGAGATGGCAAGCCCAAGACCCGTGCCTCCGAACTTTCTTGAGGTGCTGCTCTCCGCCTGCTCAAATGAGTGAAAGAGGCGAGACTGCTGCTCCTCCGAAATGCCGATGCCCGTGTCGGATATGGACGTCAGAAACGTGCAACTCGTATCGCTTTGCTCCTCAACGGCGAGCGTGAGCGTAATGCTGCCGCCTTCCGGCGTGAACTTGATGGCGTTTGAGAGCAGATTGGTTATCACCTGCGAGAAGCGCTGGTCGTCACCGACGAGCAAGGGGGGAAGATCCTCATCGAGCCGCACCTCGAACAGCTGCGCGTTCTCGTTGATCTTAAAGGCGTTGACGTCCACGATGCGTTGCAAAAGCTCCTTGACATTGAACTCGGCGGACGAGAGTTCAAACTTCTTGGCTTCGATCTTGGACATATCCAGAATGTCGTTGATGACTCCCAGCAGATGCCGCGACGCCGTGTCAATCTTGCTGAACGCGAGATCCTTCTTCTCAATGGTCTGCGCCTTGCTCCCTATCGCTGTCATGCCCATGATGGCGTTCATCGGCGTGCGCATCTCGTGGCTCATATTGGAGAGGAAGTCGCCTTTGGCACGGCTCGCCTGCTCGGCGTGTTCCCGCGCGAGCTCAAGCTCGGTGATGTCGTTGAACAGCAGGAGCACCCCCTCAAAGACCAGGTCGGTCTGGGTGCCAGGCTGCTCCGGAGTGCCCTTGGCGCGGACAGACCAGCTTGGATTTGTTGTGGTGCTGACCTTGGCCTCCTCGGAGAGTATCCCGGCAGAGGCTTCATCGCTGCCAAACATCGGCGAGACGTTTATGGAGTACCTGTTTATCGTTCCCGTGAGCTTTGACCTGCTCTGACCGTGCAGGATCTTGACGGACTTCGTCTCGACGGCAGCGTCTATTCCCGTGTCGATTATCTGCATGAACTCTGGTTCGAGTATGCCCTGAATGACCTCGTGCAGGCTGCGTCCTATGACTTCATCCTCGCTTCTCGCCCCTATGGTCGCTATGAACGTTGCGGTGCAGTACGCTATGTGCAGCTGTTTGTCGAGCATCAGGATGATGTTCTGGCTGCTTGCGAGGAGCAGCTGGAGGTAGCGGTCGCGCTCGCGCTGGACCTGGGTTTCCAGGATCTTCTGGTTGGCCTTTGCAATGGAGATGGAACGCTCCTGGTCTATCTCCGTTTTGAGATGCCGGACCTCTCTCGCAAGCCGCTTGGACTCCTTCTGGTTCTCTTTGAGTTCGCTGGCCTGGCGCTCTACGGCGGCGCTCAGTTCCTTCGCAAGCGCTATCGCCTCCTCCTGTGACAGAGAGTCCAGTTCGCCTTGCTCTGTGGCGTCCCGCTTCTCAAACATGAAACGGTCCCATCAACAGCCTCGTCAGCATTCTCGTACCCGGTGGCAGAAGGCGCTTACAGCACGCAGGCCGAGAAGCTGAAGTTGTGGAAGCGGTTGACCCAGGAACCGTCGGCCCGCCGCATGGGACAGACCTCCCCACCGGAATAGCCCAGGGCATAGGGAACCACACCGTCGAGCGCGCCAATGGCGGCCAGCATCTCGCTGTCCTGCTGCGGCGAGAGCATGATGTAGCGCGTGACGCAGGGGAGCAGCAGGGCCACGCTACGCTGCTCGGCGGCTTCGAGGATCTCCCTGAGGCTTGTGGCGGCCGTCTCCAGGATGCCCTCGTGGTCTATCATGCCGAGTGACAGATACGCGCCCTCAGGCATACGCCCGCCGCATACGATGCTGCCGTCGTCGTTCATGGAGTAGATGGCCAGCGCAACCGGGCGCGAGCCGTCGTCGTTGTCGAGCAGCAGCGGTACCGTGGTGTAGTCGTTGGGATTGAGGATGACCCCCAGCTCGCGTATGTAGTCCAGCGTGGGGATATTGTCTACGGTCTTGAGATGCGAACCCTCCGAACTCGTTATCAGGCCCTTGTAATTGCGGATATGATTATCGGGAATCGAGGTGAGGATGAACTCGGGCTCTACCTCGCCGCTCACCGCTATCAGAGCGAGCACGGCCTGGTCTATGGTCGAGTTGAAGATGGTGCGACAGGTGCTGTAACTCATGTCGTCCCCGCTGCCGATGCTTCCCCAAATGGGGGTCTGTCCGGAGGCAGCGTCCAGCGCGATGACCATGTCCTCGCCACCGAGGCTGCGGAGCAGGGGGAAGAACCCGATGATGAAAACGGGTTTGTCGGGCAGGCCCGACAGGGCGCGCTCGTAGGCCAGCTGTATCTCCTCGTCGAGATTGCCAGTGTCCAAAGGCCCGGTGACGGCGGTTGAGAACTGCACGTCGTCCGCGGTCAACACATTGAGCATCAGGCGGTACTTTGCAAAGACCCCGCAGGACGCGCTCGCCATCGTGCTCATACCCACCAGGTCAAACGGCAGCTTCTCCACGAGTTCATCGACGATGCCCGACTCAATGAAGTCATAGGAGCAGGTTATGAGCCCGACCGTGTGTGCGCCGAGTTCCTCAAAGTCTATCTGCTCGAGTAACTCCGCGACGGCATCGTCTGCGTCGTCGAGTTCCTCTGTGTACGCGGTGAACATTTTGATTGACATGGTACCCTCCTTACATCTCTGTGCCCGGATGTGCGTAGTAGCTGTGCCTGTACAGTATACGAGAGCCGCCCAGGGGCTGCAAGTAGTGCAGCAACCAACTCTAACATGAGCTCGCCTTCAAGGTATAATAGCACCAGCAATCTGCAAATCGAGAAAGGAGTGCGCTGTGAAGACCTATATGCCCATAGCACCGGGAGCAGTAAAAACCCAGGAACACACACGGCCAACCTTTGTTCCCAACAACCTGAACGAGTTGCATGGCCCTACCAATGGCAATGTGACACTTCCCCTTGTCCTTGATTGGACACCAATGAATACCTACGACCTGCAAAGCAAAACCGGGACAAGACGGCTCTATGAAACCGTTCTCAGCGAAGCAGGCTCCGAAGACGATATAACCAGGTATGTTGACAAGGGCAAGCTCGTTAGTCTTTGGCGCACGCTCAGGTTACCCCGCAGAGTACGCATTGCCTGGGAATCGGCCTACCCCGAATTGAGACAATAATGCTCGAAGGATTCCATCTCAGGGTATCCCAAATCGTGTTGAGAGCAATTGAGCCTTATGGTTTTGCGCTAGGGGGTGGTTATGCGCTGCAGGCCCATGGAATAATAGATCGCCCGTCAAAGGACATCGACAGCTATGCTCCGCATACAGATGAGAAGCTGTTCAACGATGCAGAGGTGGCTGTGCGCGAAGCTCTTGAAGTTGAAGGTTTGAGTGTGATACCAGGCTACAGCGACTCTTGGTTCAGAGCGCTTCAGGTCTTTGACCCTGCAGGCGAAGAGGCTGTTGTGGTTGATCTTGGTTACGATTATCGCGAGAATGAGCCTGTTGTCATCGCAGATCTCGGTCCTGTATTGGATATTCAAGACCTTATTACCGGTAAGGTCAGAGCTCTTTTTGATCGAATGGCTGCACGTGACTACATCGATATAGATGCTATCCTGCGGACTGGGCGTTGGTCGCCATCTGACTTGCTGGAGGCGCTGCAACACATCAGGCCAGAAGTAACCTCGGAGGTATTACGCGAGATCCTCCGGTCAGCAGATACGGTTGATACTGAGGATTACGAAGGATACCATCTGAGCAAAGAGGATAGCGAGCAGCTGGTGGAGAGACTTAATGCCGCTGCCGCTGAATTGATTTCGTAATCGGGCTACCACTCTCATTCTAGCGATACACCGGCCGCTGCCTGGGTACGACTTCCAGCTCCCTGCTGAGGCCATCGAGAGTTATCTCGGTGAGAAGGGCCAGGCCTTCGTAGAAGGGGTTTTGTGCATGATGCCTGAGCAGCTCCAGGTAGCGCGATGCCCAGGTCATGACATGATAGCCCAGATATTCGGGGATGAGTGCGGGCTTTTCTCGGGCGAGCCAGCCGAGGAGTACGAGCATCTTGCCTATATGGTCTTCCGGCTCGCGCTTCTCCTCGGTGATGGCAATGCCGTTTGCGCGCATCCACTGCCTCAGCTCCAGGGTTGAGCAGCCGAAGAGCACCTGATCCTTGTCGAGGTAGACCGAGCCCCAGGCCGGTGCCTCAAAGTGGTGTGGTCCAATGAAGAGGCGTTGGTACTCGCGGGCCAGGGCTGCATAGGAAGTAGAGGCAAGTCCTTCGTGTATAAGGGCAGAGGCCTGAGCGCGCTGCTCACTGCTACCAAAGGGCCAGTCCTCAAGGGAGTCCCTCTCCCGTAGCTCATCAAGCAGCGGCCAGCTGCTCTCCTGCTTTGGATCCTGTAGGTACAGGGCTCCGAGTATCTGGGAACACGAGGCGATAGCTTGCACTTGATCGGTGCTCAGCGTTCTTGTTGTTTCTGTTGTCATGTTTCGCTCTCTCTTCATTTAATGCCCACCTCACTACTCTCAGAGTTTCTCATCAATCAGACTTCTTGGTTTGATGTGTGGACTACGACTCAATCGAATATTAAAGGACTGGATTGCCGCGCTCGCGGAGCCTGTCCTGAGCGTAGCGAAGGGCTCGCTCGCAATGACAAAGTGGGGTGCTGATTGCCGCGCTCACTCCAGGTGAAGACGGATGTTTCATGGCCGC
>JAISEO010000007.1 GCA_031264075.1 Coriobacteriales bacterium | reverse complement strand
CACTCCAGCGCCGCCCCCAAACCAACCACACCCCCCCCACCCCCTTCCCCCACCCCCCCACCCCCCCCGCCCGGGGGGGGGGGGCGCGCGCCTCATAGCCTTATAGAGTGCTGCCCCGCCACGTACGGTGAGGACACGCACCGTAGTAATACATACCACCACGAAGAGAACGCCGCAGGTCGCAAGACGGCGGTATTTTTGTGTTCTGGGAAGGAAACGGTGGGACAAGAGGGACGGGGCTGGAGTCCCACTGCTTCCTTCTGTCTCATCGCTCCTTCGCGCCGTGGGACTCCAGCCCCGTCCCTCTTGTCCCACCGCGCACAGCGAGGCTTCACCCTTGTCGAGCTCATCGTCGTCATCGTCATACTGGGCATTCTCGCGGCTATCGCGGTGCCAGCGCTTACGGGGTATATTGATAAGGCAAAGTGGATTGGCTATGAACAGATGTTACGTACACAAAGAGTGGCTTTTCAAACCATAATCGATCTGCAAATCAGCGAAGACGGTGGCATCGAAACATGGACAGGTGCCGATTATGCAACTTCTGACCGGTATTTTACCAACTGTGTACCTGGTGAGAATGACAGTTCTGGCAAGCCTGCATGGTATCATGCCTATCATCTGACGGAGCGCGGCAAGGCGGAATATGAGGGACTGGTAGGTGATACCAGCAGTTACGCAGACATATCCGCGTCGGACAATATGGTGAACAATGTGCTTACCTGGTTCAGCCCCTCCGGTGCTCTGAAGGAGTTTGCGTACGTCCTCAACAACTATTACGACGAGCCCGATACCGAACTCTGGTACTTTTATGTGGATGACGTAGACAATCCCGATGATCTTTTGCTTGAGCACAATATCGGATACTGGTTTGGTTCTGTTGCCGATGCCAAGACTGCTGGGCTCACCAGCGGCTTTAGTGTATTCAAAAGAACGGGAACCTCTCCCGCTGACTACGTATGGACTCGGCTTAACTGACGACGCACAGAGACAAAAAGAACCTTTCCCATTTTGTTCCGAGGAATCCAACGCACAGACGATTCCTCTATGCAGTTTGCCCCCGGCCCCGCAGAAACTCCTCCACGCTGGCCTCTACCGCCTCGGCGTTTGCATCGCGCATCTCGCCAAAACGCTGCGCCTTGCCTTCCAGCTCGGCCATGCGCTGGGGTACCGCGCCCGCGTATTCGTAGTTCTCGGCGATAGACCGGATGAGGGCAAAGCCGTCGAGACCCGCCAGTTCGCCTGGCAGCGGCTCTTCTGCCCTGATGCCCGCAAGCCCGCGATACACGTCAGCTCCGAACTTGCACCAGTGGGCGGTGGCCGCCACCAGCACGGGGTTGGATCCGCGCAGGCGCTCCGCCACGGTATAGCCCACGGCGGTATGCGGGTCAAGCAGATAGTGATGCTCGGCGTACACCGCACGGATGGTTGCGAGCGACTCGTCCACGCTCACCCAGTCGGCACTGAAGCGCTTGCGCAGGGCGGCAAAGCACTGCCTGCTCACCGTAAAACGCTGCTCCTCACCCAGGGCCTGCATCCACGAGCGGATCTCCTCCGCGTTGCGGCCATTGAGCTCAAAGAGCTGGCGCTCCAGATTGCTGGACACCAGGATGTCCATGGAGGGCGAGGGTGTGGTAACGAACTCACGCTCCCGGATGTCGTAGCTGCCGGTATTGATGAAGTCGGCCAGCACGCGGTTGGTGTTGGAGGCACAGAGCAGGCGCTCGATGGGTGTGCCGCATTCGGCGGCGTACCAGGCGGCGAGGATATTGCCAAAGTTGCCCGTGGGCACGCACACGTCAATGGGCTCGCCTGCCGCCACGGCACCGGAGGCCACCATCTGGGCATAGGCGTTGAGGTAATAGACCACCTGGGGGAGGAGTCTTCCCCAGTTGATGGAGTTGGCGCTGGACAGACGCAGGCGGTAGCTCCGGGCGAGCTTCTCGGCAAAGCCGGCATCGCCAAAAACCTGCTTGACCGCGGTCTGACAGGTATCAAAGTTGCCCCTGAGACCGTACACGCACACGTTGCTCCCCTGGGTGGTGAGCATCTGTGCCTGTTGCAGGCTGCTGACACCCTCATACGGGTAATAGACGATGATGCTGGTGTGCTCCCTGTCGGCAAAGCCTTCGAGTGCGGCCTTGCCGGTGTCGCCGGAGGTTGCTACGAGGATGAGAAAATCCTCCTCGGCCTCCGGAGCATCTGCCCGACGGAGCGCGTCCAGAGACGCCGAGAAGAAGCGCGGCATACACTGCAGGGCCATGTCTTTGAATGCCAGGGTCGGCCCATGGAAAAGTTCCAGGATGTGCGTGCCCGAGTCCAGGCTCTGCACCGGGGCAATCGCCGGGGTGTCAAAGTTGGTGGCATACGCATCTGCCATACATGCGTCGATGGTGGCAGAGGGCAGGTCTACACCAAAGGCCCTGAAGACTGTCGCCGCTCCCTGTGCATAGGGCTTACGCGCAAAGTCGAGGATGGTGTCAAGCGCAAGGCGGGGCACTACCTTGGGCACAAAAAGGCCGCCACCGGGGGCAATGCCCCTGATGATGGCCTCGGTAAACGTCGTGCGCCCACCCGTGGCACCACGGGTGTCGATATAGCTGTTTCGATACTCCAAACTCGGTATTATTTTTCCAGGTTGGCCGCAAAGCGCTTGGCAATGTAGTCGGAGCCTTTTGCCTCCGCGTCCTCGTAGGCCTCCAGCAGCTTAACGCCCTCTTTGGTAAGGGTGGAGCCGCGCGCACCATCGCGATTGATGAGCAGGAAGCCAAAGCCGGCCTCGGTCTCCTTGACGATACGCCAGGCCTTGGAATAGGCCATCTTGATGCGCTTTGCCGCGGCATTGAGCGAGCCGGTCTCCTCAACGCCGCGCATAAGCGTGGCTACGCCCTTGCCAAAAGTGGCATCGTCGGCGTTCTTGCCTGCATACACCGTAATCCTCGTCTGGGTCTTGAGCTTGCTGAGTTTCTTCATGTTCCCTCCTTTGGGATCAGTCCTACACACCTTCAGGGAGACTGCGCCTCCCCTGCCTTACTTCGATTATTGTTCAGTACAGGGATAAAGTTATCACATTTTGCGCTTGTGAGCAGCGGAGTTTTTTGAGAGTATCGTATAATTCGGTCATCAGTTATCGGATGCGCGCGATTGAGAGACCCAATGTGCGGAACCAAGGGAGCAAAACCAATGGGTCGAGACCAGGAAAGTGAGACTGAGAGAGCATGACCGAAGACACCTCTGAAATGCGTTATGTCGTCGTCATAACCGACGGCGCGTCCGGCGAGCCTCTGCCCGAGTTCAACGGAAAGACCAGTCTGGAACAGGCGCGTACGCCCCATCTTGATGCACTGGCAACAGAGGGCGTCGTGGGTCTGGCCAAGACCGTGCCCGATGATCTTGAGCCTTCTTCCAATGTGGCCTGCACTTCTATCTGTGGGTACGACCCCGAACTCTACCCCATAGGGCGCGGAGCTCTGGAGGGTGCCGCCCTGGGCATACACCTGGCCGACGACGAGGTGGCACTGCGCCTCAACCTCACGACGGTCTCGCCCGAGGGTATCATGGTGAGCTATTCCACCGACAATATCTCCGCCGCAGACGGGCGTGCCCTGCTTTCGGAACTCAGGGAGGCGCTGGACGATAGCAGCTTTACCCTGCACAGTGGCACCGGTTTCCGAGGCATCCTCGTGGTCAAGGGCCATCCGCTCCTCATGGAGACCTGGGCTCCCGCCGCGCATAACATAACGGACGAGCCCGTGGCCGATTATCCACCCACGGGCCCGGAGGCCGCGTTGCTCGTCAGCTACGAACGCCGCGCGCGCGAGGTGCTGGCGGCAAGCCCCACCAATGCGCGTCGCCGTGCGGAGGGCAGGCTGGAGGCCACCGATGTGTTTGTGTTCTGGCCCGGACAACGGCCGGCGCACATGCAGCCCTTCTCTTCCGTCTACAAAAAGCGTGCCGGCATGCTGAGTGGCGTTGACCTGCTCAATGGCATTGCCGCGCTGGCCAGCATCAAGACCTACCAGTTTGAGGGGATCACCGATGGTCCCGACAACGACTATGCCGCGCAGGGCAGGGGAGTGCTCGCCATGCTGGCCGAACAGGAGGTGGTTGTCTGCCATGTGGAGGCACCGGATGCCGAAGGCCACGACGGCAACGCCGGGGGCAAGGTAGCGGCCCTGGAGGCCATAGATCGGGAGATTCTCTCTCGGGTGCGAGAGTACGCCAGGGTCCATCCGCTCCGTGTCCTCGTGATGCCCGATCATCCCACGCCGGCAGCGCGTAAGCGTCATTCCCGCGAGTTGGTGCCCTTTGTAATGAGCGGGCCCGGCATTGCACCAAACGCCGGAACGCGTATGACCGAGGCTGAGGCGGCGCACACCGGCCTGGTCGTCAATCCGGGATACGAGCTCATGGGGATGTTGCTGGCGGATTGTCCGGAGGAGTCAAGCCGCGGGTAGACCCCTTCCGCAATCCCTCACGCAATCCCTCACGCAATCCCTTTTGCAGCTCTCTCCCGCGCCAGAATAACGGTGAAGCCGGGTACGGGTGAGAAGGTCATATCTTCTAGCGATCCTGGGTCGTTCTGACCTTTTTCAAGCGAGCCTCCAAGACATAGGAAGCCACCGCAACCACCAGATAGATGCCGGTACACACCGCCAGCAGAGCCGATACGTCGTTAAAGAGTACCGTGGGTATCTGCAACCGGTCCAACAGGACCCACGCGGCAATAGTCACGAGGCCAAACGCCACGGCGACAGTCTGAACCGTGAGTACCCGATAGTCCCGAGTCTTACGAATAAAAAGCATCAGGAGCATCACCAGCAGAGAAACGATGCACAGCACAGCCAGGCCGGTGTTAAACCTGCTGCCCCTGCCGGCGCCGTCCAGGTTCTGGTCAGCGGGAGAGAAGCCGGCAAGCGGTACCTTAAGGTCGGGAATAGTGCCGTCGTCAGGGGTGTTCGACTGGTTGGTCTGGGCATCGATGATATCCTGGCGGTCAAAGCTATAGACCTTGTAGTGCTGCGATTCGCTCCCGCTCCCGCTACTCTGCATTTCCTGCTGTTCCAGAGACGGGTCAGTCTGCGATTCATCGGCAAATGCCCTTTGAGCGGAGAAACCGGAGAAGCCACAGAACAGCAGCACCAGGATGAGCGCGACAAGCAAAAGCGCTCTCAACAGAGCCCTTACCCACCGGCTTGCTGTGTCCGTTGTTGTTGCGGTCTTCATAGTGTTACCGGTTTCAAAACTCTTGCCTGCAAGCAGGCCCCAATACTGCGCTGCCACCCACACCGATGGTGTTCGACTGAGCAAGGGCTGCCATTCCAACACAACACTTGCCAATCCAACAACATAAGGATACCGTTGAGGCAGGCCCGTGGATGAATCTCCATAAAATCTCCACATTTGAACCCGGGAGCGAGAGCGGAACGGAGGAGAGCGGAACGGCGATGCGCTCCTCGCAATGACAGTGGGTGTGAGTAACCGGTGAGCGGAAAATCTGCAAAAAACTTCAAATTAGTACTAGACATGCTCTACTAGATGTGTTAGACTACTACCAAGTTATGGCACATAAGGCGCATAACTCCCAACTGAAACTCCGAGCGGCCTACTCGGAGTTTCTGCTTTATGGAGCAAAAGCGAGGCTTAATCAGCGCTTCCCTCAGGGGGAGAGAGCGTGGTAAAATGGCTCGTATGAATAAAAGTCTCTCAGTGGTAGAAGTCATCACCGTTATAGCAGTTGTGGTATTGTTGGCCGTTACGGCCGTGTCGATAATCAGCGACGAAAACTTTGCCATTGCTGTTGTTGGTATAGTCGCGGCAGCCTTCCTGCTCTTTTTGTTGGTGCGCATCAATATCAGTTCAGACCGCCTGCGTGCCCGTCAAAGTGAGCGCACACTCAAGTTGGCGGCGCAGACGCTTCCCTATATGCAAAAAGGTCTTACCAGGGAGAGTGCCCAGGAGGTCTGCAAGCTGCTGCTCCCTGCTACGGCGGCAACTGCGGTGGCCATCACCGACAGAGAGAAGTTACTCGGCTATGTTGGGCGCGAAATGGACACGCACCCCATAGGCGGGCATATCCGCACCGATGCCACCCGGCGAACCATCGAAGAAGGCAAGGTCCAGATAGCACGGTCATTTGAACAGATAGGCGACAAGTTCGACTACGAATCCCAGCAGGCAGGCATCTGTGTACCGCTCAAACAGCATGGCAAGGTCATTGGCGTGTTAAAGTTCTACTACAAGAGTTCTCGCCAGCTCGATGCCAACCAGCAGGCCATGGCCGAGGGCCTCGGCGGACTCCTCGAGATGCAGCTGAGCCTCGCCGAGTTGGAATATCAACGCGAGCTGGCGGTCAAGATGAACCTCAAGGCCCTGCAGGCCCAGATAAACCCGCATTTTCTCTACAATACCATCAACACCATTGCCGCACTCATCCGCACCGATCCTGCGCAGGCTCGTATCCTCCTGAGGGAGTTTGCCATCTTCTATCGCCAGACCCTCGAGAGCTCGATGGAAAACACCATCCTGGACAGGGAGATAACCCAGACGCTTCGCTACCTTGGTTTTGAGAAGGCGCGTTTTGGGTCCGATCAGATAACGGGCACGGTTTTTGTGGAGGAGGATCTGCACAATATCAAGGTGCCCGCCTTCATTATTCAGCCGCTTGTCGAAAATGCGGTGGCGCATGGCAGGCGCGAAGAGGAGCCTCTGCACATAACCATCGACGCAAAAGTCATTGACGGACAGGTGGTTGTCGTGGTGGAAGACGATGGTGTGGGCATGGCAGAGTCCACGCACGAACGCGCGCTCACCAACGAGGACCAGCATCACACGAGTGTGGCGCTCAAAAATGTGGCCGAACGGTTAGAAGGCTTCTTCGGCATAAATGCCGGGCTTGCGGTACAATCAGAACTCGGCGTGGGAACACGCGTTATCCTCAATTTAGGTTCCAAGGAATCCTGCAAGGTGGTTAATGATGATCAGAGCAATAATAGTTGATGATGAGGCTCCTGCGCGCAGTGAGCTCCGGTATCTGTTGGAAAGCATCGGACAGGTCGAGGTGGTAGCCGAGGCCTCTAATGTGCGGGAGGCTATCGAGCGTCTCAAGGATCATGGCGGCGACCTCATGTTCCTGGATATTCAAATGCCCGGCGCATCCGGCCTCAAGCTGGCCGAGGCACTGGGACGCCTCAAGTATCCGCCCGCCGTTATCTTTGTAACCGCGTACAGCGAGCACGCTGCCCAGGCCTTTGATGTCAACGCCATAGACTATCTGGTCAAGCCCGTTGAGACCGAGCGTTTGCAGAAAGCGCTCAGCAAGGCCAGGAAGTATCTTGCTTCCAACTCAAAAGGTAACCAGTCGGAGCGTATCCCGGTGGAGAAGGGCAATAAGAAGCTCTTGGTCTCCACCGACAAGATCCACTACATCATGGCAAAGGACGACTACTCCTACCTCCATACCAGCGACGACAGGTATCTCTCCACGGTCAGTCTGGCACAGCTGGAGGCCAAACTCGAGCCCTATAACTTCTTCAGGGTACACCGGCGTTATCTGGTCAACTTGAACTGCGTCGAGGAAGTCACGCCCATCAGTGGCGGCACGCTGCAGTTGACCCTGGCTGGCGAGGATGAGAAGGTGCCGGTCTCGCGGCGCAGAGTTGCTGGCCTCAAAAAGGCCCTGGGACTATAGGAGCCCATAATGTGGTCGGTTTGCAATCCAAGGAATGAGGAGGAGCTCAGGGAGTGTGCCCAGTTGGGCCGAAGCCTGAGCCGTCTGTCTCAACCCACCATCCTCACCATCCTTGCTGCGAGCGAGGAAGCGCTGCATGGGTATGTCATCGTGCAGCGCGCGGCGCTCTCGCCGATGTTTGGTGGCAGCAAGCCGGATCCAACCGGCATCTATCGCACGCTCAAGGCCATGGAGGACCAAGGTCTGCTCAGTTCTGTGTGGGATACGCCCAAGTCCGGTCCTGCCAAGCGCGCCTTCAGCCTCACCGATGCAGGCATACAGACGCTCAGGCGCTGGATTGACTCGCTGGCCTGTTATCAGGCTACCATCGGAGAACTCCGTGAGGAGGCATCGCAGGCCCTGGGAATTGACCTGCCGCCCACTCCCCTGTGCAGTGCTCACTAGAAGTGCCGATTAATTGCTTGTATGCCAGATTGTGGAGCAATTTGCATCAGATCAGTTTGGGCGAACACCGACCCTACTTGCGGTAATGGCGGTGTTCGCACAGGCTGAACTGAGGCAAATTGACCGCAAGATGGCGTGCAATGAATAAATCGGTCATATCTTCTAGAAGCGAGGAGTAAGCAGCGCTTCCCTGGCCTTATATCAGGGTCATCTGATTCGAGACGAAGCTGTACCAGTACTCCCAATTGGGCGGGCAGTACTTTTGAGCGCTGGCCTCTGAGATGGTATAGCCGTAGCCCCGGGAAAGCCCGCGAACATGCGCGTAGATGGCTGTCTCCCAGTCCGGCCACGTTACCGAGCCCCAGCCCCAGGCGTTACAGGGCAAGAAGCAATAGCGTCCCTTGCTGCTCTCCAGGCAGGAGATGGCGGGGCTCCAACGCGGATCCACATTGTAGTCGTAGGCGGCATTGGCAAAGGCGTATCCATAGCCGTCCAGCGGCGATCCAGCCAGATAGGCATCGATGCGTGGCGTCCAGAGGTTGACAAAGGCCTGTTTGTCCGAAGGAGTCTCCGGCGTTCCCGGGTCAACCGGCGTGCCCGGATTGCTCGGGGCGACTGGTGCTTCCGGAGTGTGTTGCTCAGCCTCCGCTGCCTCCGCCGCTGCCGCTGTGGCCGCCGCCGTAGCTTCCGCGATCCTACGGGCCGTCTCCTCGGCGCTGTCACGTGCAGCCCGAGCGTCGAGCAGGGCCTCCTCGGCACGGAGCCGTTCTTCCTCCACGGATGTCTTGTTGGTGTCGAGCAGAGCCCGGATTTCTTCGAGTTCGGCGTTGATCCGGGTAAGACTGGTAATGGCGTCCAGGTAGCTCTGGTTCACCCGTGCCGTGTATTCTATCTTGGCAAAGAAGTCTGCGAGCGAAGTGGCCCCCAGGACCATCTCCAAAAACAGGTTGGAGGTAGAAAGCGTGCGATAGTACTCCCGTGCGCTTGCATTGGAGAGTTCGCGGGCATTGGGAAGCTCAAGCCTCAGCGCACTGAGGCGCGCATCAAGGTCTCTGATCTCTTTTTCGAGCAGCAGGATCCGCTGCGTGGCCTCGTCGTAGACGGCAGAGGCCAGATCAACCTCCTTTTGGAGTCCGGCGATGTCAGGCAGGGGAGTGTTGGCATCGACAACCTCGGGAGTATCGCCGTCAGCAGCCTCGTCGGCCCAGACCGCGGGAGCGGACAGCAAGGAGAAGGCCAGGCAGAGAGCCAGGGCAACGGAGCAGGATTTTGAAAAGAGTCGCATACCACCCATCTCGTGCCGTCATTTGCAGAGTTTGCTTGCTGATGGAATAATCGATTATAGCAGAGGGCGCCGCGAGCGCTAAACTTGTAGAGAGTTAGAAACCTGGTAGACCAGATTTGTACAGGAAGGCAAGCACATGAGCAAGGCAAAAACAGTGTCGGTAACGCGAAGTACACTCCGCTATTATTGGGCCGTCACACAGAGGCATTGGGGCTATTTTGCCCTGGCAATCATCAGTACGCTGGGGTTTGTGGGGCTCTTGACCTTTGGAAACCCCTACGTTGTGGGCCTGATTGTTGACAAGCTCGCCGCAACACCGCCCGCGGGAGAAGCCGATGTGCTGCAGGCCTACGCTCCCTATATACTCGGCCTCGTGCTCATCAATGTGGTGGGCCAGGCAAGCTCCAAGCTCCAGGATTACAGTGTGTGGAAGCTCGAGATACTGGCGAGTTACGACCTCGCGACCAGCACCTTTGACACGCTCTCCAATCAGTCAATGACCTTTCACGCCGCACGATTCGGTGGCTCGTTGGTGTCGCAGACGCAAAAGTTCATCAGCGCGTATACCCTGCTGCTCGAAAACCTCATCTACGCGGTCATGCCCATCGCCCTCACCGCGCTGTTTACCCTGGCAATCCTTGTTGTTCCCGTGCCCTTCTATGTAGCTGTCCTCACGGTGCTGCTGGTGGTGTATACCGTGGTGGCCTGGCTGCTCTTCCGGCAGATTCTGCCGCTCAACGCCGCCACGGCCCGCGCACAGAATGCGCTCTCCGGCGAGCTTTCCGATTCCATCACCAATATCCTGGCGGTCAAGACCTACGGGAGGGAGGCCTATGAGCGCCAACTCTTCAATCTGGCCAATCATGACGTGCTTACCGCGGACTCCCGTCGTATGCGATCCTCGACGTTCAGAGGCGCGGTCACGAGTTTTATCATCGTTTGCATTATGACGTGCATGGTCATCTTCATCACCGGAGGCAGTGTCTGGTTTGGCATCAGCGCCGGCACCCTGGTCATGGCCTTTACCTATACCAACGCGCTCTGTATGCAGTTCAATCGCCTCAACATAACCTTTGCGCAGATAAACCGCGGCTTTGGCGATGCGGCTGCCATGACGAGCATCCTCGAAGAGCCCACCCTGGTAAGCGATGTTGCGGGAGCGCCCAGGCTCAGAGTGGGTGCTGGCAGTATTGACTTTGAGGACGTGGGCTTTGCCTATGTGGAGGGCGAAGGCGTGCCTTCTACCCGGGTGTTTTCCGACCTCACCCTGCATATTCCCGCCGGACAGCGCGTAGGCCTTGTGGGACGGAGCGGCTCGGGCAAGACTACGCTCACCACGCTGTTGCTCCGGCTCTCAAACCTGCAGGAGGGACGCATCCTCATTGACGGGCAGAACATCGCCGACGTTACGCAGGTGAGCCTCCGCCAACAGATTGCCTATGTGCCGCAGGAACCGCTGCTGTTTCATCGTACGGTGCGCGAGAACATTGCCTACGGCAGCCCGGAGGCCACCGACGAGCAGATCATCGAGGCCGCAGCCAAGGCCAACGCGTTGGAGTTTATCGAGACCCTGCCGCAGGGTTTTGACACGATAACCGGGGAGCGCGGCGTCAAGCTCAGCGGCGGGCAGCGTCAACGCATTGCCATCGCGCGTGCCATTCTCGCAAACGACCCGCTGCTCGTGCTCGACGAGGCCACCTCGGCACTGGACTCAGAAAGTGAGAAACTCATCCAGGATGCCATGGCCACCTTGATGCAGAACCGCACCTCCATCGTCGTGGCGCACCGGCTCTCCACTGTGGCAACACTCGATCGCATCATCGTCTTGAATGAGGGACGCATCGTCGAGGACGGCACGCACGCCGAGCTCATCGAGGCAGGCGGCGAGTACGCAAGGCTCTGGTCAAGGCAAAGTGGCGCGTTTCTGGGAGATTCGTAGCGCTGCTGTCACTCACATCCGGCGTTTCCGCCTGCCGTCTATCCGTTTGAGCACTGAAGCCGTCAGCAACGCGCCCACAGAGGCTCCTATTGCGTCGGTGAGGACGTCGACAGGGTCCGAGGATCGTCCGGGCACAAAGAGTTGGTGGAGTTCATCGCTTACTGCGTACAGAGCGGCGAGCCCAAGGGCGAGCAGCACAATCTGCCAGCGCTTGAACCGGCTGCCGGTAAACAGCACCGTGAGCAAGACTGCCAGCACCAGGTATTCGCCAAAATGCGCGACGTAGTTGAGAAAGCTCGGATGGCTTGGGTAGCTCGCTCCCGGAACAGCCGAAAGCAGGAAGATGACGGTCATCCATACCAGAGCAAGCACCCCAGCAAGCGTCCGCCGCCGCCGGATTCGTGTGTTGTTACGCCTTTGCATGGGAATATCTTACCACTGGCGGCTTTTCGCTACCCTGCCTTTATGGTAGGATTGCAAGGCTGTGTGTTAAGCGGCCCTGTGCCGCGCACAGGCAGAGGTGGGTAGAATACGTCGGGATGTGGCTCAGCTTGGTAGAGCGCTCGGTTCGGGACCGAGAGGTCGCTGGTTCAAATCCAGTCATCCCGACCAGTTGGTCGTTTTGCGAACACTGCTCCTGCTTTCCCCCTGTGTCGCAGGCCGCGACCTTCCTTTCTGTCTCTTCGCCATCGTCTCTTCGCTCCTTGCGTCATTAGCGATATAATGTCTGTTTGCAAGCGACCTAACGGGGATCCGATAAAGGTGAACACAGAGGTAAGTAACAAGATAGTGACCCTGCCCAACCTGATTAGTCTCATCAGGTTGTTGCTCGTGCCGGTGTTTGCGGTTGTGCTGGTGGGCTATCACAACAACATCGCGGCGTTCATCCTCTTTCTTATTGCCGCCTCCACCGACTTTCTGGATGGCGCCGTCGCCCGCGGAACGGGACAGGTCAGCCGCCTGGGGCAACAGCTCGATCCGCTGGTAGACAGGGTGCTTATACTCACCACGGTCATTGCGGTATTTGTCGTGGGCCGCCTTCCGCTCTGGGTGCTTCTGCTCATCGTCGCCCGCGATCTGAGCATGCTGGTGCTGCTCGGTCAACTACGCGCCGCCGGCCAGCCCCGGTTCAAGGTCGCCTTTGTGGGGAAGGCGGCTACGGCCATTATCATGGCGGGCTTCTGTATGCTCATCCTCGCCTGGCCGGAGGTCGGCGGCATGGGCATCATCGACTCAAGCGCCTTGCCCGGATGGGGGAGCAACGCCGCGCCGCTGGGCATCTGGTTTGTCTACACGGGCGTGGCGCTTGCCTGGATTACCGGCATCTACTATATGGTGCGCGCGTACCTCGGGAGCAGGCACAGGCAGAACCGTTCGCAAAACCACCTGCAGAACCCTCCGCAGAACCGTGCACCCAACACGAGTTCCGCTCGGATTTCCAAAAGAGGAGAAAACGGCGCCGCGGTCCAACAAAGGAGGGCCAACGCGTATTCTCCCAGCAAAGCCTCTGTTCCCGCTGCCTCGCATGCACGGATTGCCGCGCGCTCGAAAACCGCCTCACCCGCTCGCAATGTCAGCCACGCACAGGGCACGGGCTCTCGGATACTCGGTGTCCTCAACACGCCCAGAAGACTCCTCATTGCACTGGCGGTAACCCTGCTCCTTGTTGCTGCCCTGCTGTTTTATGGCTGCGACAGCATAAGCAACTTCGGCGTTATTCACTCGGGGGTTCGCGTCGGCAGCGTCGATGTCGGCCACCTTGAAGAAGCCCAGGCGGCGGAACTCATCACCACCAATCTCAACTCGGTGGCCACCTCTGCCCCGGTCAACTTCTTTGCCAACGAAGCAGCAGCAACAGCGGGGGTTAACAGCACGACCCAGCAATTGGGCAACGGTATCAACACCTACAATCAGTCAGAAATCGACTATGGGGCCAGCTCCTGGAGCGTGACGCTCGCGACCTTTGATGCCGAGGTCAACGGCACAAGACTCGCGGAAGAGGCCTATGGCGTAGGACGGGAGGGAGACTTTCTGCTCGGCCGTCTGGCCGCAAGCACGCTGGGCGTCGCCCTTGCCCCCAGGGTAGACTTTCCTACGGATCGCCTTAAAAGTCTGGAGGAGATGCTCACCCTGTCCATCGGCGTGCCCATGCAAAATGCCAACATCCACTTTGATGGCAGCAGCTTTGTCGCCGAGGACGGCAACGACGGCAGAGTCGTGGACGAGGAACAGTTCAAGACGCTCTTGCAGCGGGCCTTTTTCTCCGATGAGCGCGAGTTTGTTGTTCCTCTGATTGAACGAAAGAGGTATATAACGCTGGAGGACGCCAAAAAGCTGGCCGAGGAGGCCCAGGCGGCGATAGACGAGCCGGTTACCCTCAGCTATGGAGAGGATTCCTGGAGCCTCACCGCCCCGCTGCTCGGCTCGTGCATTGCCACTTCGGTCGAGCAGGATGAGGCAGCTACGTGGCATCTCATTCCCTCGGTGGACGCCTTGCTGCTTGAGGCAAAGCTGCCCGAGTTAACCGGTGCGATTGAAGATCAGATAGCTCCCCTCAATGCCCGGTTCGTTGCCGGCGAGGAAGGCTTGCAGATAGTTCCCAGCCAAAACGGCACGGGCGTTGACTACGATCAACTCGCGGAGGACTTGAACGCGCTACTCTTTAGAGAAGCAAGCGCAGACGAGGCTGCTCCCAACACCGAGGCCGATCCCGCAGAGGCCGACTTCAAGGCCGAGGACAGAACGCTCGTCTTGCCCATCGGCGTGTTGGAACCCACGATGCAGACCAGCGACGCGGAGGCCTTTGACTTCACCACCAAAATCAGCGAGTTCACCATCGAGTACTGGTGGGTGGGCCAGGGCACCATCACCAATATCCACGTGGCGTCCGACCTCATCAACTCGTCCATCATCGCTCCCCAGGCCACCTGGTCGTTTAACGAAACGGCGGGAGAATGCACCGCGGAGAAGGGCTTTGTCGATGCCCAGGTCATACTCGGCGACGAGTACGTCGATGAGATAGGCGGCGGGGTTTGCAGTGTGGCGAGTACGGTCTTCAATGCTGCCTATGAAGCCGGGTATCCCATCGTTGAGAGAATCAACCACTCCCTCAGGCTCACCCGGTATCCCGTGGGCCGCGACGCGGCCATCGCCTATCCCTACGCCGATCTCAAGTTCCAAAACGACACCGATAACTACCTGCTCCTCACGCTGTCGTACACCGATTACAGCGTCACCGCGACGCTCTGGGGCATACCGCCCGGCTATACCGTGGAGAGCGTGGCCGGCGATCTTGTCGAGGGCAGAGACTACGAGACCAAGGAGATAGAGAGCGAGGATATGGCGCCGGGGCAGAGCCATGTTGAGCAGGAGGGCAAAAAGGCCTCCCGGGTCGAGGTTATCCGCACGGTCTATGATGCCCAGGGGGCTGTCAAGGAGCAGAGGACTTTCTATTCTTCCTACGACGCCACCCCGGAAATCGTGGAGATTGGACCCAAGCCGTGATAAGTCGGGCCAGTTGTGTTATCGTGTAAATCCGTGAGTTCAACACGGTTTGAAGGGTTGAAGCAGTATCGGGCAATGTAGAAGAAAGAAACAACAGTCCTGTGGACTGTTGTTGGAGCGGCGAGCTTGCGAGCGCGACTATCAAGCCAGCGGATTCGAAGAGAGTGATATAGATACGGGCAATGTAGAAGAAAGGACGAGAAGGGTAAGCAAATGACAGACAAGACGCAACTCAAGACCAGGCCAGAACGGTATTTTCAGCCAGAGATAGAGAAGGCCAGCGCAGACGCACTCTTTGCCGTGCAGAGCGAGCGGCTTCTCAAGACGGTGAACAATTGCTACGCGAACATCCCGTTTTATCGCAGTGCCATGGATGCCCTCGGCGTACTGCCGGGCGACATCACATCCGCGGACGATCTGAGTAAGCTGCCCTTTACCACCAAGCAGGACATGCGCGACGCCTATCCCTTCGGTCTCTTTGCCGTTGATGTCCACAGCAGGGTGCAGCGCCTGCACGCGTCATCCGGCACCACCGGCAACGCGACGGTCTGCGGCTACACCCAGGAGGATATCGACAACTGGGGAGACTGCTTTGCCCGCAGTATTGCCCAGGTGGGCGGCGGGAGGGAATCCATACTCCAGATAGCCTATGGCTACGGCCTCTTTACCGGAGGTCTGGGCGCGCACGAGGGAGGCATCCGCATCGGCGCCACCATTTTGCCCATGAGCAGCGGAAACACCCAGCGCCAGGTGCAGATGATGAACGACTTTGGTACGGACATCCTGGCCTGCACGCCGTCCTACGCCCTCCTCATCGCCGATACGGCCATAGAGATGGGCTACGATCCTGCCAGCGACTTCAAACTGAGCGGTGCCATCCTGGGTGCTGAGCCCTGGAGTGAGGGCATGCGCCAGGAGATAGAGGACAAGCTGGGGGTCGTTGCCGTGGACATCTACGGCCTTTCCGAGGTCATGGGCCCTGGCGTGAGCTGCGAATGCCGTGTCCAGAACGGGCTGCACGTGGCCGAGGACCAGTTCATCATCGAGATACTTGACCCGGAGACGCTTAAGCCCGTGCCCGACGGGGAGTATGGCGAGGTCGTCTTTACCACACTTACCAAGGAATGCTCACCGCTCCTGCGCTATCGCACCCGCGACATCAGCTGCATCGTGCCGGGCACCTGTTCGTGCGGACGCACGCTCCGCCGCATGGGCCGCATCTCCGGCCGCACCGACGACATGCTCATCATCCGCGGTGTCAATGTCTTCCCCAGTCAGTTCCAGCAGGCCATTGCCGAGTTTGCGGAGGTCACCAACCATTACGAGATACTCCTCACACGCAAGGGCCAACTGGACAAGGTCGAGCTCAAGGTCGAGACAACACCGGAGTTCGATTTTGATGAGATACGCAAGATAGAGGAGCTGCAACAGCGCATCGGCAATGAGCTCAAGAGCAATCTGCAGGTGAGTGTGGATGTGAGTGTTGTGGAGCCCAAGTCCATCGAACGCTCGATGGGCAAGGCCAGGCGGGTTATCGACCTGAGATAGCCAGAGAGGATCTACCATGCCAAATCAAGTAACCGTCTTTTTGGAGAACGAACAGGGCCGCTTGGCCGCCCTATGCCACACCCTGGCGGCCGCCGATGTCAACATGAGTGCCCTGACCGTGGCCGACACCGCCTCGTATGGCGTTGCCCGCCTCCTGGTGGACAAGCCCGAGCCCGCGCTCCAGGCCCTGCTCGATGCGGGCTATCGCGCCAAGCTCACCGATGTCTCTGCCGTTGAGATTCCCAATGTGGTGGGCAGTCTTGCTCCCCTGTTGGAGGCTTTTGACGAGGCGGGCCTCAACCTTGAGTATGCCTACTGCTTTGGCTCAGGCCAGGAGAAGGTCACGGTGGTTTTTCGTGTCGAGAACCCCGAAGGCATCGCCGAGATCGCCCAGCGGCTTGGCTACAGGCTGCTGCACTCAGCGGACCTGTAATGCAGCACCTATGACGGCATGAGCTAATGAGGTAGTTTTGGCAAAAAACACCAAAAACACCAAAGGCACCAAAAAGGCCAAGACCCCAAAGAAGGCCCCGGTACCGCAGGCACCCAGGAGTACCCAGAACACGCCGCAGAAGTCCTGGCAGTACATCGCCAGACTGGTGATTATCATCCTGCTGGTTCTGGCCCTGGGAGGCTCGCTGTGCTTTGGTATCATAGGTTCCGCCTATTCGCTGCCGCTACAGACCGTGGCCTACGCAGGCGATGTCGTTGATGGCAGACCGGCAGAGGACTACACCGCCGTGGCCGATGCCCGGCCCTCTGTGGAGGCACCCGAGGCCGCCCTCTGCACCAGGGAGGGACGCATACTCTTTGAGCGCAACATAGACGAGCGCGTCACGATGGCTTCCACCACCAAGATGATGACGGCCATCGTCGCTCTCGAGAGCACGGCCCTCGACACACCGCTGACGGTTACCTACGGCGCGGCCAACACCGACGGCACCGACGCGGGCCTGGAGGAGGGGATGGTTATCAGCCTCCTGGACTGTCTCTATGCCCTGCTTCTGCCCTCCGGCAACGACGCTGCCGTTGTTATCGCCGAAAATATATCAGACATGGAAGGCCGCTTCGTGCAGTTGATGAACGACAAGGCCGCCGAGCTGGGCATGGCCTCAACTCTGTATGCCGATGCCTCGGGGCTTTCGGTAGAGGATCACTACACCACCGCTCGCGATTATCTGGCACTCGCCCGCTACTGCATGGGCAACAGCACCTTCCGGCAGATTGTGGGTACCAGCAGCTATCAGGCAGACATCGGCGGGAGGATCCTCACCTTTACCACCACCGACGAGCTGGCTGCGTACCTTACAACGGGCCAGGCCCTCGGCATAAAGACCGGCTACACCGACGAGGCGGGCTACTGTTTTATCGGAGCGGCGGACGCAGGCGGCATCGAGCTGTACACGGTGGTGTTTAACGCTTCTACCGCCGAACAGCGTTTCATCGACACCGCCGCCATGTTGGAGTGGGGATTCAGGCATTACCGGACCATCGAGCTCATCAACACCTCGCAGCAGGTGGCGGAGCTGGCCCTCCTCAGCTGGATTGATAAGACCGTGGCCGCGTATGTGCCCGTGGCCGTGCGCGTGGAGATATTCGACCTCAACGGTGCCATAAGCCAGGAGATCTCCGCGAGCGATATCGAGGGAGAGGCCTCCAAGGGCCAAATCTGTGGAAAGATCATCTGGTCTCAGGGAGAGGAGGTGCTCATCGCCTCCGACATCGTGGTAGCCCAGACTGTTGTGGCCCCCGACTTCTGGGAAGGCCTCAGCATCGGCTGGCAGCGTTTCTGGGGTGGCTTCTCGGGAAATCCCTCCCATGCGAAGACCGTCATTCTTCTCCAGGACCAGCTTGAGGTTCCCGCGGCACAGACTGTGTAACCACCCTGTTCCTGCTCCACCGGCCCAGTTCCCGCCCCATCGACCGAGTACAGGAGAAGCATCATGGAGGAAATCGGCACCTACTTTACCGACGTGTCTCGTATGGGCAAGATACGCCTCAGTGGCAAGAGTTCCCCTGAGTTCGTCAAAGTCATGACCACCGTAGAGCTCTGGCGTCTGGAGACACCGGGGCAGGCCGCCATTGCGCTCGTCCTCAACGCCGAGGGCGAGATCATTGATCTCGTGATGATAGGCCGCACCGGCGAGCACGAGTACCTCCTTCTCACTAATCCCGGGGCTGTCTGCGAAGTCACGGAATGGCTGGAGGCCCATGCGGAGCTTGCCAACAACGAGGGTGTGGCCGTGTTCGAGGACATCAAGGTGGAGGACAGAACGGATCGCATCGGCACCTTTGCCCTGTACGGCTCCGAGGCCCAGATGATCCTCGATGAATTGAGCAAATCCGACGTGAGCGCGGAGCTGGGCGATAAGAACCTGACGCTCCTTACCATTGGCAGGCTGCAGGTGATGATCGTCCGGTGGCCCCTGCTGCGGACCCATGGTCAGGATATGCCCCTTATGGCGGAGGGAGAGGTGTTTGAGGTGCATCTGCCTGCGAAGGCCGCAGAGGACTTCAAGAAGATACTGCTGGGCATTTCGGAGATCGTCCTGGAGACCCCTGAGGAGTATATCGCCCGGCGGCGCAGGGCCCATACCTGTTTTGACGCCGCCGAGCAGGACGTCTATATCAGGCCCGAGACCGCGGGGCTAAAGGCCCTGCTGCGCTCCAGCTCAGACTTTGTTGGCGCACGGGCACTGAAGAAGCTCGGCATACTCTCTCATTGACAAACAGGCGGTCGCAGGAAACGGCCGCTTGTCCACTCCCTTGTCATTGCGAGGAGCGCATCGCGCGACGCGGCAATCCAGTCCTTATAGGACGCGTCCGGGTAGGCAGTTTTTCGCCACCTCCCTTGCTTCAAGAACTGGATTGCCTCGCTCGCCTCGCTCGCTCGCAATGACAGAGAGGGACCGTCCGGTAACACAATCTGAACAACTTGCTCGATTTCTCGATTTCTCACTGGACTCAGGTATGCCAGTTGCGGTATCATAAGCGGCTGTGTTTTTTTGGTGCCCCAAAAAGAAAGACCTGATAGCTTGGCGAAAGAAGATGCGATAGAACTGGAGGGAACGGTCATTGAGCCGCTTCCTAACGCTATGTTCAAAGTGGAGTTGGAGAACGGCCATGTTGTGCTTGCGCATATCTCCGGTAAGATGCGTATGCACTACATTCGCATTCTGCCCGGGGACAGGGTTACGGTGGAGCTGTCTCCCTACGACCTTTCACGCGGCAGGATAACCTATCGTTTCAAATAACGGAACCAACCAAACCGTACAAAAATTACCGCCTGCGGCTGCGGCGTGAGGATAGAGTACACAGGATACCATGAGAGGAGGAGACGAATGAAAGTGCGTCCCTCTGTAAAAAAGATGTGCGATAAATGTAAAATCATCCGGCGCCATGGCCGGGTTCTTGTCATATGCGAGAATCCCCGTCATAAACAGCGCCAGGGCTAGGAAGGGAGTTATTCTATGGCCCGTATTGCCGGCGTTGACCTGCCACGCGAGAAGCGTGTGGAGATCGGGTTGACCTATATCTACGGCATTGGGCTCACCACCGCCAAGCAGATTCTTGCCGCAACCGGTGTTGACCCCGACACGCGTGTGAAAGACCTCTCCGAGGAAGAAACCGTAAAACTCCGCGAATACATTGATAAGAACCTGATGATAGAAGGCGACCTGCGCCGTGAGACCTCCATGAACATCAAGCGTTTGATGGAGATCGGCTGCTATCGCGGCCTCCGGCATCGTCGTGGCCTTCCCGTGCGTGGCCAGCGTACGCATACCAACGCGCGCACACGCAAAGGCCCGAGGAAGCAAATAGGAGGCAAGAAGAAGTAATGGCTAAAAAACAGGCACGTACCCGAATACGGCGCTCTGAGCGCAAGAACATAGCTGTGGGACAGGCGCATATCAAGTCTACCTTCAACAACACCATCATCACGATAACCGATCCGCAGGGCAACACCATTGCCTGGCAAAGCGCGGGAACGGTAGGATTCAAAGGCTCACGCAAATCCACGCCCTTTGCTGCCCAACTGGCAGCGGAGCAATGCGCGCGGATTGCGGCTGAGCATGGTGTACGCAAGGTGAGCGTCTTGGTCAAGGGCCCCGGTTCCGGACGCGAGACGGCAATCCGTACCCTTCAGGCCAACGGTCTGGAGATTGCCAGCATCCAGGATTGCACGCCCATACCCCACAACGGCGTGCGGCAGCGTAAGCGCCGCCGCGTGTAACACCGCCCGCACCGCTACGCTCTCACTACGAGCAGCTACCGCAGTTACCAGCATCCTGATGACGCCTGAGGGTTTCTGGCGTTGTCATCGCATGTATGAAAGGAAGCACAATGGCTAGATATACAGGGGCAGATTGCAGGCTCTGTCGCCGCGAAGGAGCAAAGCTCTTCTTAAAGGGAGATCGTTGCTACTCGGATAAGTGCGCCATCGAGCGGCGCGATTATCCCCCCGGAGACGCCGGCAAGAAGCGTCCCAAAGAATCCGAATACCGTACGCAGTTGCGTGAGAAGCAAAAGACCAAGCGTATCTACGGCCTGCTCGAGAAGCAGTTCCGCGGGTACTACGAGCTGGCCAATCGCCAGACCGGCATCACCGGCGACAATCTTCTGCGCATCCTTGAGAGCCGTCTGGATAATGTGGTCTACCGCCTTGGCTTTGCCAAGAGCCGTGACGAGGCCCGCCAGCAGGTGCGCCATGGCCACATCTCCGTCAATGGCCGCAGGGTGGACATTCCCTCGTATCGTGTCAAGACCGGAGATCTGGTGGCGGTGCTGCCCAAGGCCCGCGAACTGCTGGTTATCAAGAGTGCCCTGATTTCTTCCGAGCGCACCGAAGTGCCGCAATGGCTGGAGGTTGACATCGAGAAACTCCAGGGTTCAGTGCTCAGCCTGCCCGAACGCAGCCAGATCGATTTGGATATACGCGAGCAGCTCATCGTCGAGTTGTACTCCAAATAGCACCTGTGAGATAAGGAGATAGTTCGATGACAGAGTTCATGAAACCCCAGGTAACCGTAGAAGTTGTCAATAGTACGCTGTGCCGCTTTATTGCCGAGCCTCTTGAGCGTGGCTATGGCCAGACACTCGGCAACAGTGTGCGCAGAGTGCTCCTGTCCTCGCTGGACGGCGCCGCGGTTACCGCCATCAGAATAGAAGGCGTGCAGCATGAGTTCAGTGTTGCCGAGGGCGTTATCGAGGATGTTACCGACATAGTCCTCAACGTAAAGGGCCTTGTGTTCAGCTCTCTCGGCACTGCCAACGAGGGTACCGCCAGCGTCAGTGTAGAGGGCACCAAAAAGGAGACGGTCGTTACCGGGGCCGATCTCGAGGTTCCCTCCGATTTTGTCCTCATCAACCCCGAGCACGTCATTGCCACACTCGCCGAGGGAGGCAAGCTGGAGATGACGCTCCGTCTGGGGGTCGGGCGCGGCTATATATCGGCGGAGCGCAACAAGCTGGCCTCTGATCCCATTGGCTACATCCATGTTGACTCGCTCTTCAGCCCGGTGCGCCGTTGCACGATGAGCGTTACCGACACGCGCGTGGGCCAGCGCACCGACTACGACAAGCTGGTGCTGGAGGTTGAGACCAACGGTGCTGCTTCGCCCTCTGAGGCGGTCGTACACGCAGCCAATATCATCAAGCAGCACATGGACGCGTTTATGGTGCTCAGCGACGACGAGGAAATTGCCGCCGAGGCCCAGTCCATCTTTGCGCACGAGGACGCCACCACCAACACCGAGCTGGAAAAGCAGGTGGAGGAGCTTGACCTTTCGGTACGCTCCTACAACTGCCTCAAGCGCGCCGGCATTCATGGCGTGCGTCAGCTGGTGGACTTCTCCGAGAACGACCTGCTGAACATCCGTAATTTTGGCGCTAAGTCCATTGAGGAAGTCAAGGACAAGCTCCAGACCATGGGCCTTGGCCTTAAACCATAACCGTCTTTCTGCGCGAGAGGCAGCACTGCTGGCATCTGTTGCCAGCGCCTGCTACGGGGCTCAAGGCTCAAGGCCATGGGCACGCGGACACGGCAGCTGCGGCAGGCTTCTCTGGCGACACGGCACTCAGACGGATTGATGTACTTGGGAGATACAACATGAGACACTACAAAAAAGGCCGCAAGCTCGGCACCGACGCAAGCCATACCGCGGCCATAAAGAAGAACCTGATGGTCAACCTTTTCACGAATGACCGTATCAAGACCAATCTTGAGCGCGCCAAGGAGGTTCGTGGCGACGTGGACCGGATCATCACCTGGGCCAAGCGGGGCGACGTGCACGCACGGCGTCTTGCCGTTGCCAGGCTCGGCGACAAGGATCTCGTCGCGGAGATCTTTGCCAAGGTGGAGCAGGGACTTTTCAAGGACAGACCGGGCGGCTACACCCGCATCTACAAGGTGGGCAAGCGCCGTGGCGACGATGCCGTCATCGTCTTGATGGAGTTGGTGCAGGAGCCGGTCAAGTTCAAGAACAAGGCTGCGAGCACAGACGATGCTGCCGAGAAGGGCGGGCTCAAAGTGGAGAAGAAGCCCAGAAAGGCCAAAAAGGCCACCGACGGGGCCGATGCGGCCAAGGCCGCAGACGCTGTCGAGGACGAGAAGGCCGAGGATACTGCCGAGCCTGAGAACGCGGAAGCGGTAGAAGCCCCGGCAGAGGACGAGACTCCCGCCGAGGAAGAAGCAAAGTCTGAGGAAGCTGCAAAGACCGAGGACGCTGCCGCTGAGGACGCTGCCGATGCGGCCAAGGCCGAGGATGCGGTAGAAGCGCCTGCCGAGGATGCCAAGGCCGAGGATGCCAAGGACGCTCCCGCTGAGGAAGAAGCAAAGCCTGAGGACGCGACCTCTGAGGATAAGACTCCGGAAGAAGAAGCTCCCGCTGACGAGAACGACGCTCCCGCAGAGGATGCCAAGGACGCTCCCGCAGACGACGAAGCTCCCGCAGACGACGGAGAGGCACCGGCAGAAGAAACCCCGGCTGAAGATGAGTCCAGCAAATAATCCGGGCTACCGAGACGCTCTTGAAGGTCTGCTCGCACGGCAGGCTCCCTCTCGGTTGCACCAGAAGGACGCAAGCCTTTTTGCCGACTTTGCCGACGAGGTACAGATACGGCGCTGCCTCGGCTGGACGAGTCTGGCCTCAAGCCCCCCGCTTGACCTCGCTGAGATAGCAGCCATAGCGGCGGGCATCCGCATGGAGGGCCTCGATGCCGTCGTCCTCATCGGACAGGGCGGTTCTTCTCAGGCGTCCATGACGATTACCAAACTCTACGAGGTGGGCCACGGCAGCAAGGTCTGCTTCCGCACGATGGACTCCCTCTCGCCGGTCTTTGTCAATCACATCCTCCAGTCCTCCGACCCCGGGCGCACGCTCTATATCGTCTCCAGCAAGTCGGGGTCTACCATCGAGCCCCTGATGTTGGAGCGCGTGGCCTGGCAGTATGTTACCGGGCATCTGGGGAGCAAGGGGGCGGCCAAGCGCTTTGTGGCCATCACCGACCCGGGCAGCAGGCTGGAGCAGCTGGCCCTCGTCAAGGACTACCGTTTCGTCTTCTCCTCGCCCTCCGACGTGGGAGGCCGGTTTTCTGCCCTGAGCGTTTTTGCCCTCTTTCCGGCGGCCTGTATCGGCATTGATATTGAGCAGACCGTGGCCAGTGCCGCCCGTGTGGAGCAGCGCTGTGCCGCAGACACCGAGGACAATCCCGCGCTCGACATGGCCTGCTTCATCTACGACAACTACCAGCAGGGGCGCGATAAGATAGCCCTCATCATGCCGCGTTCGGGGGCGGTGTTTGGCCTGTGGTTTGAGCAGCTCATTGCCGAGAGCCTGGGCAAAAAAGGCAAGGGAATACTCCCCAATGTGGAGGTGGATGCCTCTATCCTGCACGTACCGCGCGAGGACAGCCTCATCATAACCTATACGGTGGGCCATTCCGAGGGCTTTGCTGAGTCGCTTGAGCATGTCGACGCCTCGATACCCGCGCGGCATTATCAGCTCGACTCGGTGGACGAGCTCTTTGATCGCTTTGTCATCTGGGAATACACCGTGGCCCTGCTCGGGCTTCTCATGGAGATAAACCCCTTTGATCAGCCGGATGTCGAGGACACAAAAAAGCGGGTGCGCGCGCTGCTGGCACATCGGGGCAAAGACAGCAAGGCGCAGAGCAGGAAGGGGGAGGGAGAGGCGAGTGCCCTCGTGCTCCCGGACGAGGAGAATTACGCTGACTACCTCGAGCTCACCTTTTCTGAGATGGACTACATCCGGTGCATACGCATCTCCCGGGCGCTCATGCGAGACTCCGACCTCGTAGACGGCGAGATAACCGTGGACCATGCGATTCGAGCTCTGCTGAGCACCCTCCGTTTTGGCGACTATTTCTCCTTCAACGCCTTCCTGCCCTTCAGGGGCTACGGACGCAGAGAGGCGCTGGAACGGATGCGCAACCGCATTGCCAGCCGCCTGGGCATCGCTACCTGCTTGGAGATAGGCCCCCGGTACCTGCACTCCACGGGGCAGCTGCATAAGGGCGGCCCCAATACGGGTGTGTTCTGCTTTCTCTCTGCCGACGAGACAGACGACATCGAGATACCCGGTGAGGACTTTACCCTGGGTGATCTGGCCGCCATTCAGGCACAGGGCGACTTTGCCGCGCTCGCTGCCCGCGACCGCCGCGCCATCCAGATTCATCTGGCCAGCAACGACTCCGAGACCCTCAGCCGCTTTGCCGACCGCTTCTGCCTGGCGGTTTCGGCTGTTAAGCGCCTGGGGTAACTCCGAGGCCCATGAAGGCCAATGAAGTTAACCCTCGTTCCTCTGGCGATACTAAAGGCTGCCTTCGTATGGTATGATATCAATAGGCATTGCGACGGGAATATGCTGATGCAAAGTAAACGGTCAATGAAGATAGTTTCAGTCAACATAAATGAAGGCAAGGCGCAGGCGTTGAAAGCGCAAGGCTGGAGTTTTGACTGGAGCAAGAAGGCAACAGATTTGATTCAAGGTTCCAGCATCTTGAAAGCAGCAACCGTTGATGGGGAGATTGAAGGGCTGGTTGAATACGAGATACTCAAAAGGGAAGGATACGTGTTTGCGCACAAACTGGAGATCGATCCGCATAACAGAGGTGTAGACAGAAAGCACGAGCACGTTGCCGGAATACTATTAGGGTTTGTGGCACAGGAGTCGTTTAACTCTGGCTGTGATGGGTTTGTGGTGTTTCTCAGTAAAACAAAGCTGTATGAGTATTATCAAACAAAATACGGGGCAAAGCGTCTCGGTGGGCTCAAATTATATTTTGATAGTGAAGCCAGTGAAAAGCTTATACAGGAATACCTCGTAGGACAAGGGATACAGTATGAATGACCTCATCACA
This sequence comes from Coriobacteriales bacterium, assembly GCA_031264075.1. Classification (GTDB taxonomy): domain Bacteria; phylum Actinomycetota; class Coriobacteriia; order Coriobacteriales; family UBA8131; genus WQXH01. The sequence continues at coordinate 6,818 of JAISEO010000007.1, read as the reverse complement.
GAAGGACTTGAAAACGACCAAGACAGTATCTATCCTCCCTCAAAAGAACAGATAGAAGAACTCAGATCGCACAAGGTCGGGCTTGCCATACGGCTCGCGACAAAACTGGGAAGACCTTTGGAGGATTGGGAATGGGAGATATTCAAGATAAGAGAACCCGGGAAGATCTACGAGATTCAAGAGCTTCCCAGTGGTAGATTCAAGATAGCCTGATATGGAGACTATAGAAGGCGCTGGCGTTTGACCAAGCTTGAGATGGGAGTTAGCCCCCTGAGCTTGAAGAAAGAACGCATGCGTTGCCGAGACCGAAGATGGGGACTCAGGGGGTTCAGGCTCCCCAAAAAATACCCATTGACACCTGCAAGCCGCTCAACTATAGTCTACCCCTGTAAGAATATCTGGTAAGAATATTCACCTCTGAGAAATAAAAACAACGAGAGGCAAGGTGAGGAGCAGTGGTAGGTATGTCAACAGCAACAGGCAAGGTACTCCGAGTAATCTGCGCAACCGTATTGGCCCTGGGTATAGCACTGCCCTCTACAGCAGCCTTTGCCTCCCCCGACCAGCCCGTAGTGCTGGATAACCCCGAAGTGGGGGGGGGGGGGGGGCTCACCAGCCTCTGTTCTAGCAGAAGATGAACAGGCGAGCGAAGCCCAGGATGAAGACCGCTCCTCACCATCCGAGGCCGACGACCAGCCAGCACAGACACCGCAGGCACCACAGCAGGGGGAATCACCACAGGCATCACCAGGCGAACTCACTTCGCCAGACAAACTCACTAAGCAAGACGATTTCACTACCCAGGATAACCTCGATGCTCTCAATGAGCCCCTTGTTACGCCCCTTGCCGTAGGAGGAGCGACACAGGAAGCACAAGAAGGTACCGTAGCACCCTTCGCGGTCACTGTTGACCTCGAGGGAGAGGGAACAGCAGAGAACCCCTATCTCATACACGACGCGGCGGAGTTCAAGGTATTCGCGGACTCAGTAACGGCCAACGGCGCCAATGCCTATGACGGTGTTATGGTGGCACTCGCCAATGACATCAATCTGGAAGACCCCAGCGCGGCTACCAACCCCTGGACGCCTATAGGCACGAGCCAAAGGCCCTTCACCGGCACCTTCGACGGACGCGGTCACATCATATCGGGGCTGCACAGCACCGCCACCGGAACCGGGGGGCTCTTCGGTTACGTGACGAGGGCGACGATAGCAAACTTCATCCTGAAAGGGTCTATCACCTCCTCTGCCACGAGCATCTCCGGTGTGGTCGCCAACTATTCCAACTCAACAGCACGTACAACCATCCGCAATGTCGGCTGCGAGCTCCGTATCGAATCAACGGCAACAACCGGCAACCCGAACATTGGTGGCATCATTGCCAAACCAAGTACCAGTGGTAATGTCCTTTATGGCTTGCGCATTGAGGACTGCTATTTCAATGGCTCGATACGAGTCACCTCTACGAGTACTTCAAACAGCACTGGCACCGGAGGTATTGTCGGCTACGCTGACAGTTACACCTTCATCACCAACTGCTATAACGCCGGAACCATCGAGGGCTGCGGGACGGTCGGTGGCATTGCCGGTGCCTTGACTGCCAACTACGCCAACACCTACATCCAGAACAGCTATAACAGCGGCGAGGTTAGCCACGCAGCCGGCGGGGAACAGTACTACCTGGGTGCCATCACGGGGCATGTGGGAAGCAACCCCTCAATAATTACGAAGTTCACTAACCTCTATTACCTGGAAGACAGCTGCTACCAGGGTAGCTCCAATGCCTCGTATACCGAAGTCGAAAATGGCCCCATCCAGCGCCTGACGGCCGCTGCCTTAAGCTCCGCCGACCAGGTTGCCGCACTTAACGTCGCCCAGGGCACGGTCCACTGGAAAGAAGGTAACGAGTACCCTGTCCTCTCCTGGGAGAAGGGTGGCTACGGTGTGCCGGTCATAGACAAGCAGCCCGTGGCTTCCTCCTATGCCACTCAGGGCACGATGCCCGCCGCCCTCAGTGTCACAGCCTCCAAGCCCGCAACCGAAAAGGCAGCACAGGACGGCACGCTCAGCTGGCAGTGGTACTCCAACACCGAGCCGAGTACCGAGGGTGCCACACTCATTGACAGCGATGCTGCCCGCAAGGCGAGCTTTACGCCGCCTACTGATACTCCGGGTGCCACCTACTACTACTGCGAGATAAGCAACAGCTGGGAGGGTACAGTAAACGAGGAAGCGGGCTCTGCGAGCACCACGAGCACTTTCTCTCACTTTGGGGTGGTCACGGCCACTACTCCCGCAATACCAGAGATAACCTCCGGGCCGGTGGAAAGCCAGATTGTCACGCAGCTTGGAGAGACAGAGCCCCTCACAGTCGTAGCCACGGTAGAGGGCAAGGAAGGTGCAGGCACGCTCAGCTGGCAGTGGTACGAGGGTGCCACCAGCGACCTCAGCAAGGCCGAGCCGATAAAGGGAGCCAATGCTGCCACCTACACCCCGAGTTCAGGCACCGTGGGCACCACTTACTATTTCTGCACGATAACCAACACCCTCGAAGGCTTCAAAACGGCAGAGGCCACGACCCGTGCCGCTCGGGTGCAGATAACCGGCATCCCGATAAGCACGCCCTTAGACCTCCTGACTGTTGCCGAGAACGTCAACAGTGGTACCAACCTCTATGCAGGTGCCACTCTGGAACTCATGAACGACATCAACCTTCAAGACGATCCCGCTACTGCGAGCTGGACGCCAATTGGAAACTCCTGGAGTTATGCCTTCCAAGGTTCCCTCTATGGTAATGGGCACACCATCCGTGGCCTCTCTGTGACGGGAAGCGCTACTGATAGTCTCACAGGGCTCTTTGGCTACATTGCAGGCGCCACGCTGAAGGATTTCATTGTCAAGGGTTCCATAGATGCCAGTGAGGCGAGAAATGCATATACTGCCGGTGTGGCAGCCTATGCCGAAAGTTCATGTACTATCAACAGTGTTGGAAGTGAGGTGGACATTGTTGCAAATTCAACAGCGTCGATAGAATACGGAGGCATCGTCAGCTTTAGCTACGATTCGATAACTATCAGCTCGTGTTATTACAACGGCACCATCACTGGCGTAGGATATGGTGCTGGCGGTATCGTGGGCAATGCGTATTCTACCGACATCCTAGCTTGTTATAACCTTGGCACCATCGAGATGGCGACACCTCTCAATATATCGAGCTTGGCTGTCGGCGGCATCGTGGGTACCCGAGACTCTTCCGGTACTTTGGTCTCCTGTTACAGCACCGGGGCAATTTCCTTCGCAGAAGGAGTGGCTACAGACCCAGCAAGCGCCAGCAAAGTCGGTGCGCTCGTTGGTACAAGCAACAGCGGCACTGCCGCGCCAGTCCGCAGCTTCTTCCTTGAGAACATCTGGCAAGGTAATGGCGGCGCAGGTACTGAGAAGAGCGAAGAAGCACTCAGGGCTGCCGTGTTCCTGACAGAGATAGATCCCGGCGGCCTCTACTACAAGGAGGGGGCACGCTATCCGGTGCTTACGTGGGAGCAGGGCAGCTTCGATGCGCCGGTCATCACCACGCAGCCGGAAGATGGCTGGGCAGAGGTCGGCACTCCTGCCACCGCGCTCAGTGTGGAGGCAGAGACCCCCGCAGGCACCAAGCCTCCTGTCAATGGAACGCTCAGCTGGCAGTGGTACCAAAACAGCAGTAACAGCACGGAGGGTGGCGCGCCTGTTGAGGGAGCAAGGGACTCCAGCTACATTCCCTCCACGGCAACAGAAGGAGAGACCTGGTACTACTGCGTTATCACCAACACCTGGACGGGAGAGGGCGGAGGCTCCGCAAGTGTCGCGAGCAGGCCCGCCAGGTTCTATGTAGCAAGCACCACCCAGCCCCTCGTACCAGTCATCACCGAGCATCCACAGGACGCCGAGTATGCCACCGGCAGTACCGCCGAGGCCCTGTACGTCACCGTAGAGGAGTTCTCCGGCCCGGGAGCAGGCACCCTCAGGTACCAGTGGTATGCCCTCACCGGCGAGAATCCCGACCCTGAAAAAGACACCGTGCTCTCACGGGAGACAAAGAGCAGCTACGTACCTCCCACGGCACTGCCGCTCGGTACCTACGGCTACTACTGTGTCGTCGCCAATACTACCGAGGGCGTCAAGACTGCCCCGAAGATCTCCTATGTGGCAAATGTCCGTCTCATTCCCCGCTACATCAACGATGCCGCGGAACTCCTCGCCTTCTCCGAGTCCGTCCGTGCGGGTAACAGCTATGCGGGCTGTACCATAGAACTCACGAAAGACATAGACCTCGCAGGGGTCTGCGGGGCCAACATCGGCGAGGGCGGCGCAAAGGTCAACTGGATCCCCATAGGCTTTAATGCTTCCTCCCCCTTCTCCGGCACCTTCGACGGGGCGGGCTACACCATCAAAAACCTCTACTTCCTCGCCGACTATGCGACAAGCGGTGGCCCCTACTACCAGGGTCTCTTCGGCCAGATCACCGGTGCGGTACTCAAGAACTTCGTAGTGGAAGGCACGCTCACCGGCCGCGACCAGGCAACCGGCGGTGTGGTGGCCATGGCCACCTCTGGCAGCATGCTTGAGAATGTGGGTAGCGAGGTGACCATCGCGACAAGCGGTACTCCCCGCTATGTCGGTGGTCTGGTGGGTCGGGCCAGTGGCGGCCTTGATGGTACGCCTACCACACTGCTCAACTGTTATAACGAGGGCACGATCACTGCCACCGGGTCAACCCATGTCGGCGGTCTGGTAGGGGGCGGTTTGTTCCTGCAGGTAGAAGGCTGCTATAACACGGGCGAGGTAACGATAGGCTCAAGCGACTCTTGCGGCAGTCTCGTCGGTAGCATGTTACCGGGACGTATCTGGGACTGCTACACAACCGGCACCCTAACGAATTTAAACCCATCCTTTGTTCCTGACACCTATGGTGCCATCGTCGGCACCATCGTCAGCCAAACCTTCCAACCCTATCCGGACCGCTTCCGCAATAATTACTATTTGGAGGGCGTCTACACAAAGCCCCACGGCGACAGCGGGTCTTCTCCCGACCTCACCAACAACCACCCCATAACCGATGTCACAGACATGCAGAGCGTGTCTTTCGTAGAGAATCTCAACCGTACCGGCACCGAGGAGGAGACGAGCTACTTCACCTATGTGGCAGACTCCTACCCCAAGCTCTACTGGGAAGACACCACAGAGCTTGCCGGAGCAGGCTATGACATCGAAGGCATCATCACCGGTGGCTATGACTACACGGGAAGCGCCTTTGAGCCCAGCTTTACCGTAGCTAACGACCAGGGTACGCTCAGCAAGGACACCGACTACACCGTAAGCTACAGCCCCAACATTAACGCGGGCACGGTCACCCTCACCGTCACCGGAGCCGGCGATTATCGGGGCAGGCTTACCACCACCTTCGACATCAAGCCCGTACCGCTCACCGTCACCGTGAACTCAGCGGAGAAGGGCTACAGCGAGCCAGAGCCCGCCTTCACCGGAGAGGCTCCTGGACTCCTTGGAAGCGACACGCTTGCAGGCCTCAGTATCACCCGGGAGACAGGCGAGGACAGGGGAAGCTATCCCGTCACCTCTGCCACCGCCCTCATAGAGGGTGGAGGCCGCAACACGACAGACAACTACGACATCACCGTGGACTACGCAGAGGCGAAGCTCACCATCAATGCCCTTGATATTGAGAGCGCAGGCTTTGCCATAGCCGAAATCGATGCTGGAGGCTATCTCTACACCGGAAGAGCCATCACCCCGCAGGTAAGCGCCGTGAGAGCAGGCATCACGCTTGACTCCGCCACTGACTACACACTGGGCTACAGCTCCAATGTGAATGCGGGAACAGGAACAGCAACCATCACTGTAACCGGCAAGGACAACTACACAGGAGAGCTCAGTACCACCTTCACCATCAACAGGGCACCCTTAACCATCACCGCAGACAATAAGACAAAGGTTTCCGATGAGGCAGACCCACAGCTCACCTACACGGTAGCAGGCCTCAAGGGCACAGACACCGTCACCTCCCTCAACCTCACCCGCGCACCAGGCGAGACAGCAGGAAGCTACGACATCACCGCCACGGGTGCTACCGTAACAGGAGCAGAGGGTAACGCCATCGCCAACTACGCCATCAGCTATGTCAAGGGTAGCTTCACCATCAAAGCCTCAGACACCCCCGATGTCCCAGACATCCCAGTAAAGGAGGATTGGCCTCGCCTGGACGGCAACAAGGGAGAGGCCGGTAACCGCTTCGACACCATGCAGGCCATAGTACAGGAGGGCTGGACTACTTCAGACTACGTCATAGTGGCCTACAGCCATGACTTCCCTGATGCCCTTGCTGCCTCAAGCCTTGCCGGAATCTATGATGCCCCTGTCATACTCACAGAGAAGGAAACGCTCACCTCACAGGCTAAAGACACTATAGCAGCACTGGGTGCCACCAAGGCCTATATCATAGGAGGAGAGGCAGCTGTGTCTGGGGTTGTCGCGGACTCACTTGCCACCCTCATGGGAGGCACTGCCAAGGTAGAGCGTGTTGCGGGAGATAACCGCTTCAATACTGCACTGGACATCTACAGAGAGGGAAGTGAGGCTACACTGGGCTGGTCAGACACCGCCATCATAGCAAATGGCTTTAACTTTGCCGATGCACTCTCTGTCTCCCCCTTTGCTAATGCAACACGCTCCCCCATATTTCTCTCCACACCGACAAGTCGTGCAAACCCAGGTCTTGATACAGCTACGCTTACTGCCCTGACAGAGGGAGGCTTCAAGAAGGT
>JAISEO010000084.1 GCA_031264075.1 Coriobacteriales bacterium | reverse complement strand
GAGTGTCAGGCTCTTTCAGCCCTGAGGCAGTGTAGGTAAGCTCTGGGTCATCTGCGCCGAGTGTCTTCTGCTTTGCCACTGCGGTGATAGTGAGGGGTGCTGGGTTGATTTTGAAGGTTGTTCTGAGTTGGCCTTCGTAGGCATCTTTGCCGGTGATTATGATGGTTGCCTGCTCACCTGCGAAGATGTTGGCGAGGTAGCTTACCTCGTAGTCAGTCTCGGGGTCAAGGGTGGTGCCTTTGTTGTCGGTGACCCTTACAGCTGGTCTGACCCAGGTTGCTGTGTAGGGGTAGCTCAGAGGGTTGAGGACTTCTATGGTGAAGGTGTCTTCTATATTGGTTATGGGGTCTGGCTCCAGGAGGAGTATGGGGTAGGTGGCACCCTTCTTGAAGTAGGCTACACCTTGGTTTATCTCTGCTATTTTGAGGTTGAGGGTTCCTGCGCCGCCACCCGCGCCTCCTTGCCGTAGAATCCTATACCCACGTCATAGACAGGCTTGCCCGGAGGAGCGTCTGCGGCGTAGTTGCGCTCTGTTATCTGAGTGAGGGCTTCCTCTGCGGCTTCGTGCATGCCCTCCGCACTCGTTGCCGTCTTGAACTCGAAGATAATCGTCTTGTCGGGGAGAAGTGCCATGACGTCGTAACGGCCGAATCCACTCTCTCTGTTGGAGGCAAAGGGTATGGCTGCTCCTGCGAGGATGCCGGATATGAATGCATGGTAGGTCTTTTCCGGTTTGCGTTTATTGAAATCAAAGTAGGAGAGTCTGTTGCTGATAAGATCCGTGAAAGCATCAGCGAAGTACTCGGGATCGGTAATGGTGGCCAAAGTGTCCTGGACGTTTCTTTGCTGCAAGCCAAAGAGGTCGGTGAGGATGAAGTCTCGCCAGACACTGACGAGCTCGCGGTTGGCAAGCCTTAAGAGATAGGAATCCAACTCCTCTGTGGGCTCATAGGTCAGATAGCCGGTCTGTACGAGCAGGGAGTAGAAGGAGGCATCGGTACTATACCCTTCAATGTCTTGGGCGGTGAGACGCTTCTTGACCGTCTTTTGGATCTCATAGCTGCCAAAGCCATTGACCAACTCTACAATGGTATCTATACGGTCGTTGGTGAGATGTGAGTGTATCTTCTCGGTGGTGCCGGACTGGCCCCAGTAGTTGTCGAGTTTTCCTATAGACAGGTAACTCATTACCGAGTAGGTGAAGTAGACCAGAGAATCACCAATACGCTCTCCGTTGTACCACTCTCTCACACTGGCGAGTTCCTCCGGTGTACAGAGCTCATCTATCTCTTCTTCTGTAAAGCCAAAGTCTCTGTCAAAGGCAGAGGGGGTAAAGACATCTAAGACCCTGAGGTTGTTGAGGTCAGAGAAGAGCGACTCCTGGGCGATACGGTTCACGCCGGTAAGAACGGCCTTGCCGAGCGAGGGGTTGTCTTTGAGGGCTGAGGACAGCACAGCCTTGGTGAAGTTTCTGACCTCATCGAAGTGCGGCGTGTTGGCGCTGTCCATGATGAGCTTGTCGTACTCGTCGATGAGGACGAAGGGACGGGTGCCGTAGGTTGCATGAAGGGATTCTATGAGGAAGCGTAGAGCATTTGAAAGCAGCTTTGAGCCCTCGGCAAGCGAGGCGGTAAGCGATCGGGAGTATTGCTCGGTGGCGAGGTATATCTCGGCTTGATCACATATTGACAGAAAGAACATTTCTTCGTAGGCGTCTTTGCTGAACTCCTTGAAGTTCAAATACACAACCGGAACGGAGTTGGCTTCTCCAAGACAGGGCCTGTCCTCGATATAGAGCCCTTCAAACAGGCCCTCTTCAACCGAGCTCTGCTTGACGTCCATGAAAGAGCGGAGCATGTTGAGGTTCAGGCTCTTGCCCATACGTCTGGGGCGCGTTATAAGCAAGACATCGGAGTTTTCTTCCAGGACATGCTCGATGAAGGCGCTCTTGTCCACATAGAGCAGATCGCGCTCGATGAAATCCCTGAAGACAGAGGAGCTGAGGTTGATATGTCCGCGTCTGCCTCGTATCATGGTGCTGCCTGCTTTCCGGCTTAAGGGTTAGGGCGTCTTTCCAGTATACCCGAAGGTGGCTGGCGACAGAGCCGCTGTTAAAGGATTGCCATGAGAGGGTTGTGAGGCAGGGCTCGATGCTGCCGACCTTGGTGCTCGCGCCCCGCGCCTGCTTGCTTGGGGTGAGCGTGAGGAGCGAAGGTGGGGATCAGGACCCTTCTGCCAAAGCCCAAACACGGGCATACAGCTCATTGCCGAGTAGCCAGCCCTTCTCCGTTGGCAGGTAGCGCTGGTTTGTCTGCACAACCAGGCCCAGGGACTGGAGTTCCTCGAACACGTTCAGGGCCTGAGGGAGCAGGGTGCTCGCCTCTTTGAGCTGCGTGTTGCTCACACCGCGGCTCATGCGCAGGGCGAGAAACAGGTCCTCCGCCGCAGCCTCGCTGGCAGAGAGCAGCTCCGGTTCCTCGCCGCAGAGCCACCGCTCCCTCGTGCCTTCCAGCGTGTTCCTCATGCTGGCGGCGCCGGTGCCGATGCCCAGATAGGACACTCCCGTCCAGTAGCCCGTGTTATGCCTGCTCTCATACCCTGGCCGTGCGTAGGATGCCACCTCGTAGCGCGGGTAGCCCTGAGCGCCGAGCACCCTGGCTGCCTGTTCGAGCATCTCGGCCTGGCTGTCCTCATCCACGGCACTGAGCGCGCCGCTGTTGATAGCCTGGGCGAGAGGGGTGCCATGATCCACCTGCAGGGGATAGATGCTGAGGTGCTCCGGTTCCAGAGAGAGCGCCTGCTCCAGGGAGTACTGCCACGATGTCTCGGTCTGGCCGGGGATGCCACAGATGAGGTCGAGGCTCAGGTTCTCAAAACGTGTGCGCGACTCACGAATCGTCTGGGCAGCCTGGTCAGCTGTGTGCAGACGGCCCAGCACCGCCAGCTCGCTGTCCACAAAGCTCTGCACGCCCACGGAGAGCCGGTTGGCACCGAGGGCATACAGGTCCTTTGCCAGCGCCGGAGTGAGCGAGTCCGGATTTGCCTCAACCGTGTATTCCTCCACCTGCTCCAGCCTGATGCTGAGACTGAGCAGGTAGGCCAGTTCCACGAGCCTCGCGTGCCCGAAGTGTGTGGGCGTGCCGCCGCCCAGGTACATGGTGCGAATATGCTCCAACTCGCCTGCATGGGCGGCGGCACGGATGTCGCGCATCAGGCGCTCGAGGTAGGCATCCATGTGGGGGTCGTCCTCGGGCACTGCCTCCGTCACAAAATTGCAGTAGGCGCAGCGCTGCCGACAGAAGGGCAGGTGTATATAGAGCAGCTCGTACATCACTCGCCGCCCACCGCGCAGCTCTCGAGGAGGGCGAGGTAGTCCTCGAGGCTTACTGCGGTCTGCACGGCCTTTCTTACCCTGAGTGCCACGGGGCTTCCCTTGAAATACCAGGCCAGGTGCTTGCGCATCCACACCAGTTTGCGCGGCTCCCACGCATGGAGACGCTCGACATGCTCGCGCGCGACGGCAACCCTTTCGGCAAGATCCGGCTCCTCCCCTGAGAAGATCCAGGGGTTGCCGCGGGCACCTCGGGCCACCATCACCGCGCTGGCACCCCGCTCCCGATACTCGCGCGCGTCCTCACGGGAGAACACGTCGCCACTGGCTATGACGGGAATACTGAGGCCTGCAACCAGAGTGTCCACACTGGACCGGTGGGCCGCTCCCCGATAGTACTGCTCCGCCGTGCGGCCATGGATGGTAAGGGCAGCCGCACCGGACTCAGCCAGACCTGAGGCAAAGGCGAGCGTGTCGGCGTCAGCGTGAGATACCAGGCGCATCTTGACGGTCACGGGCACTCTGACCGCAGCGTGCACCGCGGCGACGATTTCGCAGGCGAGCTCGGAGCGCTTCAGCAGCGCTGCCCCGTTGCCGCTGGATACGACCTTGCGGGCGGGACAGCCCATATTGATATCGATGAGGGCGAGGCCTGCGCCGAGCTCCGCCTCGAGGGCACGTGCCTGGGCGGCCATAACCGCGGGCTCACTGCCAAAGAGCTGCACGGCGTAGGGCCGGTCCTCTGGCAGAGCCCGGAGCATGTCCTGCGTTTTGCGGTTGCCATAGGCCAGGGCCAGCGAGCTTATCATCTCCGTGTAGGTGAGCCCCGCACCCATGCGCCTGCAGAGCGCCCGGAACACCGGGTCGTTCACGCCGGCCATGGGTGCGAGCAGCAGCCTGGTATCAAACGGCAAGGTGCTCATTTGCCTGGGGTCTCTCCCGTGTGTTACTCATCAATCTTGAGCAGGGCCATGAAGGCCTCCTGCGGTACTTCCACATTGCCGATGCTCTTCATACGCTTTTTGCCGGCCTTCTGCTTTTCCAGCAGTTTGCGCTTGCGGGTGATGTCTCCGCCATAGCACTTGGCCAACACGTCCTTGCGCCGCGCCTTGACGGTGGTACGGGCCAGCACCCTGCCCCCGACAGCCGCCTGGATGGGCACCTCGAAAAGCTGCCGGGGGATTATCTCCTTGAGCTTGATGGCAAGCGCGTTGCCGCGCTCGTAGGCCTTGTCCTTGTGGATGATGAAGGAGAGCGCGTCTACCGGCTTGCCGGCAAGCAGTATGTCGAGCCTCACGAGACTGGCCGTGTGATAGCTGCTGAACTCATAGTCCAGCGAGGCATAGCCGCGCGTCCTGCTCTTGAGCTGGTCGAAGTAGTCGAGGACGAGTTCGCTCAGGGGTATCTCCCACTTCATCTCCACCGTGTTCTCGGAAAGGTAGACCATGGTCTTGAAGCTGCCGCGCCGCGCTACGGAAAGCTCCATGACCGCGCCCACATACTCGGGAGGGATGAGCACGGTGGCCGTGAGGTAGGGCTCCTCGATGTGCTCTATCGTGCTCGCGTCGGGCATGTCCTGGGGCGTGTGGATGGTGAGCAGCTCGCCATTGGTGGTAAAGACATGGTATTCCACGCTCGGCGCCGTGGCCACCAGATCAAGGTCGAACTCCCGCTCCAGACGCTCCTTGACCACCTCCATATGGAGCAGACCCAGAAAGCCCACGCGAAAGCCAAAGCCGAGCGCATGACTGGTTTCCGGCTCGTACACCAGGGCCGGGTCGTTGAGCGCCAGTTTGTCGAGGGCTTCTCGGAGGCCTTCGTACTGGTCGCCGTCTACGGGGAATATGCCGGAAAAGACCATGGGCTTGACGTCGCGATAGCCGGGGAGCGGCTCGGTGGCCCCACCGTGGGCGAGGGTTACCGTGTCGCCGACCTTGACGTCGCGCGGATCCTTGAGGCCGGTTATCAGGTAGCCCACCTCGCCTGCGGCAAGCTCATCCACCGCGGTGTTGGCCGGACGGCGCACGCCGACTTCTTCCACCAGCGTGGTGATGCCCGCGGCGAGTAGGCGTATGTTCTGTCCTTTCCTCAACTCCCCGTCAACAATGCGCACGAGCGCCACAACGCCGCGATACGCGTCGTAGTAGGAGTCAAAGATAAGTGCCTTGAGCGGGGCGGCGGCGTTGCCGGTTGGTGGCGGCACACGCCTGACCACGGCCTCCAGTATGTCGTGCACGCCCTCCCCGGTCTTGGCCGAGACCGCAAGGGCATGCTCAGCAGGAATGGCGAGGCCCTCCTCGATCTCCCCTTTTACCCGCTCGATGTCTGCCGCGGGCAGGTCGATCTTGTTGATGACGGGGATGATCTCCAGATTGGCGTTCATGGCCAGAGCCGCGTTGGCAATGGTCTGCGCCTCTACTCCCTGCGTGGCATCCACGACAAGGACGGCGCCCTCGCAGGCTGCGAGCGAGCGGCTGACCTCGTAGGTAAAGTCCACATGCCCGGGGGTGTCGATGAGATTGAGCTGGTAGCTTCGTCCGTCAGCGGCATCGTAGAGCACACGCACGGCCTGCGACTTGATGGTAATGCCGCGCTCGCGCTCGATGTCCATGGAGTCCAGGACCTGCTCCATCATGTCGCGCTCGGCTATCGTGTGGGTCAGCTGCAGGATACGGTCGGCCAGCGTCGATTTGCCATGGTCGATATGGGCGATAAGGGAGAAGTTGCGTATCAGTGAGCTATCCACACGCTTAGGCAGGCTCCTCATCCGCAGGGGCTTCCTCGGGAGCGGGTGCTTCGGCGGGAGCCTCCTCTACGGGAACTTCCTCTACGGGAGTTTCCTCTACGGGTGCTTCCTCAGCGGGCGTTTCCTCGGGAGCTTCCTCGGGAGCGGGTTTTGATTCCTCGGGAGCGGGTTCTTCCGTCGGGGCCGCCTCTGCCGGCGCTTCTTCAACAGGCGCTTCTTCAACAGGAGCTTCTACAGGAGCAACTTCATCCGCCGGGGCCGCCTCAGCAGCCTGTTCTGCGGGAGCCTCCTCAGGGGCTGCTGCTCCCTCACCTTCTGAAGCCGGTGCGTCCTCTGCGGGAGCCTCCTCGGGAGCGGGGCTCTCCTCAGGAGCAGGCGCTTCCTCAGTCTGAGCCTCCTCTGATGGCGCTTCCTCGGAAGCGGGTTCTTCCGTCGAGGCTTCCTCTGCCGGCGCTTCTTCTCCGTCGCCACCGCGCTTGCGGCCCTTCGCGGGTTTAGGTGCTGCTGCCTGTTCTGGTTCAGCCACCTCTATCTCGAGGCCCAGCGTCTCAGCGGCCTGCTTCATAGACAGCGAAACGCGACGGCGGTCCGGATCGATGTCGATGACTTTGACATGCACCGCGTCGCCCCCATGCACGACCTGTGCCGGAGCGAGTATGTGCCGAAACGCCATCTCCGAGATATGCACCAGACCCTCGATGCCCTCGCCCAATTCCACAAAAGCGCCAAAGCTCACCAGCTTGGTGACCTTTCCCTCGAGGATGGAGCCGATGGGGTAGTTCTTGACGAGAGTGCGCCACGGGTCTTCTGTCGTCTGCTTGAGCCCCAGGGAGATACGCTCGCGGTTCAAATCCACTTCCAGAACCTCGACCTCGACCTCGTCTCCTACCTTGACGATTTCTGTGGGATGGGTCACGTGGCTCCAGGACAGCTCCGAGATATGCACCAGGCCGT
>JAISEO010000046.1 GCA_031264075.1 Coriobacteriales bacterium | reverse complement strand
ATGTACGTTACAAGTCGCCTACTCGTTTGATAGAGGAAATACACGATGCTTTGAAACTGCATCCTGAAATAGGCTCAGTCAACTTTATGGACGACATCTTATTACTTCGCGAAAAATGGTATTCTGTATTCCTTAATCAGTACAAACAGCAGATTCAGAAATCTTTTACTTGCAATTTACGCTTCGAGCAAGTCAATCCAAAAATGCTGAGCAGTGCAAAAGCAGCTGGCTGTGTACGATTTTCTGTGGGACTTGAAAGCGGTAACGATTATATTCGCAACGAAGTTTTACGCCGAAACCAGAGTAGAGATATGATACTCAAGGCTGGTAAGCTAATCCAGGATAGTGGAATAAATCTATCTCTTTACAATATGGTCGGTATTCCATTTGAAACGCCGGCCAGGGCACTTGACACAGTAAAGATGAATGCAGCGCTTAGCGCTGACTTTATCCAAGTCTCGATATTCTATCCATATGAGCAAACTCAGTTATATGACATCTCTAAACAACATGGATTCCTGAGCAATAAACACCTGGACAACTACTTTTCCGACACTATTCTTGTGCTGCCTGACTTTCCGCCAGATAGAATCAGACTTGCACATGCAAATTTTCATGCTTTCGTTAAATACTACAGAATTGCATTCTCAAAAAGACCTATCGTTCGCTGGGTGTCTGAGCGCATATTGGACTTTCTCTGGGTACATCCATATTTTTACCAAAGCGCAATTGGCCCTTTAACAAGATTTTACTCACTTATTCATAAGTGGATTTAACGACCAAAGGGCAAAGATGACCATGTCAGAGAGCGCTGCTATCAGCGTCTGTGCAATTGGACACCCTGGCATGATCAGACAGCCTTTCGTCGGGCGCCCTTATCTCCGATATTCTGAACCGAATTGTAGTGAGGCCTCACTACAATTCGGTTCAGAATATCGGAGATAAGGGAGATAATGGCCGTAAGCACGCTCCCTAAGTCGCTTTCCGTCTCTGAGATGTTCAGGAGGCTTGGGACGTACCAAAAGATGGTCTTCAGTGGCAAGTACCGTGCGATACTGTCGACGCCCACAAAGATCCAGCGCAAGGTATTCGATGCCTTTGAGATACCTTACAGCGAGCGGTGAGTGCTGATTGTGGGACGCTGAGATTAGGCCTCACTACAATTGGGAGCAGAATTTCGGAGTTACCAGTACCTATCTATAGGCCTTTAGAGCAAGGGTTAACTCTCTTCCTGAATTACGAGGAGCGCGTTTTCCTGATACTGGCAATGCGCACTAAAGGTTTTGAGGCAAGGAAGAAAATCCATGATCTGTTATCCGATATCGGAAGCGGAGGCATACCTTTCAGTAAGTGCGAGATGGATATTCGAATTTCGTTCCAATGAGTGTAAGCCTTGGGCAATGTAGTTCCATGTTTGCCTATAGTCACCTTCCACTGCCAGGGAGGTATCGTTGATGAGTGCAAGAAATCCGGGAATATCATCTTTGTATCTAGATCGAAATGTTCTTGCGTATTGGCTCTTATCTTCCTGGCTCAAATCTTCAGAGATGTTATGAAGGGCATGATCAAGGTTTCTGGACATATAGTAAGCTTGATAAGGAATTTCCCTTGTTTGATAGGTTAGGTGATGCATGGCGCACAATTCTTTCATTCTTTTCCTCTTCTCATGATTACGATACTTAATGAATTCAGGGTTGCGCGCGACGATGCAGTCTTTGCGGTACGTAAGCTCTGTCGCATCATCTTTCATTACGCAAGAATCATCAATAAAGGCACCATCGGTATCCATTATGTGTAGTACTTGAGCAAGGTCACTCCATCGATAAGACTCATTTTGAATATGGTCTATTACTTCCTGGCGGATGGCATCCTTGATGTTGTCAAGCTTTTTCATGTGTCCAGGCAGTTGAGCAAAAAGATGAGCGGTTGTGATGTCGGTGTGCAATACATCGAAGAACACGCGATTGTTTCCTGCTTGAATTTCTACCGTTCGCTCTACACTGTGACGATATTACAGCTTCAGGCACCCAGGCAGGTGAGCGGCACTACATAGACTCCCTCTGGTGTCTGATAGGCGTATTTGCCCATGCCAACAAGCACCATGAGGAAGGCAGGCTCGGGATTTCTGGCAGCAGGGTTTGCAGCCACTTTGTCTTTTAATCGCAAGAGGTTTTTCTGAGCTGTCTCTACCTTGTTCACTCCCAGCTTGATCTCGATGGCGGCCCATCGTCTGTCACGAAGCTCTATGATAACGTCAATCTCCAGTCCATCTGCATCGCGATAGTATCTCAGAGGGT
Organism: Coriobacteriales bacterium; assembly: GCA_031264075.1. Classification (GTDB taxonomy): domain Bacteria; phylum Actinomycetota; class Coriobacteriia; order Coriobacteriales; family UBA8131; genus WQXH01. Next base: position 13,556 of record JAISEO010000046.1, on the reverse strand, counting down.
CAGGGCCTGCCTTTTCCATAATGGAAGCATAGACATGCAGATCGCGTAGGCATAGCTGCTCAAACAGCTGGCCAAAGACCTGCATATTGCCTAAAAGCGAAGCGGCGTCCATACCCAAAAGCGCCGCAGCGAGAGAAGGGTCTGCGAAATCGTAACGTGGCTTAGTCCTGAGTCTTTGAGGCGATTTGACCGGCGCGTCCCAGCCATGCAGTGCGCCAACGATGAACCGGTCGGAGAAATAAGCCAGCAGGTTCCGCGTCCTGCTTCGTCCTGTCTCGTTGATTCCGCCATCTGTAAGGTAACCCATATCTTTGACCAAGGTATCTACGGTGACGGCGCTCCCCATGTTGCGTGCAAGCGACTGCAAGAATAGCATCTGATCGCTCTCGCTTTCTGGTACCTTTCTATCCTCGGAGGATACCAGTGTGTCAAGATACTGGGTAGGGATGAGTTGAGCCAGCTCGTCGTCAAGGGTCAGTGCAGCCGGCCAACCTCCTCGACATATCCATTTGGCCAGTTGGGCCAAGTTCACCTCGGTAGGCCTAGGCTCAAACTGACCCTCAAAGAGTCTCGACAGAGAAACGCTTGCTGTTGAATGACCTGCCTCACTGAGCGTCATCGGCCACATTCTCAACCGGGAGATCCTTCCCGAACCCGAATGATGGACTGTATCCTTCGCAGGTCGAGAAGATCCCGTCAGCAGGTAGAGCCCCTTCCGCCCTCCAGCTTCATCTACTCTTCGTCTGACTGAGTCCCAAACGGCAGGCACTTCCTGCCATTCGTCTATCACGCGGGGTTCTTCCCCCGCAAGAATGGCCTCTGGAGAGAGCTGGGCAAGCTCACGGGCCTGCGGCTCGTCAAGGTTTACCAGACTCCTGCCATGTGCTCGGGATGTCCAAGTCTTTCCTGACCACATTGTTCCTGTGATTTCAATGGCACCAAAGGCCCTCAGATGCCTTGCAACGACATCGTCAATGAGCCGCGGGCGGTACGCTTTGCGGTCTATGAGCATGGCAGTCAACTCCTTCTGTGACGGATCTTATGGGGGAATACTAACAGATTCGGGAAAATGTAGCACAAATGTCGGGAAAATGTAGCGAGAATAGTCGGGAAAATGTAGTAACTTTCGGTTCCTCAGCTGAAAAAGGTGAAAACCGACAACATTTTTATTGTGCCAGGCTCAATGCCTACACGCAAAACCGCAGCACCAGGTAGATGGCTGAGATGAGGATGGACAGGATCATCATCGGGCCGCCTATTTTGAGGAAGTCGAGGTAGGTGATGGGGTAGCCCTCCCGGTTGGAGATGCCTGAGAGCACGACGTTGGCGCTCGCCCCTATCAGTGTGCCGTTGCCGCCGAGGCAGGCTCCCAGAGAGAGCGCCCACCAGAGCGGCTCCACATCCATACCGCTTGCCCCCATGGTGAGAATGACGGGTATCATCGTGGCCACAAAGGGGATGTTATCCACGATGGCGCTGATAACGGCCGAGGCCAGGAGGATGAGCAGCACGGCCATGAGCAGGTTGCCTCCCGTGGCATCTACGAGGAACAGGGCAAACAGGTCAATGACACCGGTGGCCACCATCCCGCCCACCACGATGAAGAGCCCCACGAAAAAGCCGATAGTCGGCCACTCGACCCCATCGATAACCTCGTCGATATTCTGTCTGCCGATAAGCATCAGGATGGCAGCGGCAGAAAGTGCTATGACCGCGCTCTCGATATGCAGCACTCCATGGAGCGAAAACCCAACAGCAACCAGGCCTATCATCACGATGCTCTTTACGAAGAGGCTCTTGGAGACGATGGCCTCGTCCTCATCCATGGCCATGACGGCCTGAATGCTCTCCGCGTCGGCGCTGAGCCTCTTTTTATAGACGAAGCGGAACCCGATGACGGTAGCCACCATAATGATGACGATGACGGGTGCGTCCACGAGGAGAAAGTCCACAAAACTTAAGTTTGCCGCGGAGCCGATCATGATATTGGGCGGGTCGCCTATGAGGGTGGCGGTGCCACCGATGTTGGAGGCGATTATCTGCGTCATGAAGAACGGCACCGGGCTGATGCGCAGCTCCCTGCAGATCATCAGGGTCATGGGGCCGATGAGCAGGACGGTGGTGACGTTATCGAGAAACCCCGAGAGCACGGCGGTGATTATCATGAGAAAGACCATGATGCGCCAGGGGTCGCCCCGTGCCAGCTTGGCGGATTTGATTGCCAGAAACCCAAACAGCCCGGAGCGCCTGGCCACCGCCACAAACAGCATCATGCCCACGAGTACGCCGAGCGTGTTGAAGTCGATATGCTCGAGGCTCTCCTCAAAGGGCAGGATGCCGGTGAGCAGCACGAGCACCGCACCCATGAGTGCCGCAAGCGCCCGGTGCACCTTCTCCGAGATGATCAGCGCCAGTACCCCGGCAAAAATGACGAGCGAAAGTATCTGGGGCGCGTCTATCAGACATCAACCCCTAACACGGCCTTGGCGAGTTGTCCGATCAAAAAGGAGATAAGCGCCACGCTGAGAGAGATGGCGGCCATCCGGCCAAAGCGGCTCCAGAACGGCTGGTTCTGCGCAATCGCTACATAGTAGTTGAAGCACATGATGACGATAATGACAAAGGCGAGCATCGTCACCAGGGCCTCGACGTACCGGTCCTCGGGAAAGATGAGATAGGGAATAATCAATATGATGACGGTTGCGAGGTAGGCAATCCCGGTGTACATGCTTGCCTTGAAGGCATGGGCATTCGCGTTGGCCTTCTCTGCCAGAAAATTGGACGCGGCCATGGACAGCGTTGCGGAGACGCCGGTGATAATGCCTGCCAGCGCAATGAGCCGGGTATTGGTGAGCGCAAAGGTAAAGCCCGCGATACTGCCTGTCAGCTCAACGAGGGCATCGTTGAGCCCGAGCACTATGGCCCCGACATACTGGAGACGCTCCTCGTCAAGGATGGAGATGAGCATCTCCTCGTGTTTCTGCTCCTGCCCGATGATGCCTGTTATTTCCGGGATGGTCGTGGGAAGGGCGTGGTAGTCCTTGACCGCCCGGTTCTCTCCCTTTTCCATCAAACGCAACACAAAGGTGTAGCCAAAGACGAAGAACAGCAGGGTGTACCAGCTTGTGGTAAGCCTGTTGGGAGCAATGTCCGTACCGGTGTAGCGCTTCCAGATATGGTAGTGGTCAAGCTCGTCGTCGGCGATCTGCTGGAGAACCCGGGCATGGCTGTCATGCTTCTCGTGACGGGCCATGCGAGTATAGACGACGTGACCCGTGGCCTCCGTCTTCTCAAATCCACGAATCATGGCAAGTGTTGCGGTATCGAGTTGCATGCTACCTCGGTGTTGCAGGTCCAAACGCTGGGGAGGCACCGATTTATTCATTGCCCGCCATCTCACGTCTGATTTGCCCCATCTCTGCCCGTGAGCACAACGCCATTACCGCAAGTAGTGACGTTGCACTCCCGAACAGACCTGGAACAAATCAGACGCAATCTGGCAGACAAGCAATTAATCGGTGCCTCCCTAGTTTTTCTCCTCGCGCCGGGCCTGATAATCGGCAATCAGCTTCTTGGACACGTCGCCGGGGACTTCTTCGTAGCCGTCTATCTCTATGGTATAGGAGCCGACGCCGCGGGTCATGGAGCGGAGGTCCTTGGCATAGGTCACCACCTCTTTGTAGGGCACGCGCGCCTTGACGACGGTACGTCCATTCTCATCGGTGCTCATGCCTGCCACACGCCCACGACGGGTAGAGAAGTCGCCCATGATGGTGCCAGCGTACTCGTCGGTAACGGCAACCTCCACGTTGGCCATGGGCTCGAGGATGTAGGGCGCCGCCTTCTCACAGGCATTGCGAAAGGCCAGGCGCCCCGCCTGCTTAAAGGCCATTTCGTTACTGTCAACGGAGTGGTACGAACCGTCGTAGACCGTGGCCGTGAGGTCAACGAAGGGGTCGTCGGTCAGATAGCCCTCTATCATCGCCTCCTTGATGCCCTTGTCAACGGCGGGTATGAGGCCCTTGGGAATACGGCCGCCTACCACCTTGTCCACGAACTCATAGCCGCCGCCCGGATTGGGCTCCAGGCGCACCCAGCAGTCGCCAAACTGGCCGGCGCCGCCGGTCTGCTTCTTGTGGCGGCCCTGGGCCTCGGCAGTCTTATGGATGCTTTCGCGGTAGGGCACCTTGACCTCTAGCAGCTGGGCCACGATGCCGGTGCGCTCCTTCAGGCGGGATAAAATCAGGTCAACGGCCCCCTCGCCAAGCGTGGTGAGCAGGGTCTGATGGGTCTGAGGGTCGCGATGCAGGACCACACAGGGGTCGATCTCCGCCGTCTTGGCCAGAAAGTCGCCGAGCTTGTCCTCATCATTCTTATTCGTGGCCTCGATAGCCACCGGGTACAGCGGTTTTGGCATGGGAAGGGGAGCCAGGGTTATCTTGCCCGAGGCAGAGAAGGTATCGCCCGTGCGCGCCTCGCCGAGCTTGGGGATGACCACGATGTCGCCGGCCCGGGCGCTCTTGACGTCCTCGGTCTCCTTGCCCATCATCACATAGATATGCGCGATGCGTTCCTTCTTGCCATTGGTGGCGTTGATGAGCTCCATACCGGGCTCAATGGCCCCGGAAAAGACCTTGACAAAACTCAAGCGGCCCACAAAGGCATCCGACACCGTCTTGAATACGTAAAAGGCCGGCTCGCCGTTGTCGTCAACACAGTACTCGCTGCCGTCGGTGCCGAGGAAGGGTCCGTGCGCATCCGGCGCGGGAAAGTAGGTGATGATGTCGTCCATGACATTTTCTATGCCCTGCTCCACGAGCGTTGAGCCCACAAACACGGGGATGAAGATCTCCTGCACGATGGCCTTGCCCAAGAGGCTCTCAAGCTCCTCCTGGGTGAGCTGCTCCTCGCCGTCGAGGTACTTCATCATCAGCTCGTCGTCGGCCTCGGCCACGAGATCGCAGAGCTTGTCGCGCGCCGCCTGGGCCTGAGCCTCATATTCAGCGGGAATGTCCTCAACGCTCTCCTTGCCGTCTACGTGGTAGTGCGCCTTCATCCTGATAACGTCGATGACTCCCTTGAAGTCCTTGTCCACGCCCAGGGGAATGGTCACCGCCCCCACGCGCTGGCCAAAATGCTCTATGAGACCTGCCAGGGCGGCCTCATAGTTGGCGTGTTCGCGGTCGATATGATTGATGAAGAAGGCGCGACAGAGGTGTTCGCGGTCGGACTCTTCCCAGAGCTTGACCGTATTGATCTGCGCACCCGCCACGGCGTCGATGACAAAGAATGCCAGTTCGGCTGCCCCGAGTGCCGCGATGGTCTCCCCCACAAAGTCGTCGGAGCCGGAGGTGTCGAGGATGTTTATCTTGAAGCCTTTGTAATGGATGGGCGCGAGCGAGCTTGAGATGGTAAAGCCGCGCTTGATCTCCTCGGGGTCATAGTCGAGATTGGATTTGCCGTCGTGGGTTGTTCCCAGTCGCGAGGTGCGGCCGGAGACGTGCAGCATGGCCTCAGCGAGAGAGGTTTTGCCGGCGCCGTCCTGCCCGACGAGTACGATGTTGCGGACCTGCTCGGTTGCTGGTGCTGCCAAATCAATCACCCTTCCTTCGATTAGCTAAAAGCGTGCGCGAACTACTATAGCAAAAAAGACCTATAATGGGGAGCTATCTACGTAAATGTGTTCAAATGCCACAGGAAAGGAGTTCACACCTCCTGTAGAATTGCGAGGAACAACCCTCTTTTTGTCATTGCGAGGAGCGAAGCGACGCGGCAATCCAGTCCTTGAAGCAAGAGGATGGCAAAAGTGAAGCAATCCAGAGATGACAGGCAAGAACTGGATTGCTTCACTTCGCTCGCAATGACAGGGGAGTGAACAGAAAGGACTGCCAACCTTGTCTCACGACTATAAAGAAACGATGAATCTTCCGCAAACGGAGTTTCCCATGCGGGCGGGGCTTACCCAAAGTGAGCCCAAACGTCTGGAAAAATGGAAGGAAATGGACCTCTACCATCAGATAGTGGCCCAAAACGAGGGCAGGGAGCCCTACATCCTGCACGACGGGCCGCCCTATGCCAACGGCCCCATCCATATGGGACACGTCTTCAACAAGGTGCTCAAGGACATCGTCGTCAAATATCACAGCCAGCGCGGCTACTACTCCCCCTACGTGCCCGGTTGGGACTGCCACGGGCAGCCCATTGAGCATATGGTCGAGCTCACGCTGGGCCCGGAGAAGATGGCGAAGATAGACCAGCCGACGCTCCGTCGCCTGTGCAGGGAGTGGGCGGAGAAGTACGTGGGCATCCAGCGTGAGGGCTTTATCCGCCTCGGTGTGCTGGGCGAGTGGGACAACCCCTACCTCACCTACGCACGCTCCTACGAGGTGGGCAACGTGGAAATCTTCAAGCAGCTGTACGCAGACGGTGCCATCTACCGTGCGCGCAAGCCCATCCACTGGTGCTCGCACTGCCATACCGCGCTCGCCGAGGCCGAGCTCGAATATTCCGACGAAAGCTCTCCCTCCGTGTATGTGGCCTTCAAGCTTGCCGGCGCTGAGGACAGGGGAGAAACTGAAGGCACCGTGAGAGTTGAGGGCATCGGCGATGGCCAGCTGACCGACGCTTGGATTCTCATCTGGACCACGACGCCCTGGACACTGCCGGCCAACGTGGCCGTGGCACTCGCAGACGATGCCAACTATGTCCTGTTGGAGCTTGCGGGAGACAATCCGGGCTTTGCGGAGAAGAAGCTCCTGGTGGCAGAAGCGCTGGCCGAGCAGGTGGCCGCAGACCTCGGAGCCAGCGGCTTTACCCTGGTACAGGACGAGCAGGGCGAGACCTGGCGGGCTCGGGGCAGGGAGCTGCTCGGCCTCAGCTACCTGCACCCCATCCACGAGGATATGCGTGGCCGCGTGGTCACGGGCGCACACGTGGAGCTCTCCACCGGCACGGGTGCCGTGCACACCGCTCCCGGCCATGGCCAGGAAGACTACCAGGTGGGCCTGGAATACCAGCTGCCGCTTCTGATGCCCGTGGATGACAACGGCGTGTTTGACGAGGGCGGAGGCCCCTTTGTGGGCATGCAGGTGGATGAGGCCAACCCCGCCATTATCGAGTGGCTGCGCGCGCGCGGCACGCTCATCGGGAGTAAGGCCCTCACGCATTCCTATCCGCATTGCTGGCGCTGCCATAACCCCGTCATCTTCCGCGCCACCTATCAGTGGTTCGTGAGCATGGATCCCACAGGGCTGCGTGCCAAGGCACTCGCGGCCATCGGCAAGCTCAACTGGTATCCCGCCTGGGCGTCCAACCGTATGCGTTCCATGATTGAGGATCGCCCGGACTGGTGCATATCGCGCCAGCGTTCCTGGGGCGTGCCCATTCCGGTCTTCACCTGCGACGTGTGTGGTGAGATAGTCGCCACCCCGGCCACCTTCGACGCGGTCATGGCCCTGTTTGAGCGCGAAGGCTCGGACGGCTGGTTTACGCACACGCCCTCCGAGTATCTGCCCGCCAGCACCACCTGTGAGGTCTGCGGGGCCAGCGTAGAGCATCTCCATCCGGAAAAGGACATCCTCGACGTGTGGTGGGAGAGCGGCGTCTCGCATACCAGCGTGCTCCGCAAGCGCGACTATCTCCACGCCCCGGCTGAGCTCTACCTGGAAGGTTCCGACCAGCATCGCGGCTGGTTCCAGAGTTCGCTGCTCACGAGCGTCGGTGCCTATGGTGTGGCCCCCTACAAGGGCATCATGAGCTGCGGCTTCATCACCGACGGCGAGGGCTACAAGATGAGCAAGAGTCGGGGCAACGTCATCGACCCCGCCGAGGTGCTGGAGACCTTCGGCGCGGACGTGCTGCGGTTGTGGGTGGGCTCCATAGACTCTGCCACGGATGCCGGCATTGACAACGAGATAATCCAGCGCACCAGCGAGTCGTACCGCCGTATCCGCAACAGCTTCCGCTTTCTGCTCAGCAACCTCTACGATTTCAACGTGGCCGATATCGTGGCCTACGACGAGCTGCTCGCCCTTGACCGCTGGGCGGTGGTGCGCACGCAGGCGCTGTTCCGCAAGGTAACCGAGGGCTACGACGAGTTCCGCTTTCATGTGGCCTACCATGCCGTGTACGACTTCATCACGCGCGATCTGAGTGCCGTGTACATGGACGCGCTCAAAGACCGGCTCTACAGCGATGCTCCGGCGAGCCTTGAGCGGCGAAGCGCGCAGACCGCGCTGGCAAACATCCTCGAGGTGCTCGTGCGTGTGCTGGCTCCCATCCTGAGTTTTACCTGCGATGAGGTCTGGGACTATTATCCGGAGGGCCTGAGAGAGCCGGAGCGCCCCGAGGCCGTCGCGCTCGCCGGCTGGCCCGAGGCCCCTGACTTCGCGCCCCCGATTCCCGCCGCCGACGCCGAGCGGATTGCTGATGAGTTCGTCACCCTGCTGGACGTGCGCGAGGCGGTTACGAAGGCCCTGGAAGAGTCCGGCTTTAAGAAGAGCCAGCAGGCCGCTCTCGTCATTACCGCGCCCGCGGCCATCAGCCAGGTACTTGCGGCCCAGCCCGTACAGCTGCTCCCCGAACTCTTCATCGTGGCCGAGGTGGCGCTTGAGACAGGCGATGGCACAGACATCCTCGTCGAGGTACGCGAGGCAGACGGTGAGAAATGCCCACGCTGCTGGAACTATCGAGAACTCGGTAGCGATCCGGCACGCCCCGAGGTCTGTGCCCGCTGTGCCCGGGTCTTAACCGAACTGGGTGTCTAGACGTGCAAGACCCCTCCTCATGAAGCGTAAAAACGCCCTCATACTCTTTGTGGTGCTGGTGCTTGTGCTGCTCGCGCTCGACCGAGCGACCAAGCTCCTGGCCATCGAGGTGCTCAGCAGCACGGGCCCCGTTGCCTTTCTTCCCGCCTTCCTGGACTTTGCGCTGGTGTACAACACCGGCGGTGCCTTTGGACTGTTTGAGGGTGGGGGAGTCCTCTTTGTGGGCGTTGCGGTGCTTGCCGTCGTTGCCATCGTGGTCTACCTCATCAAGGCACGGCAGCTGCAGCTGCCGGTGGTCGTTGCGCTCTCGCTCATCGCTGCCGGTGCGCTGGGCAATGCCTACGACCGCGCGGTGAGCGGTGCTGTGCCCGACTTCATCCACACGCTGTTCATAGAGTTTCCGGTGTTTAATATCGCGGATTGCTGCCTCACCATAGGCGAAGTCATTTTTGTGGTGGCGATGGCGATCTACTGGTTCGGGCCCAGGAAGCCCGCAGCAGACCAAGAACATGCCGACGTTTGAACACAGAGTCACGCCAGACGAGCAGGGCATGCGCATAGACGCGCTGCTCGCCAGATCTACGGAGGTACGTAGCAGAGGCGAAGCCGTGCGGCTCCTCGAAGGCGGCCAGGTATTCCTCAACGGCAGCAGGCATACGGCAAAGAAGCGCATCGTTTTGGTGGGCGACGTCATTAGCTACAGCTCGCAGCCCTCGGCCCCAGCACAGCTCACCGGCGAGTTCATACCCCTGGACATTCGCTATGAGGACGACTATCTCATCGTGCTCTCCAAGGAGGCCGGCATGGTCGTGCATCCGGCGCAGGGGCATGCGGAAGGCACGCTCGTCCACGCCCTGCTCAACCACTGCGGCTCTGAGAACCTGGCGTTTTTGCAGGGGGAGGACCGCCCGGGCATCGTGCATCGCCTCGACAAGGATACCTCGGGCCTCATGCTGGTGGCCAAGGACGAACAGGCCGGCCTGGCGCTGCAGGAGGGCATCCGCACTCGCAACGTCAACCGGCAGTACCGCACGCTCGTGCACGGTTACATCGCGCCCGACACGGGATTGGTGGACGCTCCTCTCGCGCGAGGTGGCGCCGAGCGCAAGCGTATGGTGGTGAGCGAGGGTTCCGGCGCGCGCGAGGCCATTACCACCTTTGAGGTCAGAGAGCGCTTTGAGGCCGGGCAGCACGACGACGGCTATACCGCCCTGGAATGCAAGCTCTACACCGGCCGCACGCACCAGATTCGTGTGCATATGGACTATATCGGCCACCCCTGTGTGGGCGATCCCGTGTACGGAAGGCTCGGCCCGGCCGCGCAACTCGGCCTCACGCGGCAGTTTCTCCACTCGTGGCGCCTGAGCTTCGTGCATCCCGTCACCGGCGAGGCCCTGGAGTTCACCGACGAACTCCCGCCCGACCTGGCACGCGCCCTCGACTCGATAGCAGCAAGGAGGATGGTTTAGTGGAAGTAGCTAAGACCGGTGGAGCGTTCCGTTGGGCCTTCTGGCTTAGTATTGGTAGAATGAGGCAGGAACATTCAAGACAGAGAGCGACAGGTGAAAAATGGACGGGAATGACGGCACACGGAGAGGCTGCGGTTGCCTGGGTATCGGGTCTTTCGGGCTCGGTACGATAATCGCCGTGGTCATATCGTGGACCACCTGGCATAACGTCATCTGGACCATCATCCACGGCTTTCTCAGCTGGGCCTTTGTGCTCTGGTACCTTATCTTCCACTCGTCATGATCCGCGTCATGAGGCGGTAGAACCTCGAGCTCGTGTCCTCGAAGGCTGCGCCTGCAACACGTGTGGCCGTGGTCTAAGAACCCGCTGTCATATGCAGCTCATAGAAGGCCGCGCGGGGGATGAACACGACAACAAGCACAAACACACAGGCCAGCACGTCATCATAGCCCAGTGGCAGAGCGATAATCTGCGCGATGCAGTTCTGGAATCCGCGCTACACAAAGTGGTCCATAGCTGCTATGATACGGGAGAGACAAAACCTGTCTCAGGCTTTGATGGACAGGACTGTAGCACCTTGTAGGGTACCGGGAGCAGAAGAGAAGCGGGAAAAGGCAGGGGAAGACATGGACACGGCAACAGCGGGCAGAGCGGTAAGAAGACCCCAGAAACAGGGGGGGGGGGGGGGGTCTCTGCCTTTTCTGGCACGGAAGTGCCCGGCCAAGCATCTCCACGGCACACAGCGAGGCTTTACCCTTGTAGAGATAATCGTCTCCTTTGCCATACTCGCCGTGGTGGCCACCGCCGTGGTGGCGGCGGTTCTCGGTATGGCCGGCATAGAGCAGCGCGATGAGCAGGTACGCGCGGACAACGCCGCCGTCGAAGAACGGATTGCCTCAGGGCAGACGCCCACACAGTCCCTGGAGGGCGTGTCTATTCCCCTCGGAGGCTACGACATACCCGCGGCCGCAGACACCTATGGCTCCGATACGGGCTCCTATACCGTTCTCAACGGTGGAGCCATCGCTGATCCTGCAGTCGAGACGCTCGATGGCAACCTGGTGGGCCCCCAGAACTCCGAGAAGAGCTACAGGATTTTCAAGACCGGCTACTACCAGCTGGAGGTCTGGGGCGGTGCTGGCTATGTCTACAATGTAAGCGACTATGGCCTCGGTTGTACAGGCGGCTACGCTACCGGGGTTGTAAAGCTGACAGCAGGCGACACCCTCTATCTCTATGCTGGCGGCAGGGGAAGCCTCGAATCAGGCGGTGCGAACGGTGGCGGCGATAGCGAAGACAGCTATGGCTACTACGGCGGCGGCGGCGGCGGTGCCTCGGATGTGCGCATCAACTCAGTGAGCCTTTCTGCCCGCGTCATCGTTGCGGGAGGTGGCGGCGGTAATGGCATGAACGCAGGCGGCTTCGGCGGTGGCGCAACCGGAATGCCCCGTTATAACTATGAACCCTCGTACGATGGTGAGGCCGGCACCCAGAGTGCAGGTGGTGCAGGAGGCGATGATACAGGAATGGGTGACAATGGTGCCGCAGAATCCGGGAGCTTTGGTCAGGGAGGTCAGTCTGACAAGAGCGGAGGAGGAGGCGGTGGCGGTTGGTACGGCGGCGGCGGCGGTCTCTATAACGGCGGCGGCGGCGGCTCGGGCTGGACATACACCGCAGCAGCCTATGCAGGCTGGTCTGACACCGCTCCTGAGAAAGAAGACTATAAGCTCACTTCCCGCTACTATCTCACCCAGGACTCCCTCATTGCGGGCAACGCCTCCATGCCCGATCCCCGCAATCCAGGCAGCTACATGCAGGGCATGCGCGATGCCGGCTACGTACGGGTTACCTGGGTAGGCACCACGCCCACCGGGTAGGCAGAGGCTCTAACAAGTCAAAGCCGACGGTGCATAGACGAAACCATAGACCCCGAGTTGACCATTGACCGTGCACTATCGACCTACTATCGTCTATGCACAGCGCATGATTTTTGGGGAGAAGGAGCAGTCACGGAGCGCGCGTAGTTTCAGCGCTCTTGGCTGAACGGAGCTCAGCGCAGCGAGCTGCGACGTGGCAGCCCCAACGGGAGTCGAACCCGTCTTTCCGCCTTGAAAGGGCGACGTCCTAACCGATAGACGATGGGGCCACATCGCTGTCTGTCGTTGGCCAGATGCAGACAGCAGCTGCTTATTATCACGGTTTTTCCTTCGCTATGCAAATTGAAGTTAGCTCACCGGTGAGCATGCTCGAGAGAATGTGTAGGCACACACATGCAAGAATGAAATACGATACAGGAATGTCACCCATGTTCAGGATGATTTGCGATAGAATACCCAGTGAGGATATGTGGGGCCTTGGCGAAGTTGGGATCGCGCTGCGTTCGCAATGCAGAGATCACGGGTTCGAATCCCGTAGGCTCCACCACGTCGCATTCCACTCCGCTAAGCTACACTCCAGCCAAGGGCGCTGAAGTTCCGCCCGCTCCGTGAATGCTCCTCTTCCCCAAAAATCATGCGCTGCGCGCATAAGCAATTTTTGGGGGCCCCGCATAAAAGCCCACTGCGCTAAGCTTAACGGCGCTATGCATCTGCCTTTTTTCATATACAACGAGCAAGGCAATGCTGAAGAACCGCGAGGTCTTAGACTTTGAGAAATCAAATCCAAGACAGCCACTCTCATCAGTCATCAGATGGATCAAAACAACGCTCCTGTCGCAGAACTGCCCTGAAAAGGCAAAACCCCCAATGCCTTAGCGCGGAACTCTGCGGAGCCGCCCGATTGGGGGATTTACTTACCGTATTGCCATTGTAAGGGTTTTGGGGGCGCTGTACAAGCAACCGACAGTTAGATGATCTGACACAGTTCAAGTGCAACGCCACCGTTAACAGCCTTACTGCTGGCACGTGTCTGACCACGGGAGGAAATGGCACAACCGGCGGCACTATCACCGACATCGGGACATTGCAACTCGCCGATAGTGGCGTTAGCAGTGACGGCACGACTAAAACCTACGGCACGACCAGCGGCTCAACCATCGTTGTGCCAAGTTTTACGGTGGACCGCTACGGTAGATTAACAGCGGCCAACATCATTCCAAGCCGGCTTCGGCGCAACTACGCTTAAGTCCGCCTCCACAAAGTCGGGCAATGCGCGAGTGCTGCCGTAAACCTCGACCCGTGGCTTGTTCTCACCGGCAAGGGCGGTAACTACCTTGGTCACGAAGTCCGATTCTGTGCTTGACGAGATTATCACCACGCCGCCCCTGACACCAGCAGCTGCCCCACCGGTCAGTGCATCGGGGAAACGATCGCCTTCGCCAAT
>JAISEO010000025.1 GCA_031264075.1 Coriobacteriales bacterium | reverse complement strand
AACTCCCTTGCCAACTCTCATGGAGCCCTTACCCTCAACAACCTCGTCTGTGCCACCGGAGACAATTACCCCGATGCTCTTGCCGGAGGTGCCTTTGCCGGACACACCGGTACCGTACTTCTCCTCGTACACTCCACAGAGACCGGAGGACTCTCCGGCCTTGACCTCATCTCCGAGCATAAGGATGAGATAGGCAAGGGCTACGTGCTCGGTGGTGCTGCTGCTGTGCCCCAGGCGCTGCTTACGCTTCTCCAGGAAGGAGCCCGGTAGGGGACCAGAAAACGAGATGAGCGGTGGGACAAGAGGGACGGGGCTGGAGCCTCAATCACCCCAGTGGGAAATCGGCCCGTTCCTGCTGTCACAATGTAAGCAACAAAGCGATAGCCTCCGGTCTGCGACCCTCAAGGTATGCTGCTTTTAATTCTGCGCAGCGACAATCTTCTCGACATACTCCAGAGCAAGGCCGGTTTCATGAGCGATATGTGCGGCATTTCTGCCCCTGGATGCCATTTTGCGAACAAGTTTCGCCTCACCACGCTTCTCACCGATCTCCTCGCCTATCTCTCGTTCCTCCTCGCCTCTGACCCTTAGGGCATCATCCCAGTTCCATTCAGTAAGCAGCATGTTAAGCACCTCCGATCCTCTGCTTTCAAGGTATGCCTCCATTATACCCTGTTTCTTGCATTCCTGTATGGCCTTTGTTATGGCCTCGTCAAGGGGAAGGCCACTTCTCCTGTAGTTCTCTACCATGGAAACGAAGACAGAGTAGTCAGAGAGTGCACGACTCTTTGCGAGTACCTCTGCGTTGTGTCCTTCTGCTACATTATAGACCGTGGCGACAAGTTCGAGTGCCGGAGACTTCTCCTGAGCGATAAAGGCATCAGAGAGTCGCAGTACCTGTCTGTCAGGATAGGGCTCACGTCCGTTATAGACCACGATGAACTCAGGGGTGGGAATCCTATAGAGCTTTCTGTGATAGAGTTCATCACTCGGTACCATCTTCTCGTATATCCTTGCCAGGTAGAGCAAGAGTCGCAAGGGTAGGTTATTTGACAATGTGCTTTGATGTTCTACAAGGATTACATACCTTCCCTCTATGGTAAAGGCTATATCATTGTAGCCGCCCATGTAAAGCACATTGGCAAGCGTCTCGAAGCCTATCCTGGTGTCTTTGGGGTAATGCTCACCGGAAAGGGCATTGTAGGCCTCGATGAGGCGATGCTCATTATTGAAGTAGTCAGCGAAAAGACTGCTTTTGTACTGCCTCTGTCCATGGGTGTCGTCTGTTGGCACGGTGGTGCTCCTTCCTTACGACAATCAGGTCACGGCAGGCCCTTCTCAGAGCCTCCCTCTGTCTTGCAGCAGCCTGTACCACTCATAGTGGCTTTTGCCATAAGGTGACACTACCAGAGCCTTCTTACCGCTCTCCAAACCAGCGCAAAACTGAGGCAAAATAATCCCAACCCATACTAAACCGGATCTAAATTGCGATGGGCCAATCCAGGCAGGTGCAAGCGCAAGACAGGGGACAGCAGGGACGGGAGTAGGTCTCTGCAAGTCCAAAGAAACCAATCTTCACCCTCCTTTTCCTCACCTCCTCATCCCATCAATTACGATTGAGTTACGGTTCAGGGGTGATTTAAGACAGGCCTGGGCATACTGATACCATTAGCGTTTGTGTATACGCAACTCCAGCATATCGGGCATTTTTCAGGCGACAACCTTGCTACCTGAGCGAAAGCATACCATCCTGCAGTCTTTGATTGAGGAGTATGTGGCGAGCGCTCATCCCGTGGCCTCGTCCACCTTGGTTCGCCATTACCTCCCACGGCTTTCTCCGGCAACGGTGCGCAACGAGTTGAACTGGCTGGAGCACCGTGGCTATGTTGCCCAGCCGCATACCTCAGCAGGACGCACGCCCACTACCGTTGGATATCGGGCCTTTGTCAACAGCCTGCTCCTTCATCCTCTGCACTACCATTCTCTCCTGAGCCGTAGCAGGGTGTGCGAGCCTCCGGACAAAGATCCCACCCAGACAGCGCTCAACAGCGGGTCCACGGGGGCTTTCGCGGGCAACGCCTGTCTGTCCGTCTTGGCGGCGCTCGCAGCAGCCTCCGATAAACTCGCGCTGATACACGAGGCACTCAGCTCGGTGGCTGAGCACAATAAAGGCCTGATGGTCTTCTGGGCACCGCAGCTCTCACACACGATAATTCATCGCGGCCTGCCCCAGCTGCTGAGCCAACCGGAGTTTGCCGAAACCAGCTCCGCGCTCCCTATCATGCAGCTCCTGGAAAGCCACGGCGACCTCATGGTCCTCTTTGAGGAGATAATGACAACCGGTGGCCTGCACATCAAGATCGGTTCCGAGAACAGGGACGCACAGTTCTAT
This sequence comes from Coriobacteriales bacterium, assembly GCA_031264075.1. Classification (GTDB taxonomy): domain Bacteria; phylum Actinomycetota; class Coriobacteriia; order Coriobacteriales; family UBA8131; genus WQXH01. The sequence goes on along the minus strand of JAISEO010000025.1, from coordinate 4,867 downwards.
GAATTCAGTTTGGTGGCCATGCAGTTTGACAGCAGCTATCTCAGCGGCAACCTGATAAACAGCCAACGCAACAAGGGCAGACAACGGGGAGTCGTCGCCCTCTTCGGGCCAACGCGCATGGATTACGAATGGGCCATCAGCCTGATAAGCAATCTCGTTCAGGATCTCGAATGCCCCGGACATTGACTGCAGCTTTCAACAGCAATCCGACAATCTGCCAAACCCGGGCAACGTTTGCGCCGGGCGGGAGTGAGAATGGCTATACTCCGGAAGACGTGTTAAGAAAGGACTGTGTTGTCAACTGATTATTACGAGATCCTCGGAGTCTCACGGGACACGACTGACAGTGAGATAAAGAAAGCCTTCTATAAAAAGGCCCGTGAGCTGCATCCCGATGTCAATAAGGCCCTGGACGCCGAGGAGCGGTTCAAGGAACTCAACGAGGCCTATGATGTTCTGAGCGACTCCAACAAACGCGCCCAATACGACCGTTTCGGCAGGGTTAATGGCACTGGCGGCGGGGGCTATTCCTATGTGGACATCGGCGATCTCTTCGGCGGCGGCTTTGGCATGGGCGACATCTTCTCCACCTTCTTCGGCGGGTCCGCGGCCAGCAGGGCAGCCGTACGCAAGGAAGGCCGCGACATGGGCGTGGGGCTGAGGCTCACCCTCGAAGAAGTGGCCACCGGCGTTAAGAAGGAGATAGTCTATGACCGCCTGGCACCCTGCGAGACCTGTGGAGGTTCCGGTCTGGGTGAGGGCGGCAGCTTCGTACAATGCGAGCATTGCCACGGCAGCGGGCGCGTGGTGACCGTGCAGCACACCTTCCTCGGCGACATGCAGACCCAGACCGTGTGTGAGGTCTGCGGCGGTTCGGGCAAGACCATCGATCTGCCCTGTACAGACTGCGAGGGCCAGGGGAGGCTGCCGGACCGTCAGCATATCTCGATAGACGTACCCCATGGCATCCGCGACGGACAGCAACTACGCCTCAAAGGCTACGGCGAGGCGGGTATCCACGGTGCCACCGCCGGCGACCTTATCGTCACGGTGCGGGTGGACCAGCACGCACGTCTCAAGCGCGAGGGTGACAACCTCCACACGCGCGTTGACATCTCCATAACCCAGGCGGCTCTGGGCGCCACACTCTATATCGACGGCATCCTGCCCGCGGAAAAGGTGGAGGTGCGCATCTCCTCCGGCTGCCAGAACGACCAGATGGTACGCGTGCGCAACAAAGGCCTGCCGGTGTTTAAGAAGGAGAGCCGCGGCGACCTCTTCGTGCACGTTACCGTCATCGTGCCGCGTTCCCTCACCAAGCGCCAACAGGAGCTGCTCGAAGAACTGGCCGAGGAGTTTGGCGATGACGTCGCCAGCAAGAAGACCGTCTCGCAGCGCATCAAAGAAGTGCTCTCTTAGGGGGAGCCATGACCAAGCCCCGTCTTCCCAGCTTCCACATCGTCAACCTCGGCTGCAAGGTCAACAGGGTAGAGGCCGACACCATGGCTGCTTGCCTGCTGGCCGCTGGGGCTGTGGGGAGCGCTCTTTCAAGAGCCGATGTCGTTCTCATCAATACCTGCACCGTTACGTGCGGGGCCGATGCCAAGTCACGCAAGGAGGTGCGCCGGGCCGCGAAGTACGCACCGCGGTGGGCGACGATCATCATCTGCGGTTGTGGTGCCGTGACTGTTCCGCGGGAGTTCAAGAAGGGCATCATAGGCCGGGGTGAAACCCGGGTAAAACGGTATGGGTACCCAGCGTGCATCATAGAGATAATCCCCCAAAAGCCTGCAGCGCTGACCAGAGCGGGCGAGGTGCTGGGCCTTGCGATCCCCGAGTGCGCCTTCGACGATGCAGTCGTGAGAGTGGGCAAGGGATTCCCGACGCGTGTGGCGATAAAGATTCAGGATGGCTGCGACCATGCCTGCAGCTACTGTATCGTGCCTCTGGCACGCGGACGCGCACAGTCCCTGCCGCTCACGCAGGCTTTGGAGCAGATAGCGGCCCAGGTGCAGGCCGGTGCGCGGGAGGTCATACTCACCGGCATCGATCTCGGCAGTTATCAGGACGGAGCGTACGGTCTGGAACATCTGCTCGGCAGAGCTCTGGAAGTGGCGGAGGGGTTTCGTCTCCGACTCTCCTCCATTGAGCTCCCGAGCATAACAGACGGGCTCATCCAGCTCATTGCGGCGTCTGAGGGGCGCATCTGCGCCCACCTCCATATTCCCCTGCAATCCGGCTCGGACTCTGTGCTCAAGGCCATGGGACGCCGCTATGACCGTGCTGCCTATAGCAGCAGGATAGCTGCCATCAGAGAGACGCTGCCGCAGGTGGCCCTCACCACGGATGCCATCGTGGGCTTCCCGGGTGAGACCCATGAGGATTTCCAGCAGACCCTCGCGCTGTGCCGGGAGATGGGCTTCTGCCACATCCACGTATTCCGCTACTCAAAGCGCCCGGGCACACGGGCTGCTGGGCTTCCGGATCAGGTACCGGCACAGCTGATGGTAAAACGGGCCAGTAAGCTACGGGCACTCGCTAAGCAACTGAGGTGTGAGGATGCTCAGCGACGGGTGGGCAGTAGAGAGGCCGTGGTGTATGAGCGTAGACAGGAGGGGCGTTCGGAGAGTTATTATCCCGTACGGATGGCCCGGCGCGCCCACCGCGGCGATTTGGTTACCATGGAGATAACCGGTTATGAGGACGGAATGCTCACCGTATCCAAGCCGTACTGTCAACTGGGAACGAAGTCGCTATGCTAGTGCTTGTGGACAACCGCAGTGGTGAGGAGCTGCCGGAGGCCGCCTACCAGGCTTTGGCCGAGTTCGTGCTCGCTACAGAGGATGCCGCTGAGGAAGGCGAGCTGTCGCTGTCCCTCGTAGCTGCCCGGGAGATGCGCGTGCTCAATTGCGCCTACCGCGGCATCGATGCCCCCACCGACGTGCTGGCCTTTGAGAATGAGGAGCCGCTGCTCGGCGACGTGATAATCTGCCCGGAGGTGGCACGGGAGCACGCGCGGGACTTTGCCTCGGACTTTGCCTCGGAGATGGAGCTGATGCTCACGCACGGCATCCTGCATCTCTGCGGCTACAGCCACGAGAGCGATGCCTCAGCGGAAGCCATGGAGGCGCGGGAGACCGAGCTGCTCCAGACCTGGAGGGAGCGGAAGGTGCCATGACCGCCCGCCAGAACAGGGAGAGCCTCGCCGCAGCCTTCAAACACGCCCTCTCCGGCATCGCGCACACCGTCAGCCATGAGCGGAACATCAAAATCGAGCTGGTTATTGCGGTGCTTGCCCTCGTGGCCTCGAGTCTTCTCCAATTGGAGCCTCTGGAGTGGGCCGCAATCATCATTCTGATAGTGCTGGTGCTGGCGCTGGAGCTTGCCAATTCTGCACTGGAGAGCCTCACCAATCTGGCAAGCCCCGCTGAGCATCCCCTGGCAAAGCAGGCCAAGGACGCCATGGCCGGTGCCGTGCTCGTTGTGGCGGTGGGTGCGGCAGCTTCCGGGCTTATCATCTTTGTAGCAGCCGCCCTGCGGCTCGGGGTTGCCTGATGACAGCGCCCGAATCCGGCTCAGTGCCAGAAGTCGCGGATAAAGCCCTGCCAACAGCCTCGCCGGAGTCCGCGCCCCTGCCGGCAGACTTCAAGAGCGGCTTCATCGCGCTCACGGGACGCCCTAACGCGGGCAAGTCCACGCTCGTCAACGCCGTGCTGGGCCAGAAGCTGGCCATTACCTCGAATACGCCGCAGACCACCCGCCATCGCTTCCGCGCCATTCTCACCACACGCGAGTCGCAACTCATCCTCGTCGATACCCCCGGGCTGCACAAGCCGCTCGACGCCCTGGGAGAGGAACTCAATCGCTCTGCGCTCAAGGCCCTGGAGGATGTGGATCTGGTTGCTTTTCTGCTCGACGCCACGCAGCGCTTTGGCAGGGGGGACGCCTGGGTCCTGGAGCAGGTGAAACGCGCACAGGCCCCCACCCTCCTCGTCATCACCAAGGCCGCGCTTGCTTCGCCCGAGCAGAGTCAATGCCAGATACAGGCCGCCGAGGCGGCACACCGCTTTGTGGACGTCGTCGTTACGAGCGCGCTGGAGGGCAGGGGCGTCGAGGACTTCGTGGCCAGCTGCGTAGCCCTGCTCCCAGAGGGCCCAGCCTGGTTTCCATCCGATGCCAAATCTGACCAGCCGCTCGAGGTCCTGGTGGCCGAGTTCATACGTGAGAAAGTTCTCACCTCGACCTACGATGAACTGCCCCACGCGGTGGGCGTGGCGGTTGAGGACCTCAGCTATGACCCCAGGCGCAACTTCTACCGTATCGAGGCGATTATCTACGTTGAACGCGAGAGCCAGAAGGGCATGTTGGTTGGCAAGGGTGGCACCAGAATAAAAGCAATCGGCAGCGCGGCCCGGGCAGACCTGGAAACGCTCCTGGGGGCGGGCCTCTATCTCGATCTGCGTGTCAAGACGCGCCGCAATTGGCGCCGGGACGCCCACCAGATAAAGCGCTTTGGCTACGGAGAATAGGACGAAACACCATCTGCCACCGTGCCACCGCCCGGCCCTGCAGCTCAAAAATAGTCATTGACACCCACCCTCACCTCCACTATAGTCTGTCCATGCGAGAATAATCAGCTCTGAGGGAGTATTCTTGCGGGGAGTCCTATCCCTACGGTATGAATCGGACTCAGGTGAGGAGCGGTGGCAAGGATGATAACAGCTAGGAAAGCCATGATTAAGGCACTCCGCCTGGCCTGCGCAACCGCGCTGGCCCTGGGCTTGGCCCTGCCCTCTGCCGCAGCCTTTGCCGCTCCCCAGCAACCCGTCGTGCTTGCGGAAGAGACCGGAATGGGGGGGGGGGGGGG
>JAISEO010000038.1 GCA_031264075.1 Coriobacteriales bacterium | reverse complement strand
CAACGCTTGAGCGAGCGTAAGCGAGTGAGCGTTGTGGGGAGAAGGAGCAGCCACGGAGCGCGCGCAGTTTCAGCGTTCTTGGCTGAAACGGAGCTTAGCGAAGTGGGCTGCGACGTGGTACCCGGGGTGGGATTCGCACGTCTTGCTTCGCAATCCGCACCCTGCTCGTTCGCTCCGCTCACTCGCGAGCTCAGGCTAAAACGTGCCACTGGCACGTTTTTTGACGCCCTCGCCCCTCGCGGGTTCAAATCCCACCGAAACACATTCAGGAACAATTTCTGGTGCCCGGGGTGGGATTTGAACCCACACGTCTTTCGACAAAGGTTTTTGAGACCTCCGCGTCTGCCATTCCGCCACCCGGGCTGAACTCAGGGTAACCATGAGTACCAGGTACCAACGGACACCCATGGATATCGCAGCAAAAAATTGTAACACATCCGCAAGCGGGCCTTATGCGATAATCAGTGTCAGTGTAAGGAGGAGGTTTCATGCTGTCTGAGTTTCCCAAACGCGCGGTGGTTACCGTGGGCATGCCCTATGCCAACAAGGGGCTTCACTTTGGCCATGTCGGCGGGGTGTTCATCCCCGCGGACTGTTACGCACGCTTCCTGCGCGACCGTATCGGGCCGGAGCATGTGCTCTTCGTCAGCGGTACCGACTGCTACGGCTCCCCTATTGACGAGGGATACCGCAGGCTCATGGAGGATGGGGCCTTTAGCGGCACCGTCCTCGAGTACGTCGAGCGCAATCATCAGAGTCAAAGTGCCGCGCTTGCCGCCTACGACATCTCGCTCGACATCTACGAGGGATCCGGCCTGGGCTCGAGCAAGGACGTGCACGAACAGCTGACCCGCGAAGTCATAGAGAAGCTGTATGAGAAAAACTGGCTCTCGCTGGATGCCTCCACCCAGTTCTATGATACGGAGGCGCAGGTCCTGCTCAACGGGCGGCAGGTTATCGGGCACTGCCCGGTGCAGGGCTGCAAGAGCCAGCACGCCTATGCCGACGAGTGCGATCTGGGTCATCAGTACCGGCCCCAGGACCTCCTGAGTCCCAAAAGTACCATCTCGGGTACGACACCCGAGTTGCGCGAGGCGTATAACTGGTACTTTGCCCTTCCCCGGCTCACGGACCTGCTCAAGGAGTATGTGGCCTGGCTCAGAGAAGACGAGCTTACCCGCCGAATAGTGCCCGATACCATCAATGAGTTTCTCGGAGCCCCTGTCATCCATGTCAAGCAGGAGTTCCTCGACACCTACCTCGGGCTGGCAGCACAGCTGCCCGAGCACAGCTATCGCCCCGTCCCAAAGGGCAAAGCATCCTTCGAGCTGGAGTTCAGCTGTCTTGCCAGTCGCGACACCGCCCGCACGATTCTCGACGCGCACGGGGTGCGGCTGCGCACCGGCAAGGCCCTCGTGCCCTTCCGCATCACCGGAAACGTGGCCTGGGGTGTTCCGGCACCGGTGCTTGAAGGGGTGGAGGATCTGACGGTGTGGTGCTGGCCGGAGTCGCTCTGGGCACCCATCAGCTTCTCTCGCGCCTGGCTTGAGAGCGCCGGAGGCGGCGTCGAGACTCTCAACCCCGCGTCCAAAGGACGGATACAGGGCAGCTGGCAGGACTTCTGGTGCAGCAGCGACGCTACGGTCTACCAGTTCATCGGCCAGGACAACATCTACTTCTACGGCGTGGCCCAGACCGCTCTGTGGTCGGCACTTGCCAGAGGCCCGGAGGAGTCTCCGATAGCCCTGCCTGAGGAAGGGCAGCTGCAACAGTCAAGGCTCGTGGCAAACTTCCACCTGCTGTTCGGCGACAGGAAGGCCAGTTCCTCAGGCGAGCTTAAGCCGCCCATGGCCACCGACCTGTTGGAGTACTACACGGTTGAGCAGCTGCGCGCTCACTTCATCGCGCTGGGCCTTAACCGCAAGACGGTGAGCTTCAATCCCAAGGCGCTCGACCCTAACGCCTCGCCCACGGCTCCCGACCCGGTTCTCAAGGAGAGCGCGCTCCTCACCAATATCTTCAACCGCCTCGCCCGCTCCTGCTTCTACGAGGCCCAACGGAGCTTTGACGGCAGGCTGCCCCTCGTAAGCGGCATAGCTGCCCCGCTCGTCCAGGACGCCACGCAGACCATGCTGGACTACGAACGTGCCATGTACACGACCGAGCTGCACACGGCCTTTGACCTGGCCTCGGAGTTCATACGCCGCGCCAACAAGTATTGGTCGGAGGGCATCAGAGCAGCCGGCGACAGGCTCGACGCCAGAAGAGAGGTCCTCGCCTCCGCCTTCTACCTCCTGCGCATAGCCACCGTGCTCATGCATCCCATCGTCCCCGCAGGTACGGAACGCATCTTCGCACAGATGAACTTCGATGTGAGCGCCGAGGAGTTCTTCTCCTGGGAGCGTATGCCCGAGGGCAACGAAGCCTTCTTCTCCCCTGCCGACGTCGCAGACGGTGGCCATCCCCTGCAGGAGCTACCGCCACGCTTCGACTTCTTCGAGAGGCACGCTTCGCAGCTCTGAGCACGCAAACTGAGCTACAATGAGAAGCGGTGTCCAGAAACCAGATCCGGGAGAGTCGATGCCCAAAAGCAAGCGTTATGACCATAAGGAGTATAACTCGCGGTTTCACTCGTTGGCCAATTGGCTGATGATTGGCATCCTCGTCGTCTTTTGCATAACGCGGGTCATTGCCGCCATCTCCCTCGGTTCGTATCGCCAGGCCCTGTTCGCGACCGTGGCGGTCATCGTGCTCACCGCCATCATCTTTGCGGTCTCGCGCATCAAGGCGCTCGGCAACCCGGGCTTCTATATGCCGCTGGTGATGTATACGATCTGCGTCGTCGGCTCCTTCTTCATGGGCAGCTTTACCTACTATTTCATGCTGTGCGCCGTCATGTTGGTGGTCAGTGCGCTGTACCTCAACAAGCGGGCGATGCTTATCCTGGTCATCACCATGAACGTCGCGAGCCTTGTGCTCATCGCGTTTGACCTGCCGCTCAGCAGTCCCGACCGACCTCCGGAGGACATCCCCTTTATGGAGATGATCGTCTACTGGGTCCTGCTGCTCTGTCTCTCGCTGGTCGTCTACTTCTTCACCCGTTTCGTGTCGGACAAGAACGACAGCGCCAGCCGCGACCAGGCCGCCTTTGAGACGATGTTTGACACCATGCCCAACGGCACGGTGCTCGTGGACGAGGACGGCCTGATAACCTATGTCAGCAAGGCTCTGGCCGAGCTGGCAGACCCCGAGAAGGGCAGCCTGAAGGGGCAGCGCATCGACACCGTCTTTGCCAACCCCAGGTTCAGGGTTCTGTTTGGCGAGATACTGGCGAGCGACGGCTTCTTCGAGGGCACCCGCTCGCTCGTCCTTGATGGCGTGCAGCACCACTACCGCGTGGTGGCCGACCGCATGCACGGCGACGCCGCGGGCACCTTCATCGACATCAGCGACATGACACCGATAATCGAGGCACGCTACACCGCCGAGCAGGCGAGCCGTGCCAAGGGAGACTTCCTCTCCAACATGAGCCATGAGATCCGCACGCCCCTCAACGCCATCATCGGCATGACCTCTCTCGGTATCTCCGCCGATGATCTGGCGCGCAAGGACTACTGCCTCACCAAGATTGACGAGGCCTCAGAGCATCTGTTGGGCGTGGTCAACGACATACTCGACATGTCCAAGATTGAGGCCAACAAGCTGGAACTCTTTGTGCAACCCTTCAGCTTTACCGAGATGCTGCACCGGGTCATGGGCATCATCAGATTCAAGACGGAGGAAAAGGACCAGGTGTTGACGAGTGTCGTGGACCCGGCACTGCCGCCCCTGGTCATGGGTGATGAACAGCGCATTGCGCAGATCATCGCCAACCTGCTCTCCAACGCGGTCAAGTTTACGCCGGAGGGAGGTGCTATTGTGGCCACGGTCAGCATGCTGGACGACGCGGACCGTGCAGACAGAACTGCGATTGCCGGCGCGGCCACCACCACAGCAGCAAGCGAGGGTGAGCCTCAGGGCACAACGGAACTCTGCGCCATCCAGGTAGACATCGCCGACACGGGCATCGGTATTACGGACGAGCAGCAGGAGAAACTCTTCGACAGCTTCCAACAGGCCGAGAGTTCCACGACGCGCAAGTACGGCGGCACCGGACTGGGCCTGGCCATATCCAAGCGTCTCGTCGAGATGATGGATGGCAGTATCTGGATTGAGTCCGTGCCCGGCGAAGGCTCTGTATTCAGTTTTACGGTACGGCTGGCCATCGCCCGGGAAGACCAGAATACGCAGCCTGGCTGCGAGAGCGGCAGCCCGCGTGGGAGCCTGAGCGAGGATTCGAGTGAGCATGCGGCTGTTTCCAGCAGCGCAGCTCGCCGCCCCCGCGCACGCGACACCGGCACAGACGGCAGCGTCCCATCTCGGGCAGAAAGCAGACCGGAGGATTTCTCAGCCGAGGCCATCGCTGGCCGCTACGAGGGTCGCCGTCTGTTGCTTGCCGAGGATGTCGAGATCAACCGCGAGATAGTCATGGCGCTGCTGGACCCAACCTTGATAGAGGTCGATTGTGTCGAGAACGGTTGCGAGGCGCTGAAGAGTTTTTCCGGCTCAGCCGCGGGCGACTACGACATCATTCTCATGGACGTGCAGATGCCCGAGATGGACGGCTACGATGCAACCAGGAATATCCGCGCCCTCGGCACGGCCAGGGCCGGCTCCATCCCCATCATCGCCCTCACGGCCAACGTGTTCAAGGACGACGTCGAGCGCGCGCTGGCCGTGGGCATGAACGAACACCTGGGCAAGCCCCTGGACTTCAACGAGTTGATAACCGCGCTCGACCGCTACCTCCTGTAACCGACAGAAGGCGGCCGCTGCCCCACAGTGATTCCCGGGGCAGCAGCCCTCCCCTCCCCACCTGGCTCGTTTCGTCTTCCCTTTGACAGGTTCGGCCCCGCCTCACGCGTCTACACGCCGTAGAGCAGGTCGCCGTAGGTCGGATACGGCCAGTACTTCTCGCCTATGCCGTACTCCAGCTCGTCTGCCATCTCACGGGCCGCCTCCATGGCCGGGAGCACCCTGTCCTTGCAGGCCAGGGCGCAAGCCGTGGGGTCGCTTATGGTGAGGACATCCTGGAGTTCGTCGTTGAGTGTAACGGCACGCCTCTCCAGTGCTTCGACCTGGCTGCAGAGCTGTGACACGATGTCCTGTAAACCATCGCAGGGCAGCGTGGAGTCAAAGGCCCTGAGCGAAAGCCCGGTCTCACTCAGACGTTTGAGGTAGGTGTAGGCGGCGGGCACGATGTCCTTGCGTATCATCTCCAGCATCGTCTCCGCCTCTATATTGATGGTCTTGGCGTAGGTCTCGAGCCGGATGTCCGAGCGGCTGCGCATCTCGTGCTCGGTGAATATCCCGTGCCGGGTGAAGAGCTCTATGTTCTTATCCTTGACAAAATACGGCAGCGCGTCAGCGGCCGTAGCCAGGTTGAGGAGCCCGCGACTGGCAGCCTCCGCTACCCAGGCCTCATCGTAGTTGTTGCCGTTGAAGAGGATGCGTCTGTTGTCCCTGATAACGCGCATGACCAGGGCGCGGAGTGCCTCGTCAAAGTCGCCGCCCTGCTGTCTTGCGCCTTCCAGTTCGTCGGCAAACTGCTCCAGCACATCGGCCACGATGGTGTTGAGCACGATGTTGGGCCCGGCTATGGACTGGGCGCTTCCGAGCATACGGAACTCGAACTTATTGCCCGTAAAGGCAAAGGGCGAGGTGCGGTTGCGGTCGGTGGTATCGCGGTTAAAGCTCGCGAGGACCTTGACGCCCAACTCGATGCTGCTCTCGCCGGCGCCGATGTATTCCTCCCCCTCCTCGATGGCCTTGAGTATGGCGGTGAGTTCGTCGCCGAGGAAGATGGAGATGATGGCGGGAGGTGCCTCGTTGGCACCGAGCCGGTGATCGTTGCCCGCGCTGGCCACGCTCCTGCGCAGGAGGTCCTGGTGGTCGTCCACCGCCTTGATGACAGCGCAGAGAAAGAGCAGAAACTGGGCGTTTTCCGCGGGCGACTTACCGGGATCCAGCAGATTATGGCCGGTGTCGGTGGCGATGGACCAGTTGTTGTGCTTGCCGCTGCCGTTGACCCCTTCAAAGGGCTTCTCGTGCAGCAGGCACATGAGGCCGTGGCGCTCCGCTGTCTTTTGCATGAGCTCCATGGTGAGCTGATTCTGCTCGGTGGCGATGTTGGTGTTGTCATAGAGCGGAGCCAGTTCGTGCTGACCCGGCGCCACCTCGTTGTGCTCGGTCTTGACGGGGATACCCAGCTTCCACAGCTCCGCGTCCAGGTCGGCCATGTACTCCTTGACCCGCTCGCGGATAGAGCCAAAGTAGTGCGTCTCCATCTCCTGACCCTTGGGCGGCTTTGCCCCAAAGAGCGTGCGCCCGGTATAGCGGAGATCCTTACGCTTCTTCCACATCTCGCGGTCTATGAGGAAGTATTCCTGCTCCGGCCCCACGGTCGTGATGACTTTGTTTGCCTCCACGGTACCAAACAGCTTGAGTATTCTCAGGCACGCGTTGCTCATGACCTCCATGCTGCGCATGAGCGGGGTCTTGGTGTCCAGCACCTCGCCACTGTAGCTGTAGAATACGCTGGGGATATAGAGAACGTTCTCCTTGATAAAGGCGTAGGAGGTAGGGTCCCAGGCGGTGTAGCCGCGTGCCTCAAAGGTGGCGCGCAGGCCGCCGGACGGAAAGGAAGAGGCATCAGGCTCACCCTTGATGAGCTCCTTGCCCGAGAACTCCATGAGCGTGGTGCCGTTGCCCAGCGGGGTGATGAAACTGTCGTGCTTCTCGGCGGTGATGCCCGTCATGGGCTGGAACCAGTGGGTAAAGTGGGTGGCGCCCTTCTCCACCGCCCAGTCCTTCATACAGGTGGCGATGCTGTTTGCCACCTCGCGGCTGAGGCTCATATTGTACTCAATGCACCGCTTCAACTCCTTGTAGGTCACGTCGGGAAGACGCTGTTCCATGGTCATATTGTTAAAGACCATAGAGCCATAGATACGGGGAACGTCCATCATACACCTGCTCCTTTCATAGAAAAAGCGCCCACGGAAATATCCCGCGAGCGCCTTTGCCCAACCAGTACGTCAAGGGTATCGCAACTCGGTAACAGCTGTCAAGCAGAGTTTTTGAACTCCCCGGCACAGGGCGTGTCCTGTGCCGGGGAGTCTTATCCCACCTTCCTCTCTGCGCGCAACTCTCCTGTTCTCAGTCCCTCGAGCCTTTCTGGAGCAGGTCAAGCAGCGCATCCGGCACAGCGGCAGCACCACCGAGCACATGCCCCTTACCTATCTCATCCTTATGCTCAGAGATGAGGTCAAGGCCTGCGAGCCCTCCTGTCTGTGTACCGTGTACAAGCAGGAGTACGGTACCGGTGTGTCCGGCGAAGGCACCTCCTGCAAGGGCATCCGGGTAGTTGTCTCCCGTGGCACAGACGAGGTTGTTGAGGGAGAGTGCTCCGTTAGAGT
>JAISEO010000037.1 GCA_031264075.1 Coriobacteriales bacterium | reverse complement strand
CAACGCTTGAGCGAGCGTAAGCGAGTGAGCGTTGTGGGGAGAAGGAGCAGCCACGGAGCGCGCGCAGTTTCAGCGTTCTTGGCTGAAACGGAGCTTAGCGAAGTGGGCTGCGACGTGGTGGGCGATAACGGATTTGAACCGCTGACCTTGTGCGTGTAAAGCACCTGCGCTACCGCTGCGCCAATCGCCCACACCACTGCTATCGGAGCTGCTGTCGAAAGCAACGTTGGATAGTATAGCCCATTCCCGCGTGCTTTTTTGTGGAGAGGATGCTATGATAGGGACCTTATCAGGAACAGAGACAGGAGTGCGGTGTGTGCGGTTATGTCTGCGTAGGCTGTGGTCGATGTCGCGGAGAAGCGCGATTTGGCACCAAGCTGCTTTGTATCGCCTGCGGAACAGAGAATCCAAAGGGCTCTGAGAGTTGCACCAACTGCGGATATCGCTTTGCTCCCGGTCCCGGCTCCAAGGCGCTTCAGGATACCCGCGCTTCCAGCTGTGTCAATAAGGCAGGTTAGGCAGCCTGGTGCCGCGTTGCACCCAACGCTGCTGGCATCTGTCCGCTCCTAAAGCAGGTAATCCAGGACCGCCTGCCAGTTGGGAAACTCGCTGCTCCCAAACTCAATCCACTCTCCACTGAAGCGCACGACTCCGTGCTTGGCCCTGTCGTCTATGAGATAGTCCCCGGTAAACATCCCCTTATCGTGGGTAATGTTTATGCGCTGGAAAAAGGCGCTGTCTTTGCTGGAACCAAAATATTTAAAAATCCAATTGACCTTGTCGGTCCACGCAGAGCTGTTCTCCCAGGGAGCAGTGGACAGAACGTGGCATTCGTAGCTCCTGGACAGCTGGGCAACAGCGTCCAGGGCGCCAGGCAGCGGGTCCAACCGGGCAAAGATGCCGGGGATTCTGGCCAAGTCGCCCGATACTATCTTCAGTTCGTACTGGCTGGCATACGCCCTGCCTCCGGCATAGTCCACCAGTACACCATCCATGTCAAAGAAAATTGACTTCACCAGAGCTCCAATACAAACTACACATCCCCGGAAAGGCGCCGCTGTACCTGATGCACGCCATCTCGCGCACAGGGCCCATCGGTGTCTTCCCAAGGGGAAGAAAAGCCGGTCTGGCTGGGGCAAAGGGAGTCGAACCCCTACTAGCGGCACCAAAAACCGCTGTCCTACCATTAGACGATGCCCCAGCACATGGGTAAGCATAGATTCTATGCTAAACCGGCCGATGCGTCCAGCGGTTATCAGGGAACGGGTCAGGGAACGTACCCTGGACGTTATTAGTCACTCCCCTTGTCATTGCGAGGAGCGCATCGCGCGACGTGGCAATCCAGTCCTTCTCTGTCGTCTCCAGGTAATCTTATTTTTGCCATCTCCCTTGTTTCAAGGACTGGATTGCCGGTAGCACTTACTTTACCTTTGCGTTGAGTAGCAGCACCTGCCCGGTTCTCAGGCAAAGTAAGTGCTACCTCGCTCAGAGTGACAGAGAGGTGTGTGACCCCTGGACGGAGGGCCGGGAAGGTTTATACTGGGGGATGCACCGACCGGAGAGCGTCTACGGCACCGTCAGCAACAGACAACAGGCAAGGCAGGGTGATACGCGTGACCAACACACCAATAGAAGGCATCGACTACGAGGCCGGTCTGGCCCAGTACCAAATGGAGCGGATCTACCATCGGATCCTGGGCAGCTATCTCAAAAGCGTCCCGGGGATTCTCGACAGCCTGGCGCAACAGCAAAACGACGACCTCGAAGGCTATATCACCACCGTTCACGGCCTCAAGGGCGCAAGCTACGGCGTGCAGGCCAATTACATCGGCGAGCTGGCCCAGGAGCTGGAGTTTGCTGGCAAGAGTGGCAACCTGGACTTTATCAGGCAGAACAACCAAGGCCTCATCGATGAGACCAACGAGCTGCTGGCCCGCCTCAAGGTCTATCTGGATGCTCAGGGATAGGCGCGGGTTGCGGTTTGAACCAGCTGAGCTCTCAGACATATCCCGCCGACTTCGACCTCGTCATCTATGATGAGGTCGATTCGACGAGCGATGCCCTGCGTCGCATGCTTGTGGAGAGGAGCCGGGCTCAGACGGCGGTCGGATCCGCGCCAAAAGGCCAGTCCGCAGGGGAGGGCCAGACGGGAGAGCACTCAGCAAACCCCGGGGCCGCGTACCTGTGCTGCCCTGCATGCGCCGTGATGGCGCTTCGGCAGACCCGGGGCCGCGGTCGCCTGGGACGCCGTTGGGTTTCGCCACCCGGGGGCCTGTATGTCTCCGTGGCGCTCGATATAACGGAAGCGTCGCGCGGCGAACCCGCACTCAGCCTCATAGTCGGTCTGGCGCTGCGCGCGGTGCTGGCAGAGTTCATTGTGCAAGAACAGGCAGCTGCACCGGGAGCCCTCGACGGTCCGCAGCTGATTCAGCTCAAGTGGCCCAACGACATCGTATGTGCCAGGGGCAAGCTCGCAGGCATCCTCGTTGAAGCCGTGCAGCTGACACCAGCGAGGAAAGTCGCGATCGTAGGCCTGGGCGTCAATATCACCCCTCCCACAGGCCTCGCCGACGACACCGCACGTTCTCACAGGTCTGGAGCCTCCCAAGACCCGGCAGCCTCCCACGCATCAGCAGCCTCTCACGACCCAGCAGCGCCGATTCCAGCTGCCCGCGCTCCCCTGGGCCCGGCTACCCCCGCTCCGCAAAGCGCGCTGGCCTATCTCTCGCAGTTGACCTCCCCGGCACCGGAACCTCAGCGCCTGGCCCAAAGCGTACTCGCCGGCATTATCGCCCAGTATCGAATCTGGCGTTCGGCGGGCTACCGCTTTGCCCAGTTCAGACAGGACTTCAATGCCAATCTCGCCCTGCTGGACACAGAGGCTACCGTGAGCAACAGCAGGGGAGAGGTACTGGCGGAAGGTATCATATGCGGCGTGGACGACGATGGCTGCCTCCTCCTGGCAGACGAGAGCGACAGCTTGCTGCACATAAGTACCGGTGAGGTGACATTGCGCAGGCAGCGCGCCTGAATCGGCTACACTCAATATTCACTCAAATCGTAAAGGGTATACCGTATGTCAAATCCGAGACGCGATGAGCCGGTGTCCGACGACTCACGTGCGAGCAACGAAAACACTATCCAAGCTGAGCCGGTACTGCTACAGACAGGTGCCATCTTAGAGCTTGACCTCGAGCTGGAACTGGATGCTCGGGAGGATGACGACTACACTCCCGATGAGCCGGTTTCCAAGCGCGGCATGCAGTACGCGCCCAAAAAATCGCCCAGGAACACCACGGAGAGCGACACGGTCGACCGAATGGGCACCGCCCCTCTGGGGAAGCTGATCCTTGAGTTTGCCATCCCCTCCATCATCAGCATGGTGGTCAATGGCTCGTACAACGTCATCGACTCAATCTTCCTCGGGCAGAGTCTGGGCGAGACAGGCCTGGCCACCGTTACCATAGCCTCGCCCATCATGACCATGTCCATGGCGGTGGCGGTGCTGGTGGGCGCGGGCGGCAATGCGCTCATGGCCATCAAGCTTGGCGAGGGAAAGCGCGAGACGGCCGTGCGCGTCATGGGCAACACCTTCATCCTCGCCCTCACCCTTGCCCTTATCTGCACCCTGGCGGTTTTTCTCTTCATGGATCCGCTGCTGGTGCTTTCTGGCAGCACGGAGGCCATCCATGATTCGGCGCGGAGCTTTGTGGCCATCATAGCTGCCGGCTTCGTGTTCCAGTTCCTCGGTATGGGATTCAACAACTTCATGCGTACCGCCGGCAACCCACGGGGCGCCCTGTATGTGATGCTTACGGGAATGGCCGTGAGCATCCTGCTCAACTATATCCTCGTCATGGTCATGGGCTTTGGCGTCGTTGGCTCCGCCCTGGCAACTATCGCCGGTATGCTGGTTACCTGCTGCGGCGTGCTGTACTACTTCATCTGGTCAAAGAGCGCCCCGTTCAAGCTCCAGCTGCACGCCATGAAACCCAACCCCCGCCTCATGGCCAATATCTGTGTGTTGGGTTCGGCGTCGTTCTTCCTGCAGGTGGCAGTCGTTGTCATCAACTTTCTGCTCAACAACCAACTGGTGTACTACGGGGCCATGGATCCCATTGGCTCGGAAGGCGCCCTCGCGGCCATCGGGGTCATGATCAGGATATCGATGTTCGTGTTCTTCCCCATACTGGGCGTCTCCATCGCCGTGCAACCCCTCCTCGGCTACAACTATGGTGCCAAGCTGTACGCGCGGGTCAAGAAGACCTTCCTCTTCTCCCTGGTCTGGGTGCTCTCCTTTGGCGTGTTCTTCTGGCTTCTGGTGCACATCTTTCCCACGCAGATTGTCGAGCTCTTCGGCGTGCACGAGGCCCTGCACGACTTTACCATCAAGGCCATTCAGGTGATGATGCTGGTCATGCCCTTTGCGGGCCTGCAGGTACTGTCCGCCGGGTACTTCCAGGCAACCGGGCAGCCGCTCAAGTCGATGTTCATATCCCTGACGCGCCAGCTTTTGTACCTCGTGCCACTGCTCTACTTCCTGCCAACGATAGTGCAGCAGCTTGCCCTTGCCATTACGCCGCTGGAGTCGCTCTATTATGCCTACCCGATAGCCGACATACTCTCCATCTTTACCGCGGGTATCATGATGCTCGTGGAGTGGAGGAGGCTTGCCCGTCTCCAGGAGAAGCAGCAGAGCACAAAGGCGGGAGGCTCGCTTGCGGGTACCGCGGCGGCCTGAATACCGGCCAGCCCGGGCACCACAAAGCTTCCACCGCGCTAGTTGAACCGGTTCTGGGTCTCGGTGAGGCCGTGTTTCAGCAGGAAGAGCGTGGCGTCTGCGGCGCGGGCGGCATCAACACGCAACTCCTCCAGGCCCGTGCCCTTCAGCTGTTGCAGCACGTAGTCAAAGCTGTCCATGCGGCCGGGTGCCCTCCCCACACCGATTTTAACGCGGATAAAGCCTGCGCCCACCTCGGCGATGATGTCGCGGATGCCGTTATGCCCGCCGTGTCCGCCACCCTCCTTTATGCGGAGCGCGCCCGGGGGCAGGTCGAGGTCATCCTGCACGACGATGAGCGACTCGGGGTCCAGTTTGTAGTGCTTGAGGAGTCCTTTGACCGCGCGGCCCGAACTGTTCATCATGGTCTGGGGCTTGGCAAGCACCAGCAGCGTGCGCTCGCTGTGCCCCTCCTCACCGCCGGAAAAATCCACCCGCTTCTCCGCTACCAGGCTGTCAAAACGGGCGCGCCAGTTGCTCACGTCAAGTTCCGCGGTCACGGCATCCACAGCAAGAAAACCGGCATTATGGCGAGTCGCAGCGTAGCGCTCGCCGGGATTACCCAGGCCAACGACGATGCGGGTCTGGCTGGTACCACTCCCACCGGCCGCATCACCGGCCAGACGGGCCTTGATGTTGTCCAGGAAGGCCAAGGCTACAGGGCAAAGTCCGGGTCGAAGAGCTCGCTTACCGAGGCCTCGTTGAAAACATTGAAGATGGCCTGGGCCAGGAGCGGCGCAACGCTCACTATCTTTATCTTGCCGGTCTGGAGGCTTGCGGGCACCGGCACGGTATCACACACCACCACCTCCCGGATGTCGATACTCTGAAGCCGCTCGTAGGCCTGGCCGGAGAACAGCCCGTGCGTCGCACAGACATACACGCTCTCGGCACCCTTGAGCTTGAGCGCCTGCACGCCCGCGACGATGGATCCGGCCGTGTCTATCATGTCGTCGTTGAGGATGCAGGTCTTGCCCGCCACCTCACCGATGACATTGCTGACCTCCGCCACGTTATGGGCTGGGCGCGTCTTGTGCAGGATGGCCAGGTCGCAGCCCATGATGTCGGCCAGCTTCTTGGCGGCCTTGGCGCGGCCCACATCGGGCGAGATAACGCAGACATTCTCAAGATTGAGATTACCAAAGTAGTTGGCAAAGATAGGCAGGGCGGTGAGATGGTTGACCGGCAGATCGAAGAAGCCCTGGATCTGCCCCTGATGGAGGTCTATGGTAATGACCCGGTCAACGCCCGCGACGCTGAGCATGTCGGCCACGAGCTTGGCGGTGATAGGCTC
The DNA here is from genome assembly GCA_031264075.1 of Coriobacteriales bacterium. GTDB lineage: Bacteria > Actinomycetota > Coriobacteriia > Coriobacteriales > UBA8131 > WQXH01. The sequence continues at coordinate 9,574 of JAISEO010000037.1, read as the reverse complement.
GCGGGCGGCACTCTTCTTGTCCTGGCGCGAATAGCCGAAGTAGGTGATGACCGCGGTAATGGAATGGGCGCTGGCGCGCTTGGCGGCGTCGCACATGACGAGGAGCTCCATGAGTGTGTCGTTGACGCTCCCGCTCTCGCAGCTGGACACCGACTGCACGATAAAGAGGTCGCTCCCGCGCACACTCTGCTTATAGCGGGCATAGATCTCGCCATTGGCAAAGGTTTTTATCTTGACGCCGGAGAGCTCTGTCCTGAGTATCTGGGCGATGCTCTCCGAAAGCTGCGGGTTGCTCCTGCCACTGAAGAGCATGAGGTTCTTGGTTACTTCGGTCATGTCACTCCTTACCCTTTCTTGTCCAGCTTCTACCGTTCTTCTGCTCTGCACGCGCTATGGCGAGTGTCCCATCCGGAATGGCATCGGTTATGACACTGCCGGCACCGGTGGCGGCGTCCTCTCCCATCGTTACCGGCGCGACAAACATGGTATCACTGCCCACAAAGCTGCGGCTGCCGATTATCGTGGCATGCTTCTCGCGACCATCAAAATTGCAGGTTATCGAGCCGGCGCCGATATTGACCTCGCTGCCGAGCACTGCGTCACCGATGTAGGAGAGGTGGGGCACCTTTGAGTGCGGGCCTATCTCGCTCTTCTTGATTTCCACATGGGTGCCCGCGTGCGAGCCTTCGCGCATGACGGTGCCCGGGCGGAGATAGGCGCGCGGCCCCACGCTTACCCGGTCCTCCAGAATCACGTCCACAAGCACGCTGTCGTCCACCACACAGCTCTCTGCGATACGCGAATTGTTGACGCGGCTCATCGGCCCGATGACGCTGCCCCAGCCTATTGACGTCTTGCCGGTGAGGCTCGTGAGGGGGAGTATCTCCACGTCTGAGGCGAGGACGACATCCGGGCCTATCCAGGCGGTTGCCGGGTCGAGTATCGTGACACCATTAAGCATGTGTTGCGTGTTGATACGGCGCTGTGCCGTGGCGGTAGCCTCGGCGAGCTGTACGCGGTTGTTGATGCCGGCAAGCTCAGCCGTGTCCGCAGCAAGCCTTGCCATAACGCCCTCGCCCGCCGCGAGCGCCAGGGCCACCACGTCGGTGAGATAGTACTCGTGTTGGTGGTTGTCGTTCCGCAGTCCGGCAAGGAGGGCAAAGAGCCTGGCCGTGCGGAAGCAGTACAGGCCGGAATTGACCTCGTCCACCGTGAGTTCAGCGCCCGTGGCATCCTTCTGCTCGACGATGCGGCACACGGCACCCGCCGCATCGCGCAGCACGCGCCCGTAACCCGTGGGATCCGCCACGTGCATGCTGAGGAGGGAGACAGCGGCCCCGTCCGCCTGATGCGCTGCCACGAGTGAGGCTATCGTCGGAGGCTGGAGGAGCGGAGTATCGCCGGAGACCACCACGAGGGTCTCCACTCCCGCCGCCTCGAGCGCAGACTGGGCCATGAGAACGGCATGTCCCGTACCCAGCTGTTCACCCTGGTATACGAGGGTGGCATCGGGCACCAGAGGAGCGACCGTCTCACGTCCCTCTCCCAAAACGACGAACACCTCATCCGTTCCGGCCTCCCGAGCCGCGTCTACCACCCAGCGCAGCAGGGGCTTGCCGAGGATCTCGTGGGCGACCTTTGGTTTGTGTGATTTCATGCGCGTTCCGGCACCTGCGGCCAGGACAAGCGTGGAAAAGCCCATGGGCTTCCTTTCGGTAAGACAGACACCAGCGAACAGTAGGGGTTACCAGTCACTCCCATTGTCATTGCGAGGAGCGCATCGCGCGACGCGGCAATCCAGTCCTTCTCTGTCGTCTCCAGGTAACCTTATTATTACCATCTCCCTTGTTTCAAGGACTGGATTGCCGCGCTCGCTCCGCTCGCTCAGAGTGACATAGAGGTGTTAGTAACCAGTAGAGATTGTAGCACTATAACAGTTTGGAAATCTTGCCGGAACTCAACGGTTGTATGGGTATAATAGGTGACGAGTAGTACGGCAACACAGCATGGGCGGCTCGCTCGCGGCGAGCACGGAGCGATGCAGGCGCGTGTGCTGGACATGGCTCACAAAGAAGAATAAACGCAAACAGTATGCCACGCAGGAGAGTGGGGTTGTTCCAAAAGATGAAACTGCCGGATGTTGTACCACAGCAGGGTGATGCAAATGAGAACAGGGCGCCCTTTGCGCAGATGGAGGGCGGGTCCTTCGATACCGCGGTCATGCCGGTGCAGCCTCTGTTCTCTCCGGCCGATTCCAGCGCTCTGGCTACGGTCGTGCCCCTGGTAGCGCCCGTGCCCAAGGATGCGGTCATGCCCAAACAGAAGCGCTCGCTTCGCTGGCTCGGGATCCTCCTCGGCATTATCGGCGGGCTCATCCTCGCGGCCTACATCGGCTTCTCCGTCTTTTTCATGAGTCATTTCATGCTCAACACGACGGTAAACGGCGTGGACGTGAGCTTTCAATCCCCTGATGGTGTGGACGCCTACCTGGCCTCGGAAATAGAAGGCTATACGCTCAGTATAAAGGCGCGCGAAGCCCCGGACGCCACGGTCACCGCCGGGGAGATAGGCCTGCGTTACAGGGCGGACGGACAGATGGACGGCAGGGTCGCCAGCCAGCAGGTCTGGGCCTGGCCGCTTGCGCTCCTTCCGGAGAATAGCCTGGCCATCCAGCACGTGAGCATGGAGTTTGACGCGCAGAAGCTCAACACCAAGCTCAATGCGCTGCCCTTCATGAACACGGAACAGATGAGGACGCCCGTCGATGCCTCCCTTATCTTTGAAGGTAATGCCTACGCCATTGATCCCGGCGATGAGGGCACGGTCCTCGATACCGCAAAGGCGGAGACGGCCGTTGCAGAGGCTATCGACGCGGGACTCACCACCATCGACCTGGACGCGGAGGGCCTCTATGCGCTTCCCGCGGTGCCCGCTGACGACCCCACGCTCATCGCCGATCGGGACACTTACAACCAGTTCGTGCCCTTCCAGATAATCTACACGCTTGGCGACCGTCGTGAGGTGCTCGACGGCAAGACAGCGCTCAACTGGGTTGACACCTCGGCCGGGGCCGGCGCTCCGCTGAGTGACGATGCCGTGCGGGCCTGGATAGCCGACTTTGCGAGCCGCTATGATACGCTTGGCAGCACGCGCACCATCGTCAATGGCTTTGGCGAGGAGAAGACGGTCATGGGCGGCACCTATGGGTGGCAGGTTGACCAGGAGGCGGAGTTCTGGGCCATCAAGGAGGCCTTCGAGCAACACCGTGGCGAAGAACGCGAGCCCCTCCTGTCCGGATGGGCCGCCTCGCTGGGTGCCCAGGACTGGGGAACCACCTATCTTGAGGTAGACCTCACCCGCCAGTATATGTGGTATTACGTCGATGGCACCTGTGTTTTGGAGACGGACGTCATCACCGGCAACCCCAACACCGGCTATGCTACGCCCGAAGGCGTCTATTTCATCTTCTCCAAGTCGCTCAATGTTGTCACGCGTGGCGACCCTCTGCCGGGCGGGGGCTATGAGTGGGAGGTGCCGGTTACCTACTGGATGCCCTTCACCTACTCCGGATGCGGCTTTCATGATGCCTACTGGCAGTCCTCTTTCGGCGGCAACGCCTACCTCTATCGCGGCTCACACGGTTGCATCAACATGCCGCCGAGCCTTGCGCAGGAACTGTACTCGATAGTAGAGGTGGACACCCCCGTCATCACGCACTTCTAATCGAGTGTGACAGTCCATACCCTCACATTACGGACACACCCCCCTTTGTGTCATTGCGAGCGAGGTAGCACTTACTTTGCCTGAGAACTGGGCAGGTGCTGCTACTCAACGCAAAGGCAAAGTAAGTGCTACCGGCAATCCAGTCCTTGAAACAAAGGGCTGGCGGGGGAGTGAATTAATAGCGATTATCGAATATCCGCTTCGTCTTCTTCTCTGAGCGCGGCAGGTCGCCGAGATCCACGGCCCTGGGCACCACGGAGAGGTTGAGCTTTGCCCGGATAATGCCCTTGAGTTCCTTCTGCGCCTGACTGCGCTCGGCTCCCGTCGCCGCCGTCTCAAAGAATACCGTCATGATGTCCTTACCTTCCAGGTGGTCTATCATGACCTGATACTCGCTGGAGGCGTGGGTCGTGGCGGCAAGTGCCTCCTCGATATGCGCGGGAAAGATATTGATGCCCTTGACCTTGACCATGTCGTCGCTGCGGCCAACGAGCCGCTCGATACGCGGATAGGGGGAGCCGCAGGGGCAGGGCTCCACGACAAAGCGGGTCAGGTCGTGCGTTCGATACCGTATGAGGGGCGCGCCCTCCTTGACCAGCGTCGTGATGACCAGCTCCCCGCTCTCCCCGTCGGGAACGAGCGCGCCGGTCGCGGGATCGATAATCTCAAAATAGAGGTAGTCGTCCCACACGTGCATCGCCTCGTCGGCCTCGCAGTTGATGCCGATGCCGGGGCCGTATATCTCGGTGAGGCCATAGATGTCATGCAGCTCCACCCCCAGCTCATCGGCTATGCGCCTGCGCATCCGGTCACCCCAGCGCTCCGACCCGATGACTCCCTTGCGCAGCTTTATCTTGCTTGCGATACCGCGCCGGGCTATCTCCTCGGCCAGGAGCAGCGCATAGCTCGAAGTAGCGCCGAGTACCGTGGAACCCAGGTCCATCATCATCTGCAACTGCTTGTCGGTGTTGCCGGGCCCCATGGGAATGGCCATGGCGCCCATACGCTCCGCACCCAGTTGGAACCCGATGCCCGCGGTCCACAGTCCGTAGCCCGGGGTGATATGGATGCGGTCGTGCTTCGTGATGCCGGCCATCTCATAGCAGCGGGCAAACATGAGCGACCAGTCCTCCACATCCCTGGCCGTATAGGGGATGATAACCGGTGTGCCCGTCGTGCCACTGGAGGAATGGATACGCGTTATCTGCTCGGGAGGCACAGCGGCCAGTCCCAGCGGGTAGGCGTCGCGGAGGTCGTCCTTGGTGGTGAGGGGAAGTGTTTCAAAGTCCGCCTGACTCTGCACAGCGCGCGGATCGAGCTCGGCGTATTTCTGCGCGTAGAACGGGCTTCTCTCCTTGATGGTGGCGAGCAGGGCCTTGATGGTGTCCAGCGTGGTATCGTTCATCTGCATGGTAGGGTGTATCCAATCTCGAGGGCTTGCAGGTTAGGGTCCAGGTACTGGGGTGCCAGGCTTGTTGCCAGCGTGGCCCGCATGGCATCATAGCGTATTGCGGGGCAGGCGTGGCCGCTGGCCTCAAGGGTTGCCAGGGCAGTACCGAGCAAGACGACGTTCAGTGCCCTGTTAAAGCCGAGTGTGGCGAGGACAGCGGCGTTGTCCACCAACACCAGCGCGGCGATGCGGCCCGCGGCCTCCTCCTCAGCGAGCGCTGCGAGTTGTGCCCTGCCGTCGTAGGACGTCCGTTGCAGAGAGGCGGTCGGGGGCAGAAGGGGTGCCGTAGCGCAGACCACGAGGGCGCCGGGGGCACACAGCCCGTAGGCCCGAAGCGCCTCAGCCGGCTCAAAGCCAATGAGGAGCTGCGCCTCGCCGGCTGGCACGAGAGGCGAGGCGGGAGGCGGACAGCCGGGGGAGGCAATCCTCACATGACCGAGCACGCTGCCTCCGCGCTGTGCCATGCCGATGGTCTCGGCACTGCGCACACAGGCGCCTGAGGCGAGCGCGCACTGGGCCAACAGCTTGCCCGCCAGGACGGTTCCCTGACCGCCCACGCCACTCACGATGATATTCAACGGGCTCTCAGGCATCGCTACTCACCAGCGCGGAGAAGGGGCAGACCTGCGTGCAGAGCAAGCAGCCGTAGCAGAGTGCCTCATCGATGTGCACCTGAGTAGCCTCCGCGTCCATGGTCAGGGCCGGGCAGCCGATGCTTTCTATACAGACACGGCAGCCGGTGCAGGCATCGGACAGGACGGTCGGGGCCGGACGCAGACGTCTCACGGTAATACAGGGTGCCTTGAACACCACGGCACTCACCCGCGGCTTCTCGACGGCGGCGACAACGGCCTTGATGGCCCGAGGCAGATCCAGCGGGTTGACAACGGCAACGCTTTCGACACCCAGCGCCTCCAGCACCCCGGGGATGGAGAGGGCACCGGCGGCGTCACGCGGCTCGGCGTCGTAGCTCATGCGGATGCCGGTGCCGGGGTGGGGCTGCTGGCCGGTCATGGCGGTAATCGCGTTATCGAGAACGATGAGCGTGACTTTGGCCTGGTTGTACACCGCGTTGGCCACGCCGGTAAGCGCACTGGCGAAGAAGGTCGAATCACCCACAAAGCCCAGATGGATACCATTCGGCTCCGCCCAGTACCGGCCCTGCGGTACGGTAAAGCCCGCTCCCATGCACACGCAGCTGTCCACCATGTCGAGCGGCAGGGCGTTGCCCAGCGTATAGCAGCCGATGTCACCCGAGTACGTGGCTTTTCGGCCCCGGAGCGCCTTCTTTACCGCATAGAAGGAGGCACGATGGGGACAGCCGGCACACAGAACCGGCGGACGCGGCACGAGCAGTACATCCAGAGCAGGAGTGTGCGGACGCTCGGTGGAGCGCGGGAGAGCAGGGGAGGAAGGGTCGCCTGCAGCCGGGCTTTCAACAAGAGGCTCGGCGGGAGTGGGGCCATCAGTATCCAAGTCGCTCACAGCTGTGTCGCCAACAGGCAGCTCTTCAAGGAATGAACGGAGGCTCGCGGCAACACTCCCCACGTTGTTCTCACCGGCGGAGGCGACAGTGCCGGTGAGCCTGCCGTAGACGCGCGTCGCAATCTGACAGCCACCGGCTACGCGCAGGAGTTCACGCTCTATAGTGGCTTCCAGTTCCTCAAACACCAGCACCCTCTTGTGCGAGGCCAAAAAGTCGGCAGCAAGCCCGTCGTCGAGGGGAAAGGGCGCCCCTATCTTCAGGAGGTCGAAGGCACCCGTGAGGCCCGAGCCTTCCAGCGCGTCGAGCAGGTAGGCCCAGGAAATGCCACCCGCCACCAGGCCGATGCCCCCGACTGTGGAGAGGGCAGGCGGGGTGGACGGCACAGTGGAAGCAGACGCAGGGCCAGGGGCAGGCACCACGGCAGGCACCCCGTAATTGAGGGCTGCGAACTCCGGGTCGGCAAGAAGGCCCGCGAATCGCTCGGGCAGAGAGGCATGCGCCTCAAAGGCACGAGAGGGAAAGATAACCCACCGGGGATCGCGTTTGAAGCCCGCTATAGCGTGAGGCGCGTAGGAGCTGAGGACGGGCACCGCCGCACTGCCGTGACAGACACGCGTCGTGGCCCGTACGATGACCGGCGTGCCGTGGCGTTCAGAAAGCGCAAAGGCGAGCGGCATCATGCCATGCAGTTCTTCAGGAGAGGCCGCGTCAAGCACCGGCACCTTGGCAAACTGCGCAAACTGGCGGGTGTCCTGCTCGGTCTGGGAGGAGATAGGGCCGGGATCGTCTGCCACATAGAGCACGAGGCCACCCTTCACGCCCAGGTACGCGATGGTGAGGAGGGGGTCGGCGGCCACATTCAGTCCCACCTGCTTCATGGTCACGAGAGCACGTGCTCCGCAGAGCGAGGCACCAAAGGCCAGCTCCAGAGCAACCTTCTCGTTGACCGACCATTCCACGTGGGGCGCGTCTTCCGCGGCGATACTCCCGTCTGCTACCCCATGCCTGACAAACGCGGCAGCGGTCTCCAGAAGTTCGCTTGAGGGAGTGCCCGGATAGCCGCAGATACAATTGACGCCGGCTGCCAGCGCACCATACGCGGCAGCGGCATTGCCCATTACCAGTTTCTCATCCATACAATCAGTATAGCAGTTGCCGGGAGCGGACGAAGGCCAGGTGCCGCTCCTGCACGCAGAAGAAAGGGGCCGTGTGGCCCCTTTCTTCAGGTTTTTGCTGCGACGGGTATGCGGGTCTCAGCCCTGCGGGCCGCTCACGGGCTATCCGACCGACACGAGTTCCACGGTAAACAGCAGCGTGGAGTTGGCGGGTATCTTGTCACGGGCGGTGGCTCCGTAGCCCAAATCCGCGGGAATGGTCAGGCTGCGGGTGCCGCCTACCTTCATGCCTACGACACCGGCATCCCAGCCGGGAATAACGTTACCGAGGCCAAGCGTAAACGAGAAGGGCTCGTCGCCCTCAACGTTGCTGTCAAAGACCGTGCCGTCCTCAAGCGTGCCGGTGTAGTGCACCTGCACCGTAGAACCGGGGAGCGCCTCCTCGCCTTCGCCTACGGTGTCATCGACGATAACCAGGCCCTGGGCAAGCGCAGTCGAGACGCCCTCGGGGCTGCTGTAGTCGGTCGTTATCTCGGTGGTATCCGTAGTCGTGTCCGTGGTATCGGTCGTAGCGGTCTCAGCCAGGCTCATGTCAACGTTGTACGGCACGTCCTCGGGCATGTCATTGACAACGATGTCCGCGTTGTCAACAAGCTCTGTCTGCCATTCCTGAAAGGCGATGCCCTTATTGGCATCCGACCATTTCTCCGTGAACTGCACGAGGATGTCCTCGGGGATGGCGCTCAGATCGACGTCCTCGACTGGCACGGTAACGGGTTCCTGGGAAACGGGTTCCTCAACAACAGCGTCTTCCGGGCTGGCCTCGCCCTCCGTGCCTTCACCTTCTGTGGCTTCCGCGCCCTCGGGGGTTTCGGTAGCGGCAGTGTCCTCAGGGGTCTCCGTGGCAGGTGTCTCTGCCTCGGCCGCCGCGTTCTGGGCCTCCACGGCAGGCAGCGTGTAGCCCTCTACGACCGTGGGGTTCTGAGCGATGAACTCCGTGAGTTCCTCGTCGGTGGGCTCAACGGTGTAGGCCTCGTAGAGCTGGTTGGAGAGATCGCTCGCTACGAGCATGTCACGATAGGCCTGCTCATCCTTGTAACCGTACTGCTGCAGGGTGGCAACCCACGCATCCTCGTCCGCGGCCCCAACCGTCTCCTTGGTCTGAGCAACCGTCTCGTCTATGGAGGTCTCATCGGCGGTATACCCCTGCGCCTCGGCCTCCTGTATGAGCACGATGCTCTGGGCCTTTTCGTCAATGATCCTCTGGCGCAGGGTCTCCGGCGTCAGATCGCTTGCCGCAAGTGCCTGCGCCCACGCGGTGGGATCGCTGTACTCCTCGTTTCGCAAGCGCGTGCTCTCGATGGTGTCGGTAACGTCCTGCTCCAGTATCTCCGTACCGTTAACCGTTGCGGCAACCTGTGGGGTGTTGCTTTCGCACGCGGTACACACAAACAACGCTGCCATAAGTGCAAGGCCGAGTGCGGCAACGAGTAACAATCTGGTCTTCTTCATAACTCCTACGCTCCCTTTCCTGTACGCCAGAAATCCCCGGCGTGGTTACAGATAGTCCAACAGAAGAATAAACGAAAGTACATTTTGGCACAAGGCGGCATAAAATAGAAGCAGAAACTCGGCAGATTTGGGTACTGATACCAGCAGGTAACACGTTTTAAGGCGATTTTAAGGAAGCGATGATTAATGCTTGTATACCAGATTTCGAGTCAGTTTGCCTCAGGTCTGTTTGTGCGCGTGATGCCACTACTTGCGGTAATGGCGTCATGCGTACGGGCAGAGCTGAGA
>JAISEO010000070.1 GCA_031264075.1 Coriobacteriales bacterium | reverse complement strand
CCGATTTATTCATTGCCCGCCATCTCACGTCTGATTTGCCCCAGCTCTGCCCGTGAGCACAACGCCATTACCGCAAGTAGTGACGTTGCACTCCCGAACAGACCTGGAACAAATCAGACGCAATCTGGCAGACATCCCGGGGCCCCCGCACAACTCGAAGGAGCGAAGCGACTGAGTTTTGTGGGGTGGGAAGCAATTAATCGGTGCCTCCCTACCTGGTAACCACACACTGCGTTTGCGAGGAGAAGAAGATACCGGTAGGCTGGCAGATGGGCAGGTCGTAAGGCCTGCCCAAAGCTATCTGGTGATGGCGCTGATTGTGGTGTCGGCGGGCATCGTCTGTTCCCTCATCCAATGCAAGGTGGCGAGCATCCTGCCCGAGCTCTCTGCCCAGTTTGGCATGGACACGTCCGAGGGCTCCCTCATGCTCTCCATCTTTACCTTCATGGGCATCGTCTTTTCCATACCCGCGGGGCAGCTCATCCAGCACCTCGGTGCCAAGCGCGTCATGGTGAGTTCTGCTGCCCTCATGGTGGCTGGCTCACTCTTGGGGAGCTTTGCCACGGACGCCGTGGTCTTGATAGCAACGAGGGGCATAGAGGGCATAGCGCTCGTGTTCATCACGATAGCGGGCGCGGCCTTTATCCGTGACAGTGCTCCGCTTGAGCGCATGGGGGCGGCCATAGGCATCTGGAGTGTCTGGTTTGCGTCCGGCTCCTTTCTTGCCGGCGTCATCTCGCCCACGATCTATCATGTCTTTGGATTCCAGGCCCTCTGGCTCATCTACGCGGCGCTCGCGGTGGTGTCTGCCCTGGCCATACGCTTCCTCGTCAAGGCGCCCAATGTCGTACACGCCCAGCTTGTTGTAGCGACAGAAAAACCGCGCTACGCCGAACTCCTCACCCGCGATGTCGTGCTGTTCATGCTGGTTTTTGCCGTCTATAACATCATGACCATCTCCGTTGTCTCGTATCTGCCCGCCGTCTTGCAGAGCAAGGGATACGACGACACAAGCGCGGGCCTCATCTCCACGATACCGGTGCTCATGAGCATTGCCTCAGCGCCACTCCTCGGCGTGCTGAGCGACCGCCTGGGCCGCGTCAAGCCTCTGATGTCGCTCTCCATGGCCGTGCTGGCCTGCACCTGCCCCCTGCTGTTTCTGCTTACCGGCTGGGAACTGTGGGCCGTGGCCCTGGTGTGCGGGGCCTTTGGGGCCGGCGGCGCGGGCGTGGTGATGTTGGGGCTGCTTGCTGTTCTGCCTCGCACGGAGTTGGTGGCCCTCGCACTCGGTGTGTTCTCCACGATGCTGGCCCTGGGGATGACGCTCGGCAACTTCATCGTGCCGCTGCTGTTGGGCCCGGACCTGGCCAATCTGACCCTGACGGCCCTGGTGCTGTTCTGCATAGGCGTGGTGGGCCTGGTACTCTCACTCCTGTGTCGCTATCGCTGATATATACTGGTAAGGTTCGGGAGCGCAAGCTCCTGAGTAGTGCTACTGAGTAGTTGAGGAGCGTCGAATGACCACATTGGAAACAGGCTTTGTCTTTGACACCGCCGCCGTCCTTGCACTGGTCCTGTCTGTCCTGGTCGTGCTTGCCGCCGTGGTGCTGTTTTTCGTCTTTGGCAAGAAGCGGGAGCAGATAAGCTCGGGACCCCTGCTGTTTCAGGAGTTCCAGCGCTATCCCCGCGCCGTGGTGGGCGCATTCTTCAAGGGAAACCAGAAGGAGGTGGGTGCCCAGGAGTACCTTGCCACGCTCATGGCGCTCACCCACCGGGGCACGCTCGTCCTCGATTACGACGAGGAGGGCCAAGCAGTTGCCTTGCGCAGGGGGCGTGGGCCGGAGGGGCTGGCAGGGCGCGAGGAGGACGCTCTGCTACCGGGCAAAACGGGGGAGGAGAGCGGGAATGGTGCGGAGCGCGAAGGTGGCGGAAGCGGTGAAAGCAGCGAGCGTGAGGGTGGAGATGCCCTCGACGCCAGTGCCCTCGCAATTCTCTGGCTCTTTGCAGAAGATGACGGCAGGGTTCATCTGAGTTCTGCCAAGGCGCGCGGAGCCGCGCGGACCGCCACGATAGACCCTGCCTACCGCGCCTGGAGACAGCAGGTCAAAAGCGAGGCCGAGGCCGAGGGCCCGGGCGCGTTCAAGACGGCGTTTATCGTGCGGCAGGCTCTGCTCTATGCGGGCTATGTGCTTATCCTGCTTGCCGCGGTCTGTGCCTATCTCATCTCCCTGATGGCCTCTGTCATCCTGCTCGTGGCCGGTGCCATCCTGATTGTCTTGAGCTTCGTGATGCAGAACAGGATAGATGCCGAACGGCAGAACGCCCGCAGGTTCTATCTCTGGCTGGACAGCCTTGCAGAACATATCGATGAGCTGCCCACAGACCGGCACTCCATCCAGGTGCTGCTGGAGTTTGCCTGCCTGTTTGCGCTCGCGGATAAGCTGGCTCCCGTGCTCAGGGATACGCTGGACAGCCCGGAGCTTGCAGAGGAAACAGCGCCGCTCGCCTTCTGGAAGGATCTGAGGTCAGCTTTGTATACGACGTCTTGAGCGGGGAAAGAAGTAGGGGGGACGGGGCAAGTGGGACAGCAGGGACGGGGC
>JAISEO010000059.1 GCA_031264075.1 Coriobacteriales bacterium | reverse complement strand
TGACGCCCGCGCCTCGCGGCAGTTCTTCGAAAGCGCGAGTGAGAGTCGCAAAGGGTTTATCGCTCGAACCCTTGCCCTTGTCGTCGGAGCCACTGCCCGCGATGTAGAAGTCGGTCTCGTTGACCGCGAGTACGCAGTTGTCCGCGCTCTCGCCGCTGCCGGCGACGATCTTGTAGGCGATGGTCTGCCAGAAGAATTTCCCCACATCAGCTGCGGTAAGCCCTCCGCCGACCTTGGTCGCTATCTGCGTACCCACGCGGGCGTTTTGGTGCTTCTCGACATTGACGCGTGCGGACGAGCCGAGCGTACCGGCGATGTTGATCCGAACATTTGACGTGAGATAGACGCCGTTGTCGTCGTCCGAGTCGCCTATGCGCACATCCCCTGAGATGTTCATGGCGCCGGAATGGAGGTAGACTCCCGATCCGCCAAGTGCGGCTGTGTTGCCTGTGATGACACCGCCCTGCATGTCAAAGCGCGCCGCGCCGCCCATCACGTAGACGCCGCCGCCCATGCCGGAGACGGTATTGTCCTCTATCGTCGAATCCTTCATCGTGAATGAGCCGTAGACCGCAACTGCGGCGTTTGACCCGGCTACCTTGTTGCCGTCGATGGTGATGCCTTCGATGGTGAGGGTGCTGCCCGCCGATACGGTGAACATATATCCGATATAGCTCTGCTCGGAGTCGCTGTGGTCTTTGAACCGGGTGATGGTGACGGAGCCTGAGATTCCGGGAGCTTTTTTGAGGGTGATGTTGCGGGCGCTGATACCTTTTGCAACCGAACCCGCGGCGGAGACCTCGCTTGTCAGCGTGAGGTTGCCCTCGACGTAGACGGTAGCGGTGGCCGCGGCTTCTTCAAAGGCTTTGTTCAGCGTGGCATAGGGCAGGAGGAGTGTACCGTTACCCGTGTCGTCATTGCCTGAGGCGCTCACGTAGAGCATGGTGGGGTCTGAGGCTTCACCGAGAGGCGCGATGTTGCCCAGTGGCGCTGTCTTATCCCCGGTTCCAGAAAGCGGATTAGCGGAGAAGGGAGCGACCGGCTCGCCTGTACCTGGGCCCGTTGCCGGGTCGGTAGCAGGCTCCGTGTCGGAGGCCGCGTCGGTATCGGGTGCCGCATCCTCAACAGCGGTTTCCGGGCCTGTAAGCACGGGCTCTTCTGTGTCCGGGGCAAACCCTTCTGACGGGTCGGTGCCGGGCTTGTCCGGAGTATCGGCTGGAGTATCGGCATCGGTCGCCGGCCCTGCATCATCGGCAGCCGACCCGACGTCAGCAGCGGGCACCGCAGGATCGCTCGAATTGAGTTCGTCGTCCAAGGGTTGAGCGGGATTATCGCCGGAACCAGAGTCCGCTGAAACGGTGCTGGATTGCGCTCTGCCGTGTTTGGCGGCGCTGTCACCCGAGGCAAAGGCACCAAAACTCTGCTGCGTCAAAATCAGGCAGAGTATGAGCGCTATCCTCGGAATCAGGCGCCCTGCAACGCGAGAGCGCGCCCTGCCGGTACGATGTGCGTTGACCTTGCTACCGCGCGCTTCGTGCCTTGCCTTATCCGCGTGTTCGGTGTCCGGACAGCTGTGCCAAACGCTCTGCTTCTTGCTTCTCATGTTCCTACCCCTGACTCCCTTACGGGACGCCATTGCCTATTCGCAATCTGCCCACGCTCCATGCCTTGCCGGTGTACTGTTCGTTCCACAACAGCGCAGGAAGATTGCCCAGATATATTCTGTTGTTCGTGCCTCACTGCGATCTTGCTAATCATACCGCAAGTTGCGCAAATGTCCAGAGGGGGTTTCGTGATAGCTACCCAGGTGCTCGTGTCTGGTATCGCGTGTCTGGTATCGCGGATCTCGTATCGTGGACCTGCGGCTTTAGAGCAGGATCGTCTCAGTGGGGAGAAAGGGCGCGCTGGATGACGCGCTGGAACTCTGTCTTCTCCCTATCTGCTTGACGAGTGTCTGTGTTCGCACTGCTTGAGGTCTGTGCCTGCGGCCTGCCTTGTCAGGAACTGCCTTCCCGAGAGCCCAGCTTGAGAAGCTCCAGCAACTCAGCCGGCACAGCCCCCTCACCACCCAGTACATAGCCCTGTCCTATCTCAGAGGCATGGGGACGAATGATACGCTCAAGCCCTGTGTAGCCTCCCTCGCGTAAAGCAGCATCATCTATAAGGAGAAGCACGGTACCGATGTGTCCGGCGAAAGCTCCGCCTGCAAGGGCGTCAGGGTAGTTGAAGCCCGTGGCACAGACTATGTTGTTGAGGGAGAGGGCACCACCAGAGGCTTGCAGCGACTTCTCTATGATGTCCACACTCGTCTCATAGCGGTTGGCTCCCATCCAGCGTTCTATGGTTACTCCTGCTGAGGCAAGCTGTTCCTCTACGATGCCCGGTACGGCAGCCGTGCCTCCGGTGATGATGAGCTTCTTGAAGCCTCCTGAATTGATAGCAGCTATCGTGTCTGCGTCAAGACCGCTTTCCGGTCTGGTATCCGGAGTAGAGAGGAATATGGGATAGTGCATGACATTGGCATAGGGAGAGACAGAGAGTGCATCTGCAAAGTTGAAGCCGTTGGCTATGATGGCGGTGTCTCCCCAGCCTTCTGTGCTCTCGCTTCCTTCCCTATAGATATCGAGTGCTGTAGCGAAGCGGTTTTCTCCTGATACACGCTCTACGTTGGCTGCTCCTCCGAGGAGTTCGGCAAGGGAGTCCTTCACTGCCTCGGACACCGCCGCATCTCCACCTATGATGTAGGCCTTGCTCGCTCCCAGGGACTCTATGGTGGCTCGGGCCTGGTCGGTAAGCCGGTCTTTCGCGGTGAGCACCACCGGAGCATCGTAGATACCGGCGAGGCCTGAGGCGGCCAGCGCATCGGGGAAGTCATGACTGTGGGCCACTATGACGGTGTCTGAGCCTGTGCTGTCCCAGCCCTCCCCTACTATCGCCTGCATGGTGTCGAAGCGGTCGCCATCCTGTCCCTTGTTGCCGTCGAGGCGGGGCCAGGGCTTACTGCTGTTCACAGAGACCGTCACCCCAGCTGTGGGACTTGCCGGAGCGATGTCAGTGCCGGTGAAGGCATCCGAGGCAGCAGACGCAAAGTGCAGGGGCACCTGCTCGTCGCCTCGGGTGAGCGCGGAATCGGCGAACAGGTACGAACAGTATTCCGTCCCCACAGAACTCAGCTTCTGGGGAAGGCTGAAGGAACTCGGAAGGGAGGCCAGGGAGCCCTTGAGGTTAAACCCACTCATGAAATTGGGGCCCGCCACGGTAATCTTCGAGGTGTTGAAGGAGCCCGCGGGCAGGGAGCTGAGGGCACCGTATTGGTTGAAGCAGAAGAGGAATCCGTAGCCTGCAGTCGTGATATGTGAGGTGTCGAAGGAGCCTGCCGGTAGCGAGGTGAGGGCACCACCTCTCCCCATGAAGGGGTCGGCTGTGGGCGTGACGGGAAAAACATCAGGGGAATCCTCGGGGAGGGAGGCAGAAGCACTGTCTGCACCTGCAAAGGGAGCAGCGCTTACAGAGGAACTGTTCGCTGTAGGGCGAGGGGTCTCCGGCAGGCGTGGAAAAAAGCCTCCCGCGCCGTTGAAGTAGTAGAAGAAAGCGCCGCCAGCATCGGTAATACCTGAGATGTTAAAGGAGCCGGCCGGGAGTGTGGTGAGGTCTCCGGCCAGGTTGAAGGCCATGAAGAAACTGCCGCCAACCGAAGTGATCTTGGAGGTGTCGAAGGAGCCCGCGGGAAGGGACGTGAGGGCACCAGAGTCGTTGAAGCAATAGAAGAAGCCGTCGCCCACTGTGTTTATCCTGGAGATGTTGAAGGAGCCCGCGGGCAGAGAGCTGAGAGAACCAAAGTAGTTAAAGGTATAGAAGAAGTGCTCTCCCACGGCACCGCTGATGTTAGAAGTATTGAAGGAGCCTGCGGGGAGAGAGCTGAGGGCACCAACTTTGTTGAAGCTGGCGAAGAAAAAATCTTTCGCGGAGGAAATTTTGGAGATGTCGAAGGAGTGTTCAGGCAGGGAGCTAAGCGAGCCGCCTCTACCTGCGACGGAATAAGAGCCATATCCATAACCGTTGAAGTGAGCGAAGAAACAGTCGCCCACTGTGGTGATGGCCGAGGTGTCAAAGGAGCCTTGGGGGAGGGAGACGAGCGAGCCGCCCGCATTGAAGCTGGAGAAGAAGCCGACGCCCGCGATAGTGCCTGCTTTATCTTCCGTAAAGGCAGACATATGAGGCATGGCAGTGATGGCACAGGGTACGCCAGAGACAAGCGCTAAATCGGAGGAAAGACCAAAGCCGTAGCCATCCCGAACATACCACGATCTGAACGTGGCATCTGCGACAGACTCGCGTATCGTTATTCTTTCCCCCTGTGAGACTGAGATCGTCAGATCCCTCACATACGCTGCGGGGATGGTGGTCGTGCCCTTTTTACCACTTTGCGAGACGATGATGTCACTCTGCCACCGGTTGGAAATCGTCAGTGCACCGCCCTCCTGGGCCGCCAAGACTATCTCGGCTGCCGCATCCTGCGTCTCCAGTTGGCCTGCGTCATCGGAAAGTGGGGCTACGCCCACAGGATCTTCTGCGGCCTGGTCCAGGGAGGCAAAGGCCGCGGCCGACGGCATCACCAGCCCTGCAATCAATACCAACACGAAGAAAACCCGGAATGCCCTGCCATTGACCTTTGCCATTCTTACCACCATCTCTCACCTTGTTGCCCAGCATTGCCTGTTATATATGCTGTTCCCAAAAGTCACCAATGTCCCACAGAGGTCCCAAAAGTCCTGGTGCTGAGTATACCAGAAAAAAGACGTAAGAAGTGCCAGGAAGAACGCGTAGAATAATTCAGGATAAAGTATGTGTTGATTTTGTGTTTTTCGGTGCTCGCACAGCAACCGGCTGGCTATTTGTGCTACAGTGTTGCAGAGCAGGAAGTGCAGGCCCTGCCCGCGCGGGGTTATGCGTGGCACCGGCAAGTCGGTGGACGCTCAACTCGGCGCTGCCAACAAAACTATTGTCGGGCTTGAACGGCCCTGACTACTACAGGAAAACGGGGATATGTTTGTTAAGAAGTACATAGCCATGCTTCTGGCCATCGTCCTGGCCTTTTCTTCTGCGCCCCTTGCCTATGCCTGGGATGAGATTCCGGGGGAGGGAGCGTCGGGAGAGACGATACTGACGTCGGCGGCCCAGGTAGAGCTTGAGAATCCGGACAGCTACGCGACCGGCGAGATACTCGTCGTTTTTGACGATGATCAGGCCCTCGATGAGAAGTGCGACTCACTGGCAGAGGAACTCGACGAGTTTGCTGATGCCGTGGCAAGCCTCAGCGGCTCACGAAGCTCTCTGCAACACTTTGCGCTGGGCCTTCAAAGTGCAGACCTCAATGGCTCTGGCACCACAGAAAACACATCCGTAGAGCCGCTGGACAACAGCGATGCTTCCGAGCCTGTTGCCCTCGTCGAGTTTTCCGAGGAGCTGACCGTCGCCCAGGCACTGGCGCGAGCGGAGGCCGACCCGAGGGTCATTGCCGCACAGCCGAACTACTATTTTTATCCGCTTGAAGATGAAGCCACCGGAGCTGAGGCGCTTGAAGAAGAAGCTCTTGGAGCCGAATCCCCTGAGACCGAAGCACTCGATGGTGAAGCCATTGCAAGCGAAACAGGCACCGGAGAGCCTCTTGAAGGAGAAGTCGGCACCAGCGAAGCAAGCCCGAGCACCGATGTTTCAACCTCAGATACCCCATCCCCCGTTGAGCCGCTGTACACGGTCAATGACCCCAAGGTCAAAGACAACACGCAGTGGTGGCTCAGCAACATCAAGGCCCAGCAGGCCTGGGATGTCCGCAGGACCAACGGCGATGTGACGGTTGCGATCATCGATACCGGGGCCCGTCTCACCCATGACGACCTGAAGGCAAACCTCGCCAAGGACTCCAACGGCAGGATACTTGCCTGGGACACGCAAAGCGGTAAATACCTGGAGATCTCGGGAAGAGAGGGATACGGTGATGACTACGGTCACGGCACCCATGTGGCCGGGCTCATAGCAGCCGTTGCGGACAATAACATACTGGGTGTGGGCTCGTCCTTCAACGCGAAGATCCTCCCCGTGGCTATTTCTCGGCCGGGCAGTGGTGGCCTGTGTACAACGGCCGACATGGCAAAAGCCTACAACTACATCCTCTCCCTGCCATCTTCGGTTAACGTGCGGGTCATCAACTGCTCCATGGGCTCCTACTACACACCGGGGGTAAATGACGTCCTGCGTGTGGCGGTACAAAAGGCAGCACAGAAAAACATCCTCACCGTCGCGGCCGCCGGCAATGGCAATGATGCGGTAAGCCCTACCTCATACACCGATCTGTGCTATCCCAGCGACTTTGGCGAAGTGCTCTCCGTGGTTGCCGTTGACAAGTATAACGAGCGGGCGTATTTCAGTAACTATAACCAGCACAAGGACATAGCCGCACCCGGCGCTAACATCTACAGTACCTGGAATAGTTCTGACAGGGGATGGAAAGCTGGAAGCGGCACGTCCATGTCCTGCCCCATAGTGGCCGGAACGGCTGCCCTGCTGTTTGCCGAGAATCCCAGCCTGACAGCGGACGAGGCCTGGCAGATACTCTGCGGCACCGCGTCGGATCTGGGCACGCCGGGCAGGGACGATTACTACGGCTATGGCCTGCTCAACGCCGAGGCGGCGGTCAATGCCGCACGGAGCGCCCACGAGAACGTGGTACGCTACACCGTTACCTTCAACGCCCAGGGGGGCAGCGTCTCCCCCGCCTCTAAGACCTACATGCCGGACTCTCCGCTCGGAGTGCCTCCTGTTCCCGAGTGGCAGGGCCACCGCTTCCTCGGATGGTTTACGGCAGCCGGTACCGGGGGAGCCCAGGTTAGCCAATCCACCATCGTCACGGGTAACGCAACCTACTACGCGCACTGGGAGACCGTCGTCTCTCCCTCACTGACCCAGTACAGCGGATCGGATCGCTTTGACACGGCGGTACAGGCGTCCAGGAACTCCTATCCGGACGCGTCGCGGGTGGATACCATCATCATCGCCTGTGGCACAGAGTTCGCCGATGCCCTGGCCGCTTCCTCCCTGGCCGGCGCGGTGGGTGGCCCCCTTCTGCTGGCTGCTGCTGGCACGCTCGACGCTACGACCCTGGCCGAGATCTACCGCCTCAGCCCCCGCACCATCTATCTTGTTGGCGGCGAGAGTGCCGTGAGCAACGGGATTTACCAGGGCTTGGAGAATCTGAGCTTCCGACCCAGTCTCGTGCGCCTCGGGGGCAGTGACCGCTTTGAGACGGCGTATCTTATCGCGAACGAGCGCCTGCGCATCGCGGGCAAGCCCAGCACCGTGTTTGTAACCAACGGATACAGCTTTGCCGATGCGCTCTCGGTGGGCTCGCTTTCGGCCTGCTACGGCGTACCCATACTGCCTACGACCGCCGGAGAGCTGTCGAGCTACGCCCGACGCTTTATCGAGGATAACCGCATCACCGATGTGGTGGTCATAGGAGGCACCAGCGTCGTTTCAGACAACACGCTCAACCAGATACATGGACTCAATACCTATCCGTCGGTGAGCCGCTGGTTCGGGCCCGACCGCTACGCAACCGCCCTGGATGTCGTCAGCAAGTCTCTTGCCAAGTGGAAGGTTCAGCCCTCGTCCGTAGGCATAGCCACGGGAGAGCAGTTCCCCGACGCGCTCGTAGGGGGCGCTGCCATGGGTAACCGCAATGGCATCCTGGTCATCTCTCCGCCTACGACCCTTTCAGACGCAGCAGGCAACGCGCTCACCTCCTGCCTCCAGAGAAACGCGCTCAACGAGGTGACCGTTTTTGGCGGCACCAGATCCATCGATGTGATGACAAACGTCAAGCAGCTGGTCAGCAGCTATCCGGGGTAGCCGGCACCGTCAGCTTTCTGCGAAGGCCTTACTCGGAGTCGTTGCAAGCGAGGTACCTCGGGTAGGCAGACAGTCCTGCCCCTGTCAAGACCTGGCTGCTATGACCGATCGATGACGAACCAGTGGAACCAGCGAGCTCCTAGTGCGTTTCTCGATAGGTCCATTCATCCCTCGTCCCATAGAACACGTCAAAGTCCAGGGCCGCGCCATAGCCGGGCAGATGGCCGTTTGAGGTGTACTGGTGTATGCGCATGCCGTCTTTGACGGAGTAATGCGAGGCATTGGTGGGGCTGTAGCCGTTGAATGCCGGATAGCCGGCGGGCCAACTGGCCTCCCACAGCCAGACGTCAAGCTCGTTCCAGAGATTGGGGATCCTGTTGGTGGCCCACGAAGCGGCCGTGTATATCTGACAGGAAATGCCTGTCCGCTCCTTGACCCGGTTGCAGAAGGCCGCAACCCAGGCCCTGTCGTTATACGTGTCGGAGCGGCTCTCCTCAAAGTCGAGGAACAGCACGGCCCGGCCGAGATACACTCCGATGTTGGCGACGAACCAATCCGCCTCCTGCACGGCATCGTTGGTGCCGCTCTCATGGGCGTAATGGTAGAGCCCGAGCTTCTTGCCCCTGGCCAGGGCGGCGTCGGCCTGCATCGTCAGATTGGGATTGCGGTAGTAGTTGCCACCGGTGGCCTTGACAATCAGAAAGTCGTAGTCCACATTCCAGCCGATGGTGCTGGGCTGCCACGACGACACATCCAGGCCGTTGACCAACAGGCCCGAACTCTTCTGCAAGAGCACCGGCCGGAACATCTGCGTTGCGGCAGCATTCCTGGCGGCCGTCGCAAGCCCGGAATAACTCGCGGCGCTGGCATTCTTGAGGGTGAGCACATACGCGCCTGAGGCCAGCGCACTCACTATCCTGAAGCAGCCCGATCCGACGTATTCAAAGGTCCACTTCTGGCTCGTGGTGCTGGAATCGCGTGATCGCTGCACAATCTGCCCGTTGGGGCCGAGGACACCGTTCTGTACTTCGAGCGCCTTGAAGGAATGGGTGGCAAGCAGCTGGACATACCCGTCACCGGTAGAATTGACCCAGAACTTCTGCGCATTGGTGCCGTTGGAGGGATAACACTGGAGCAGTGCGTCATCGGCGGTACTCCCTGATGTTATATCCAGCGCCTGGCCGAGGTTTGCGAAGCTGAAGAAGCTGTACTGCCCCTCGCTGATGAGGGTTCCAACGCTGTTGAGACGGAACTGCTGGGCAGCGGTGCCGTTGTTGGTCCAGCTTTGGAGCGCAGGGCCTGAGCCACCTGCCAGGTCAAGGGCACGGCCCGTGGCAACATTGATAAAACTGATGCCACCCAGGGGGCTCGGCATGACATACCATTGCTGCGCAGCCAGGCTCGCGTCTGGCTCCATGCTCACGGTGCTGCCGGAATCGGTGATGAGGTAGCCGGTCAGGAGAGATTCCAGTGTAAAGATATCTCCGTTGATAAGATTGAGGCGGAACTTCTGAGCGAGGGTGTCGTTCGCGGTCCATACCTGCAGCGATGCCCCGGCCGCGGCGGACGCACCAGCCACATCCACGACCTGCGGGGCCTTGCCCCCCGACTCGATAGTGTAGATGCCGCTCTGTATGAGCTCTGCCGGGGTGAAGCTGAACTGCTGGGCAGGCGTACCGTTAAAGGGGTATATCCAGATGTTTGCGCCTGACGCCGAGGAGCCGCCCTGCACATCGAGCACGTAGCCACCGGCTACCTGCACCGTGTACGCACCGGATCCGGGGGTCGTTTCCACGATGGTCCATTTTTGCGCGTTGGTGTTGTTGGCATGGTACTGCTGTACGTTGGTACCGCGTGCCATGACACCACCCTGCACGTCGAGCACCTTGCTGGAGCCTGCCGCGGTGATGGTGTAGTAGCCACTGAGCGGGTCATAGCTGAGCCGGAACTTCTGCGCGAAGGTACCGTTGGAGTTCCACATGCGTATGTTGCCTCCGGCAAGCAGGGAGCCGCTCTCCACATCCATGACCGTCTGTCCCACGCCGGATGAGATGGTATACAGGCCGTTGGGGACCGTCTGCGCTATCGAACCCAGCATGAAGCGTTGCGCGGCGGTGCCGTTGCTCGGATACAGCTGCAACTTGGTGCCGCTCGCCGTGCTGCCCGAGGTGATGTCGATGACATAGTTGGTATCGAGCTTTGAGCGCAGCGTGATACTGCCGTCCGCGTTGTCTTCCACGAGCCAGCGCTGGGAGCCTGCACCCGTGGAGCTGTACTGCTGGATGGCGGCACCGACAGCAGGCTGTTCGGACGCAAGACCGAGCACCTTGCCGGACTGCACGTTGGTGATGGTGTAGTATCCGTCATCCTGACTCTGGAAGCGGAAGCGCTGGGCGGGGGTCATATTGTTCCGGTATATCTGGAGGACTGCCCCGTCGTCATATGATCCGCTCGTTACGTCAAAGCTAACGCCCCCGTCAGCGCTCGCTGCCAGGGTCGCGAGCGTGGCACCGGCGCCGATTCGGGGCGCACTCAGGCTCTGAACAGTGGGAGGCAGATCCCCTTCCCCGGCTTCGGAGGCATCTTTCGCAGGGCCCTCTGAAGCGACCTCATCCGAGCTGCCCTCGACAAGCCCTTCACCCAAAACCCCCTCATCCGGAGCGGCCCGATTCTCACTCGCCTTCCGTACCTCCGGGTCGGTTCCTTCCGATGTGTCGCCCTCCCCTGCCAAAGACACCTGAGAGGGGCCGGAATATCCCTCTTCCTCAGCGGCAAAGGCCAGGGGAACCAGGCCCATGCTCAGTACTAACACCAAAGCGATACAGATACCGTTCTTCATGCTCATTTTCATGCTGTCCTCCAACACCCCTGCGGGAACCCACAAGACACACTATGATTGATGCTGACATATACTATAATACATTCTACGCACCAGCATATTCTACCATAACGTACTACTCGCGCCCATGAAATGTTCAGCCCCTCTCTGTCACTCTGAGCGAGCGAAGCGAGCGCGATGCGCTCCTCGCAATGACAAGGGGTGTGAAATGCCCTTCGGGGAATACTCAGTGTAGCGTTAGGCATTCGTTGACAAGCCAGTTAGGAGCAGCCTGTATGGCCATGCCGGAGATAATCCTCTCGATGACATCGTATCCGCAGCGTATAGAGACCACGGCCACCGCGCTTGAGCCGCTCCTGCATCAGACGGTGCAACCCAGCCGCGTGCTGCTGTGGCTGCCCGCCGGGGAGTTTGAGGAGCAGGGCGTGTCTTTGCCTGTCCGCCTCGCCGAGCTGGAAGCGCAGGTCCCCTTCTTTGAGATACGCTGGACGCAGGAGTCGCTGAAGCCGCACAACAAGTATTTCTGGACCATGCTCGAGTATCCGGACGACCTCGTCATCACCGTTGATGATGACCTGGTCCACGCCACCACCCTCGTGCAGACACTGCTCGACCTGCACTACCGTCTGCCCACGGCCCTCATCACCAACCGCTCGCACCTGGTTACGCTGGACGCGGACGGCGCTATCGCTCCCTACCGGTCTTGGGAGATGGAACAGGGCCGCTACATCCTCTGCCCTCGCAACGATGTCATCGCCACCCATGGGGCCGGAGCGCTGTTCCCCCCGCATACCCTGCCACGGGAGGCCTTTGACGCCGATGCCATCCGCGCAACTTCGCTCCTGGCTGACGATCTCTGGCTCATGGCCTGGGAGTACATGAACGACGTGCCGGTTGTGTCAACCGGCCTCGGCGGGCTCTACTATATAGAGGGAACACAGGATATCAGCCTCTACAAGCGCAACCTCGACCAGAACGAGAACGACCTCTACCTCGCCCGGCTGTACGAGCTGTTCCCGAGCTTTCACGAGAAGTTGCTCAGCAGGGTAGGCGCTCGCCTGGAGCAGGAAGCTGCCGAGGCAGAAGAGGCCAGGCGCAGGCGCAGGGAGGCCGAGGAGGCCGGACGCGTCTCCTACGCCCGTCGTCTCGTGCGCAAGCTCAGGTCGCTCTGAGACACATCCCCAACGTTAGTCCTACATCCCCCTTATCCGGCGATGTTGATGAGTCCGTTGATTTGGCTGCGCAGGCTGGCGGGCACGGCACTCGTGCCACCCAGATAGTAGATGTTGTAGACGTACTGGCTGTTCTGCGCGACGTGCTCGGCGCCACTGGTACCGCCTTCGCGGTCCTCGTCCGCCAGAATGATGACGGAGCCCCGCTTGGCCTGGAGTACGCCACCGGCAAGGGCGTCGGCATAGTTCTGTCCCGTCGTAAAGGCGGTACCCTCGTAGGAGAAACTGTCGGGGTAGGTGGCAACACAGTAGCGCGCTATCTCCCTGCTGGTCTCATAGCGACCAGCTCCCTCAAGCCGCACGATGTTGGAGGGTTGCACGACGGTCTGTATCTCCGTTGCTCGCTCTGCGGACACCGCACTGGTACCCCCGACGATGATAGCCTGCCTGCCACGGTAATGCAGGTGCAACAGCGCCAGGGCCCTGTCGATGAAGCCAGTGTCGTTGCTCGCGAGGAATATGGGCGCCCTGGTTCTGGCGGCATAGGGGGCAACCGAGAGCGCGTCGGCAAAGGTAGCGCCCGTTGCCACGACAAAGCTGTCTCCCCAGCCACCGGTTGCCTGGATGACCTCGGCCCTCAGACCGTACTCGTAGACGGCAAGCTGGGTCTGATACCGGTTCTCGCCCGAGATACGATCCACGCGGCTCACCCCCGGCATGCTGTTGATGGTGTCTTTGACGCCGTCGCTCACGACGGCAGACCCACCCACGATGAGTACCTCAAAGCCCGTCTTGCCCTGACTGAGCTGCTCCAGCGCAGTGCGGGTACCGGCGGTGAGGGTTTCGGCCTCGGTTGTGAGGATGGGGTAGTCCAGGAGGCCGGCAAGCGACGAGGCGGAGAGTGAGTCGGGATAGTTGTTGCCGTAGCAGAGAATCGCACCCGCGGAGCCAAAGGGGTATGCCTCCCGGGCAATCGCGGCAGCGGTCTCATAACGGGTAGATCCGGCCAGTTCGTGGGAGCGCTTTGTGGTATCCGTGGGCATTGCTATCCTGAAGGTCTTCGTTACCGTCTGCTCACTGCCTCCGCTCAGGTTGCTGAGGGCGGTTATCGTGCAGGTGGCAGCGTTGTTTACCATGTTGTTGCCGCCGTAGCTCACCGTATAGTCTACGCCCTCCTGGAGCGTTACGCTGCCGAGCTTGACGACCGGCACCGGCCTGACTGCAAGCCCGGCGTAGGTGTATTCCTGCTGGGGCAGCGTGATGGTGCAGCTTGCGAGCGCTGCCGGGACGATGTCAAAGAACATGTCGAGGTAGTTCCTGAAGTTCTTGTGGTTGACGCTTGACGTGGAGCTCACCGCGCGCACGGTCATCGCTGCCCTGGCCCCTTCCACCGTCACATTGCGGTTGGCGACATAGCCGGGTACCGTGGGGTTGGGGTCCGAGTAGTGCAGCTCGTACTGCACGTTGTACTCCAGCGACTCGCTCCCGTAGCGCATGGCCACGAAGGGCTTGATGGTCTGGCCGGTAAAGGTGGCGCGCGGGAGTCCCGCCACGCGATTGCCCTGGGAATCCTTCGTAAAGAGCGTGTTTGCCTCGCTGTCCCAATACCAGGTCGCACTTCCATAGCTCACGGCCTCCACCTCGCAGTCGTCCCTGAGGTCGAGCGCGGTGATGACGTAGTAGCCCAGGGCCGAGCCATTGAAGGTCGTATTGCTCGCGGAGGGAACGACCTTCAGCAGCAGTCCGGCCGGTGAGCCGTCCTTGTAGTCGACGCAGCCCGCATCGTTTGCCATGGGAGTGCCATAAGAGATGGGGTTGGAGCTCGGGTAGTAGGCCCGGCCCTGCTCGTCGGTGAGCACGGTGCCGGTGGCCGAATAGGACTCTGCCTCGCGGTCAAACAGGAGATAGCGCGTACCGGGGGGCAGTTTGGAAAGATCCTCGCTGGCAAGCGGGAGCTTCTCATACGCGGTGGGGTCGGCGCGATAGGCCGCGTAGTCCACGTTGTAGGCTACCCAGCCGGCGCTGTCGTAGACCGTGTTGGGATTACGCGATGTCGTGTTCGTGTTCCTGCTGTACACCAGGTAGTCGTACTCGCTCGCGTCAATGGGGTTGCCGTCTATCAGAACCTCTACCGTCTGGGGAAAGACCGCCCTGCCGAGGTCATAGGTTTCGTTGGCCACGAGCACCGTAGCCTGCGAGAAGTCGCCCTTCTCGATGCCGTAGTACGCCACTATCGTAGTGGGGCTGCCAAAGTAGACACCCAGGCCCTCGATGCGAGCCTCGTAGGGTGTTTCAAGGGAGGAAATATTGCCCGGCACTTCGATGCCTTCGGGTATCGTGGGTTTGAGCCCGCTTGACGGCAGGTTATTACTTACGACCTTGAAGTCCGCGCCCTGGACGAGCACGGTGCTGTCTGCAAGCGTAATCGAGAGCTTGGGCACCGTGGCATTGGAAGGTGAGATATAGCGCGCCTGTTGCAGCACTTTGACCGTGGCCCCCGCAAGCGTGGCATCAGTCAGCGGCACACTCTGCTCCACCGCGTTCCAGGCGTTGACCAGCCTAGGATAGCCCAGGCCACCCGTACCCGTGTACCAGTAGACCTGCCACGCGCCGTCTGTAGTGGCCCCGCCGGGTGCCGCTACGTTTGCGGGCAGGGTGTAGCTTTGGGCATGGGCATTGGTATTGAGCACGGTGCTGGCCTTGAGGCCTGCCTGGAGGAGTTCCCTCGAGGCCTCTGTCTTGCCTTCCGGAGCCGCTGGCGCACCGCCGCTGTCCGCGTTGACCGTCGCCTCCGTGCCATCCGTGTAGACCACCCGGTAGACATCATAGGCCGCCCCTTTGAGATAGCGGGAGCCCAGAACCACGAGATCGCTCCACATGCCCCAGGTGTTATCGCCTATGGCCGCGTCGTTATGGTACTTGACGCTGCCCTCAAGCATGATGCTGTCGTGCGCGTAGCCCTCGTTGGAGCCGAGGATGCCGGCCTCGCGGTATTCCTGCTCCTGCGAGGTGCCAAAGGTGGTGGACACGGGGCCGGTGTTGTAGCAGGCGAAGAGCTCGGCGCGCAGCTCGGGATGGTCGTCCGACTTCCAGATGGCACCGGCAATGCCCGCCATGTAATAGCCCGACTGGATATTGAGCACGCGCGCGTAGTTGGCGCAGTAGCTGATGGTGCCGGCCCAGACCTTGCCGACGATGCCGCCGGATATGGGCTTGTTCCAACGGGTAGAGGTAACCATGCCCGAGCTGTCCCAGTCCTGCGAGTTGTACTCGCTGGCCGTGCCGTCGCCATAATAGCCATTGGTGCACTGGGTCACCGTGACGCAGGTGCCGCCCTCGCCGAGGATGCCGCCCACGGCCACGAGCCCGGTTATCCTCCCCTTGTTGCTGCAGTTGATGACGAACAGGGGATCTTCCGGGCTGCCATCGTTATAGGCATTACCCTCGCTGATGCTCACGAGGCCGCCGACGATGCCGCCCACCTGGTCAACGCCGCGGTTGGCAACGGGGTTGCCATTGGCCTTGTCCGCGGACGAGGTGTTGATGGAGCCGGAGGCTATCGCTCGCTGGTCGCTTCCCAGCTTGTACTCACCATTGTGGCAGTTGACGATACTGCCGTTGGAGTAGCCGGCAATGCCGCCCACGAAGAAGATGCGCGCATAGGTCCTCACACCAAAACGGTCCTGGGCACCGGCACCGGTGCTGTAGGTCCAGATGGTGGCAGTATTCCTGCAATTGGTGAGCGTACCGTGGTTGCCCCCGCCGGGCTCGCCAAAGCGGCCGACGATGCCGCCGATGCTGTCGCCTACCCGGTAGGTCTCGTCACCGGTGGGCAGGTTGGAGTTGGTGGCTATGCTCACCTCGAGGTTGGCCGGCAGCACCGTGCCCGCTTCGAGCGGATTGTCCTGAGGGATGCCGAACGCAAAGCTCGTGTCGCTGATGTCGCCCGTACAGTAGCCCACCACACCGCCGACGTTGCGTACCACATACGGGTTGGCGAGCGTGGCAGCGGTCCTGCTTTTGACGCTGACCGAGGCGGTTACGACGCAGTTTTCTATACTGCCCTCGCAGGTGCCCGCCAACATGCCCACGTTGCGCACGAGCTGTGTCGTGGGTGCGAGTGCCAGCTCGTTGGTGCGGGCGCCCACGGTGGCGATGGTGATATTCTTGAGCGCCGCGTTGGCACCGCTCACAAAACCGAACAGCCCGGCATTCTGATAGGTCCTGCTGATATGGATGCCGGTGATGATGACATTTTTCGTCTCCTGGCCGCTGACAAACGCGCCGTCAAAGCTGCCTGCAAAGGGATGCTCCGCCGTGCCAATGGGAGTGAACTCCAGCCCGTCCACCGCAAGCGTGGACGTGCCCACCTTGATGGTCTTGCCCGCAAAGGAGACGGCCGTGTTACCGCCGTTGTAGCTGGAGGTGCCGTTGACGAGCGCCGCCAGGCCCCGTAACTGCCCTCCGGAGGTGAGGGTGAAAGTGTTTGCCGATGGGTTGCTGGTGAACCAGCCGATGTCAACGGTATCCGCCAGAGGGGCCATAGTTCCGTCGAGGGCTTCCTCGTCGGTGGCATCCTCAGCTTCGAGGGCTTCCCGGGTCCGGTCCGCGTCCTCTCCTTCGGCCTCACCCTCAACACCCTCTGCCCCCTTGTTATCTTCTGCTGTAGCGGCATCGTCTGCCGTGTCCGTGGCCGCGTCAAGCTCCTCGCCCGTAAGCTCCTCGCCTGTAGCGCCGTCACCCGTGCCCTCGGATGCAAGGCCGTCCTCTGTGGGGCTCGCCTCGTCCAGGGCCAGGGCAGTCGGAGCGCCCGAGAAGGCACACAGGCCCAGCGCCAACGCAGCTGCCAGAAACACTCTCAGGAACTTCTCCCCCCGCACAGTTTTTACGTACCTTCCCATGACTCACATCTCCTTCACTCTGGTGGTAATCAGGGAGCCCCCGCTGCCGCAGCACCGGTACCGGCGTCATCATCGTGCTCGTTATCCGCGCCCCCGCGTCGTTTCTGCCCCACGAAGACCATGCCGGCCTTGAGGGCCCCCGCACAGAGTGCCAAGGCGCCGGCGGTCACGCCCACCGGCATGAGGGGATTGGCGCCGTCATCGCGCGCAAAATAGGTCTGGCTGTTGCTGAGGACCTGATGGATGCTGTAGGAGCGCTCTGCGGTGCCGCCGCCTCCCGCCTCGGCGCCCTTGGCAGAGCTGCTGTCGCTCGCGTCGCCGCCCTCCGAGCTCCCTTCCGTGCCGGTTACGGCCTCTCCGGGAAGATTGCCCGTGCCGCCGCCGAGGCCGCCGCCCTCACCCGTGCCGCCGAAGAAGTCGCCTTCGCCGCCGGGGCCTCGCTGTGGCTCACGCGGCTCTTCCTTGAGGTCCTCTTCCTTCTGCTCGTTGGGGTCGAGCACGATGGCGTCGTCCTGTATGATGAAGTCAACGCCGTAGACCCATTTGTAGGAGTTGGCGTCGTTGTTGTCCTTGGAATGGTACATGCCCACGCAGAGCCGGAAGCGGGCGCTCTGTATCATGGGGCTGCCCAGGGCCGTGTTCTCCTCGTTGACGCGGCAGGTCTCCAGGGCCAGCATGGGCTCCACGACGGTGGCGAAGCTGGTGCCCGGATTGCCGTAGTTTGCCGACGGCCCGTAGTTGGGATAGCGGTAGCGCGTGGCGAAGAGTATGTCCGAGCTCACGACGCTGAGGTTGATGCTCTGCTTCATGTTGAACCGCGCGCCGGTGACGTCGTTGATGTGCACGCCCAGGTCAGAGGCCAGCGTGGGAAAGTTGAAGCCGCGGGCTGCCATGGTTCCCCAGTGGCTGGGGCGGTCGATGTCGGTGTCCCAGCGGCAGTAGGTGTACTCGTTGGTATAGATAGCAAAGTTCTGCAGGATGTAATCTATGGAGAGGGACTTCTCCGCCACCGGCGTGGCAGCGTTGCCCTTGGCCCTGAAGTCGGAGTCGTAGAACACCCTCACGTGGAGGCTGTCGGAGTGCAGGTCGGTCGCGTCATCCTGTCCGCTGGAGTCATAGACCAGCAGGGTGGCATAGATTTCCTCCCCGGAAAAGCCGGCCTTTGCCACGCTCGCCCTCACGGTTACCTGCTCAAAGCCCTGTCGCGTTGTAAACATGCCGAGGGTCTCATCTATGGCCGCCTGCTCGGTGTCGGAGACGCTCCACTTGAGCCCTTCTATCTTGTCGCCGGCCCAGGTCCGCTTGACCGTGCTGTCGGTGTAATGGGCGTTGACGTAGAACTCCTCAGCCGGCAGTTTGCTGGGCTTTATGTCGTAGGAATTGCCCGGATACGGCGTGCCGTTGGCATCGACTATCTCCATCCAGGCCAGGGTGGCCGTGTTGCCGGTTATCTTGACCCGCGCGCTCACCGCGGCAAGGCCCGGATACTGAGGCAGGCTCATCCTCACGCTGATCCAGCCGTTGCCAAAGCCGGTGGCCGTAACCCTGCCGTCGTCTTCGATGTATGCCAGCACCGTGCTGAGCGGATTGTCGGACAGATCGGTGGTGCTGGTAACCTGCCAGCTCACGGCCCAGCCCTGCTCCGAAGGGTCACCGGCGCTTATGCCCGGCTGGCTGTTGGACTCGATGAACGCGCGCGGCAGCAACTGGGCGGTGCCACGCTCGGAGGAGATGATGGGAATCTTATTGTTCCTCGCATCATACGGGAGCGGGACGGGCGTGTTGCTGTCCGTGTAGAGCAGATAGAGTTCGACGGGTTGGTAGACCGGCGGCGGCCCATTGCCCTGTACCTCCACCGTCATCGTCTGTGGCGAGACCAGAGCCAGGTTCTGGGGGGTGCATTGCAGGGTGACGATGCCGTTTTTGGACGCCAGGGCGGTGACAAGGCCCTCTGCGCTCACACTGGCTATGTCTCCCCCGGTGAGGAGATTCCACGTAAAGACCGCACCCGCGGCCTCGGCGCTCTGCTCGGAGCCGTCGCTCCACACCACGCGCACGCTGAGGGCCAGGCTGCCGCCCCGTGTCGTGATAGTGGCCGGAACGCCCGCAACGGGATTATAGTAGCTGGGTTGTTCGCCCGTGGCCGGGTTCCTGTACAGCAGTTTGTAGCTGGTGAGCGTGAGAGTCTCTCCAGAGCTGTTGCCGCTAATTGCAACGCGTAGCTCCTGCGTGGCAAGTACGGGGAGCCCGAGCTCAGAGCTGGCAGTGATGCTGCAGGTGAGGAGGGCGGTGCCGTTGCCCGTACCCAGGGCCGTTACCGTAGCCGTGTCGCGGTCTATCTCTGCCAGCGCGGTGGCGAGCGTCTTGCCTTTGGCATCCTCAAAACCGGTAAGCTCCCAGCTCAGGGTTACCGGAAGATCCTCGGGCAGGCGCGTGGAGCCATCGCTGTAGAGGAGCCAGGCGCCCAGCTCAACGGCACCGAGCGGTGTCTCGATACGCGGTACGACCGGCGGTGAGGCCTGGGTATCGCAGGCTACCTTCTCATAGGTCGCGGGTATCGCCGGCTGAGGAGGAACCGCGGGTATCTCCGGGGTGAGTTCCTGGAGGAAGTAGAACCTGAGGGCGGTTAGGACAGGCGCTGCCTGGGGCACGACCAGCTCGGCTGCCTCGCCGGTAGCCTCACGGGACTCCTCGGACTCGCCCGGCTCGGGGGGCTCGCTGGTGCCAGCCGCCGAATCGTCGTCTGTCAGGGTTGGATCGCTGCCGGGAGTGAGCGCGCTCTCGCCAGTCGCAGGCTGACCATCGCCGGAGGCAGACGGAAGATCGGTGCTCCCCGATTCGAGGGCGGGTGTGTCGCCCGCTCCCCCGTCTTCGGGCAGTGCAGCGTCCGTGCCGTCCGGGCTGTTCGCAGGGCCGCTGTCCGGCGCAGTGCTGTCCAGACCGGCATCGGCCTCACCAGGACTCTCCGTACCCGTAGTGTCTGACTGCGGTGCCGTTGCCGCCTGCTCAAGCAGCGCCTGCTCCAGGGGCTCGGCCTCGGCACTGGCCAGCGCAAACACGCCGCTCTGCATGGTGCAGAAAAGCACGGCCAGGAGTATGTTAGCAACACGTCTCATCATTGACTACTACGACTCGATTCATCAACAGCTGTTATCAGGGGCTACTGGAAGATTGATCAGCCGAACCGCCCTCGCCCTCTGCTGTACTTCCGTCAGCACCGTCCGTCTCGCCGGTACCGGTTCCTTCGCTCCCAGAGCCGGAAGTAGCAGCATTGACACCTTCATAATCCTCGGTAAGCATGTAGAGCTTGCCGGTCTCCGGGTCCTTGTAGACCGAACCCACCTCGGAGTAGGCCAGGTCTCCCGACTGCAGGAGCTCGCGTGCCTCCTCTATGTCGGTGACCTCGGTAATCTGTTCGGTTTCCAGGACCTCATCAAACTGCACGCCTATGTCAACGTTCCAAAAGGTCACGAGCGCCATCATCAGGCCGGTGGCAAAGACCAGCATGATGTCTGCGAGGTTGATGAGGCCGACGGCCGGTTCAACATCCTCGCCCATCCGACGACGGCCGCGTCTGCGCAGATCAGCCATTGCCCAGCCCTTCTGACGCTTCTTTGCCCGAAGTAAGGGGAGCGAGGGGCTCGAGACTGCCGCGCTGTGTGGAGTCCTTAGCCTCGGCATGCCTGGACGCGCGGCGGGCCTGGGCCTCGGAGAGGTCGAGCGATCCGCTCTCCGTGAGGTTCTGTATCTTCTCAAGGATGGTATTGGCGCTCGCTTCCAGCGAGATCATGTAGTCCTCATACCAATACTTACGGAGCTTCGAGACGCCCAAGGCGACAATGGCGGTGAGCAGGCCGGTTACCGTGGCATCAAAGGCCGTGAGCAGTGAGTCGGCCAGACTGGCGGTGTCGCCCTGGCCCAGGGCGATGATGCCCGGACCGAGGGGGATGAGTGTTGCCATGAGGCCCAGCATGGGTGCGGTGCGGGAGATAAGGTCGGTGCGGCCGACGATGCGTTCAAAGCGCATCTCTTCGTCCGCCAGAAGGCGCTTTGCCAGTTCGGTACGCGCGTCCTCGGGAAGACCACGGTTATCAAAAAGGGTGTGCAGGGCTCGCTTCTGACGTTTGAGAAGCCCACTCCCGTCAATCACCTCGGGAGTCTCAGCCGCAGAGGCGTCGGTGAGCCTGTTGAGAAACTCCGGCATCTTTACCTTGAAGTGCCTGCGCTCGGTAAATATCTCGACGATGACGCTACCGATGAGAAACAGGCTGACTATGACAAGGGCAAGAAGAAGGATAATGGTTGGTGCAAGCAGCGCCTGCGACCAGATGTGCATTATCTCCTTGATATAGAGTTCAAACAGTCCTTCGCCCATACACGTCTCTCCTTACTCCTCCAACGTAACGTCCAGCACAGGAGGTATCGTGAACACAACTATTCTACTGCGCTAGTATAGCACTAACAGTATCTTCAAGGGACCGTATAGAGAAAAGTGAGAAAATCCGTTCTGCGGCCTATGGTCGTGGAGGACCATCCGTCAAGGTTTTCAAAGCCTCAGGGGCAGGACGAATATCCTGCCCCTGAGGCTGTTGCGTGTTCTTTTGTGCCTACTGGTAGTTGGCACGGGGCGATTGCCATCGCCCCCTACGGGACACGGGGACAGGGGCCCTGTGGGACAAGAGGGACGGGGCTGGTGTCCCAGCGGTTTTACCCTGTAGTCCTTCATCTTTTGCGACTGGGGAAGGTGGGACTCCAGCCCCGTCCCTCTTGTCCCACCGCTCATCTCGTTTTCGGGTCCGCTACTTCGCTCCTTCCTGCAAGCGAGTGAGAAGCTCCTGGGGCACAGCAGCGGCACCACCAAGCACATAACCCTTGCCTATCTCATCCTTATGCTCGGAGATGAGGTCAAGGCCCGAGAGTCCTCCTGTTTCTGTGGAGTGTACGAGGAGAAGTACGGTACCGGTGTGGCCGGCGAAGGCACCTCCGGCAAGAGCGTCAGGGTAGTTGTCGCCCGTGGCACAGACGAGGTTGTTGAGGGAGAGTGCTCCGTTAGAGTTGGCAAGGGAGTTCTTCACGATGTCCACACTCGTCTCATAGCGGGTGTCCCCTGACCAGCGTTCAATGGTAACTCCTGTAGAGGCGAGTTGGTCTTCTACGAGAGCCTGTACAGCAGCAGTCCCTCCGGTGATGATTACCTTCTTGAAGCCTCCCTCTGTCAGGGCAGTAAGCGTAGCTGTATCAAGACCTGGGTTTGCACGACTTGTCGGCGTAGAGAGGAATATGGGGGAGCGTGTTGCATTAGCAAAGGGGGAGACAGAGAGTGCATCTGCAAAGTTAAAGCCATTTGCTATGATGGCAGTATCTGACCAGCCTCCTGTACTCTCCCTTCCCTCTCTGTAGATATCAAGGGCGGTATTAAAGCGATCTTCTCCTGCTATACGCTTGACTTCTGTTATACCTTCCAAAGCCTTCAGACTGTCTGCTACCTCATTAGATACCACTGCCTCTCCTCCTATGATTAAGACCTTGGTAGCATCGAGCGCTCCTATGGTATCTCTTGCCTGAGAAGTGAGTGTCTCCTTCTCTGTAAGGATGACAGGGGAGTCATAGATACCGGCAAGGCTTGAGGCTGCAAGGGCATCGGGGAAGTCATGG
>JAISEO010000032.1 GCA_031264075.1 Coriobacteriales bacterium | reverse complement strand
ATACCATCATCACGCGTATCGGGAGCAATTGCCTGAATCAGGGTATGGCAGGGACGGTCTTCTGGAGTGTTTGCTTGGAGGGTTGCTTTGCATTGGGAAGATATTTCAGAGCCGTTGGCGCGTGCTGTCTGGCTGTCTCGAATCTGGTACCCCTTCCCCTGTGCTACGGTGCGCTGGACAGGCGGGGTGCGTTGCACATAGCTGACTCACAACTCCTGATTCCCTTAATGTCAAGAGTTTGAGCGAAAAGAATTATAGCGGAGCGTGGTCAGCTTTTTCGTTTTTGGGGGAGTGGTAGTGTTCGGTATAGCCGCGTTCGTAGGGGACGATGGCAATCGTCCCGTCATTTCAAATCACCTTGCACTCCCAAATGGGCAGAACAAAACCGCAGGCGGAACAGGAGCGGCGGGCGGATTGCCATCCGCCCCTACGAAATTCGTTCCAAAGGGAGGCGGGACGGCAACGGCGTGGGATTTTTTGAGGGGGGATTGGTACACCTGCGTCCGTAGGGGACGGCGTCCTCGACGTCCCGTTACAGGACCCCGACACCATGCTACATAATCACGGCACACGCCTACGTCACGCCTTTTGGTTTTTGAAGACGGAGGGAACGGGATGTCAAGGACGGCGCGCGCGCCTCTACGGACGCGGTCATCCCGGCGACCGTGGCAGCAGTGCTGGTGAATTTCGTTTTGGGGCAGTTTGGTTTCGGTTGTAGTTGTTTTGCGCCCGTTTTGCGCTCGTTTGGAAGCCAGTAAGGTGGCTGCGGTACTATTCCTTCAGAGCTACGGCATGCAAGAAGAAAGGAGGCATGGTATGGCAACCTCTAGTTTTGGTCAGACAGTCGTCTTGGACGACACCCACGCCCAAAGGCAGTATAAGAATAATCTGTTCGCAGACTACTTCAGTGAGAAGGAGCGCCTGATAGAGGTCTACAACGCCCTTTCTGGCGAAGACTTTCCCGAAGATGCCAAGATAGGCTTCGAGACACTTGCCAATGTGCTTTACATAGGCGGCTACAACGACATAGCCTTTACCATAGAAGACCGCTACGTAGTGTTGATAGAGCATCAGTCTACCATCAATGAGAACATGCCTCTAAGACTTCTACACTACATATCACGTGTCTACGAAAGCATGGTGGAAAGCGACGAGCTCTACCGTAGAGAACTGCGCAGGATCCCCACGCCCGACTTCATTGTCATCTACAACGGGCGTGACCCTTATCCCGACAAGAAGGTACTGCGCCTGTCTGACGCCTTCATGGTTGAAAGTGTAAAGCCCACGCTCGAACTTACCGCCACCGTCTATAACATAGCCGCCGGACACAACACAGAACTCCTCTCAGAAAGCCAGGCGCTCTCTGACTACGCCGTTTTCGTGTCGATGGTGGAGAACTATCGAGCGGATGGTCTCTCCCTTGACGATGCCATAACAAAAGCCATACAGGAATGCAAGAAACACGGTATAATGGCAGCGTACTTGGAAAGCCGTGGATCGGAGGTACTTAACATGCTGATCACTGAATGGAATATGGAAGATGCCCTGAGAGTCAGAGGCGAAGAGGAACGGCTGATCGGCGAGAGGATTGGTGAGAAGCGCGGAGAGGCGCGGACTGCACGCACTAACGCCACACGCATGAAGGCCGACGGCCTCGACGCCAGACTTATCGCTAAGTATACCGGCCTCAAACCCGAGGAAGTGGCGAGCCTCTGAGCGGCACCATACTTGAAAGCTGCGGATCGGAGGTACTTAATATGCTGATCACTGAATGGAACAGGGCAGACGCATTGGTATCCTCCCTCCCTTCTCTTCGCAACAGCCGTTGGCGCGTACTGTCTGGCTGTCTCGAATCTGGTACCCCTTCCCCTCCTGTCCGGTGCTGTGAACGGGAGGGGCGAGGTGACCCTATCTAACCTGTAGCCCCTGTTTCCCTGAATGTCTATAGTTTGGGCGAAAAGAATTATAGCGGAGCGTGGGCAGCTTTTCGTTTTTGGGGGAAGTGGTGGGTTTGGTATGCCTGCATTCGTAGGGGACGATGGCAATCGTCCCGTCATTTCAAATCGCCTTGCACTCCCAAATGGGTGGAACAAAACCGCAGGCGGAACAGGAATACTCCCTGCTGTCAGTTTTGACCCATACTCTATGGGAGCCACCCATCGCATATCCAGCACAGGCCGTCTGCTATGCCGCCGCGCCAGCAGACGTAGTCGTGACCGCCGTTGTATTCCACGTACTTGCGGTCAACGCCACTTTGCTCCAAGAGTTTTGCGAGCCTCTGATGATAGGGCAGGAGCACCCATTCCTGTGTTCCCACCTCCATGTAGATGCGTCCCTCGAAGCCCTGCAGAAGCGTAGTATCCGGGTCTTCCAACGCATCCATGAGGACTCCCCGCCACAGGGACGAGGACTGCGCTATGACGTTCTGTATCTGGTCGGGTACCCTGAGCGCCGTCCAGAGAGCCGTCAGCCCACCGAGGCTCTGTCCCGCGACGATAACGCGGGCGGGGTCTTTCGTGATGGGATGGTGTCTGCGTGCCCAGGGCAGCAGCTCGTCGGCGATGAAGTACTCAATGCCCGCTCCGTCGCGCAGCTCGTCCCAACGGGCCTGGATGTCGGAGGACTCTATCAGCAGCGCATACATCGGCGGTATCCGGCCGTCGTTGATGAGATTGTTGAGCGTCTCGGGAAACATCTCCCCGCGCGCCCACATATCCCCGTCAAAGACGACGACGACCGGCAGGCCCACCTCGGGCGCGCTGTCGGGTTCAGATCGGGAAGTCTCCTGAGGCGAGTCGTCCGGCGCAGGAGGCTCGTACAGCCATATCAGGCGATCCTGTACCGTGTGCGAACTTACCACGCCACGCCGGGTTGTCTCGGGACGGGCCTTGAGCCAGGGTTGCGGGGAGGCATCCGCAAGTTCAACCACCGAGAGCGTGTTGCGGGCACGGTTGACACAGGTCTCGGGATTGCGTGGATCCGCAAGCCCGCGGTCCAGCGCATGCCGTATGGACACCTGGTCAAAACCCGTTATGTCGGCTATCTTCTCCTTGCCATAGCTGACCAGGAAGCAGTACGAGGCACGCCAATCCGTCTTCATGCGGTACGCGATATGCCAGACGTCGGTTCCCGGAACACGCCTGAGCAGGCTGTCCTCGAGGTTCTTCTCGTCGGTGATGCGGTTGATGAACAGCAACACACTGCGGGCGTCTTCGCTGCGCCACAGGAAGGTCACGATGCTGTGCTCATCGCTCTGCTCGTCGGATGTGATAACCGGCGTCCGGGCGGCCACGCTCTCCCAGAACCACTCCACCGCCTCGCCCATCAGACGCTCGCATTCCTCCTGGCCCATCAAGCCGCTCCTCAGATCGGCGCGCAGACGGCGCAGCTTCTGCTTCAGGGGAGCCAGAATGGGCGACTTGACAAGGGGAACCGGCTCCGGGCGAGGTATCTTGGGCGGTGTGGGGCGTACGCCTACCGCCTCCGTCTGCGT
The DNA here is from genome assembly GCA_031264075.1 of Coriobacteriales bacterium. GTDB lineage: Bacteria > Actinomycetota > Coriobacteriia > Coriobacteriales > UBA8131 > WQXH01. The sequence continues at coordinate 23,472 of JAISEO010000032.1, read as the reverse complement.
GGGCACCTGCTGACGCCTGAGATCCCGTACCGTGGGACGCGCATGCTGCTTCTCGTGCTTTGAACTGTTCAAGTTCCCTCTCCTTTACTACTCACCTTACATCATGTCCTGAGGGTCTATGTCCACGGCCCTGTTAACCCCGGGCCTGTCCCTGGTTTCTTTGAGCAGAGGGCCGAGCCAGCCGGGGAGGTCTGCGTGTGCAGGCGCCTTGAGCAGCAGATGCCAACGATACGAGCCCTGGCGCTTGGAAAGAATGCAGGGGCTTGGCCCCAACAGCTGCCACCCCGCGCGCAGATGAGGCCTGAGCACCTCGGCTATCTGCAGTGCCTGCGCCCGGACGGCCTCCCGATCCTTGCCCCAGACGAGGATATTGGCGAGGCGACCGAAGGGCGGATAGTTGAGCGCCGCACGCTCCGTGCATTCCTCCCTGAGCAACAGGGAGCGGTCATGGCTGGCGGCGGCCCTGATGGCCACGTGCTCCGGCCAGTAGGTCTGCACGATGACCCTCCCGTCCTTCTCCGCCCTCCCGGCCCTGCCGGCTACCTGTTCCAACAGCTGCCAGGTGCGTTCGGCGGCACGAAAGTCGGGGAACTTGAGGGCCAGGTCGGCTATGAGCACGCCTGCGAGTGTCACGTCGGCAAAGTCCAGGCCCTTGGCTATCATCTGCGTGCCGAGGAGTACTCCGCTCCGTGCGGCGGCAAACTCCTCCAAACGCTTCTCATGGCCGTCTTTGAGACGGGTCGTGTCGGCGTCCATGCGTACGATGGGGGTGCCGGGCGGCAGTATATCGGCAAGCTGGTCTGCCGCGTACTGGGTGCCGGGCCCGAGTTGCTTGAGGTAGGGACTGCCACACTCCGGACAGACGGGAGGTACGGGAGCATGGGCATCGCAGTAATGGCAGAGAAGCCGGGCCGGATGCTGGTGAAAGGTCAGAGAGGTGTCGCACTGCTGACAGCTGGGAACAAAGCCGCAGTCGCGGCACAGCAGCACCGAGGCAAAGCCGCGTTTGTTCAAAAGCACGACCGCCTTATCACCCCGCTCAACAGTCTGTCGCAAGGCTTCCTTCAGCACATGCGAATACATGGACTTGTTGCCGGCGTGGAACTCTGCGGTGAGGTCCACCACCTCTACGGGAGGCAGGGGGCGACCACTGACCCGCTCGGGCAGGACGACGTGCGTAAAGGGAGGCGGCGGTGCCGTTTTTCCGCAGAGCCCGGCGGCATACAGACTCTCAAGCGAGGGAGTGGCCGAACCCAGAAGCACCACAGCCCCGCAGAGCTCCGCGCGTTGTATGGCTACCCTGCGGCTGGCATAGCGGGGACTCGAACCCTGCTTGTACGAAGCCTCGTGCTCCTCATCAATGACGATAAGCCTGAGCTTTTTGAGCGGCGCGAACAGCGCGGAACGGGCACCTACCACCACGTGGGCCCGGCCACTTCGCACGAGTTCCCATTGGTCAAAGCGCTCGCCGGCACTGAGGCGGGAATGCAGAACCGCCACCTCCTCACCAAAACGGCTGCGAAACCGCGACACCGTCTGGGGAGTGAGCGAGATCTCCGGGACCAACACGCAGGCCGAGCCGCCCTCTTCGAGCACACGGCCAATGGCCTGGAGGTAGACCTCGGTCTTGCCGGATCCGGTGACGCCATCGAGCAGGATGACGGGGTGAGGGCTCGGGCTGGCGGGGTTTGTGTCCAGGGCCTCATAGACAGTTTCCAGCGCCTGCCGCTGCCCCGATGTGAGGTTTTGGATAGCTTCCGCGCGGGCGCCGGAGGCCTTGCTGCCTCTGACACGCTGGCGGTGCTCGACGAGTAGCATGCCCCGCTTCTCAAGGGACTGCACGGCGGAGGCGGGGTTCTCCACGCTGAGTGCCAGGTCCTGCACGCGCATCTCGCCAAAGCGAAGGGCCTCGATGACCGCACGCTGCCTGCTGGCGTTTCCGGGAGGATCATACTCCCGGCCCGCCTCGCTGAGACGCACCCAGCGGTCATCCACTGCCCGCGCCTGGGGACGCACCATCGTCCACGTGCCGGCAGCGTCCTTCTTGAGCTTTGCGGTGCCACCCGGCGGGGTGAAGAGTCGGACGCAGTCGCTTAAGGGCGCCAGGTATTCCCGCGCTATCCAAAAGGCCAGCGCAACAGCGGTGTCCTCGAAAAGAGGCGTGGAGAGCAGCTCTCGCACGGGCTTTATCCTGCTGTCTTCCAGGCCACAGGCGGCCTCGCTGGAGAGGCCCACGATGTAGCCGAGGGCGGGCCGGTTGGCAAAGTCCACCAACACCGAACAGCCCAGCCTGACACTCGCTGCCAGCTCCGACGGCACGGCATAGTCAAAGGCGCTGTCCAGGGCCCGCGTGGGGATGTCCAGCACGACCTGCGCGTACCGCGCCCGGAGACTGTGCTGCTCAGGAGGCAGGACCGTACTCTCGCTGTCTTTTGTATCGCGCGGCATGACCTGCTTATTCGCCCGTGTCCCCAGGCGTGCCGGCACCCGTGCTCGCACCCTGCCTGGCACAGCCCGGCGCGTCCGGCGCGGCCAACACGTCGAGCGCGTCCGGCACAACGGCAATGGCAAAGCTCTGGCCCGTGAGTCGCTCTCCGTCGCATTGGATGGGGAGTTGCTCGGTAAACTCCAGTTCCAGCCGGGAGCTGCGAAAGCTCATGACACCACTCAGCCGCTCGTGCGTGCCGCGCTTGATTCGCGAAAGATAGTAGAGCGCCGTGGGCTTGCCGATGCCCGAGATAATCGAGACATCGAGTATGCCGTCGGTGATGCTCGCGCTCGGTGCCACCTTGAACCCACTCCCATAGGTGGGCCCGTTCTGCACGGCGAGTATCAGGGCCCTGAGAAGGAACTCATCGTCCTCCGTCCGTATCCTGACCTCATGCGCGTCAAACTCGTGGAGGATGGCAGCAACGGCCGCGCGCGCGTAGAGGCTGAGTCCGCGTGAGCGGGTGGATCGCCTGAGGTCCTCGGTGTTGAGGGCCACGGCGGCGTCTACGCCAAAACTCAGGGTCTGGAGGAAGTAGACCGTATTCACGCGGCCGATATCTGCCCTGACAGGTCGGCAGCTGGGCAACAGTTCCACCGCCTTGAGCGGGTCAAGCGGCATGCCGAGCGTGCGGGCATAGTCGTTGCCGGATCCCGCCGGGATCATGCCGAGTGTCGGTCGCTCGCTCCGGGGCCGGGTCATCAGGGCCTGCGCCAGGTCGTGGATGCTCCCGTCGCCGGTGAGACAGATAACGGCCTCCGCAGCAGTGCTCCGGCCTATTTCCTCGATATGCTGTTTGCTCCTGGTTTCTACAAGCTCTATCTCGGCGCCGGGAAAGGCTCGCCTGAGTCCCTCGGCCACCGGGGAGGCAAACCTGCCGCCCGTGCCGGAACCGGCTCCAGCATGAACCAGCAGGGTGATCTTCTGGTATGGCGACAGTGTCATCGTTGTCCCTTGGCTATCGGTCTACAGATTCCTCACCTATAATATACAAATCAGACGTTTCGTGTAGAGGATGATGAGCAACCCATGAACAGACGTGTCTATCTGGACTATGCCGCTACGGCCCCGATGCTGCCGGAGGTAGAGCGCGCGCTCTGCTCTGCCTACACGGCAACACCGGGCAACGCCTCCACGCTGTACCTTGAGGGGAGATGTGCGCGACAGGCCCTGGAAGGGGCGCGTGAGGAGCTGGCGGGCGTGCTGGGATGCGCCCCGCAGGAGCTGTATTTCTGCTCTGGCGGCACGGAGGCAGCCGGCACCCTCATAGAAGGCATTGCCCGAGGCGCTCAGGAGCAGCCGGACGAGCGGCGTGGCAGAAAGCAGGTCATCTGCGCCGCCTTTGAACACCATGCCGTATTGGAGAGCGCGCTTTCTCTCAAAAGGCAGGGCTTTGAAGTAGTGTTGCTCAGGCCCAACAGAGAGGGCTACCTCCTCCCTGAGGACCTGGCCGGAGTCCTGAGTGAGAACACGCTGCTCGTAACGGTGATGCTGGCCCAAAATGAGCTCGGCACGGTGCAGGATGTTGCCTCGCTTGCCTCGCTTGCCCACCAGGCGGGAGCCCTGTTTGTGAGCGACTGTGTACAGGCCTTTGGCAAGATGCCGTTCTCCCTGGACGAGCTGGCTGTTGATGCCGCCTGCTTCTCCGCCCATAAACTCGGTGGACCCTTTGGCGTGGGCGCGTTCTATCTGAGGCCCGGTGTGTCCTTCCTCCCCCGTCAGTTGGGCGGCGGGCAGGAGCGCAGACTGAGGAGCGGCACGCAGGATGTCTCCGGGGCACAGGGCTTTGCTCTTGCGGCCAGGCTCCAGACGGACGAGCTGCTCACCGGCGAGCGCGGGCGGCTGGCCCTGCTACGCGACAGCCTCCTTACCCAGCTGGGCCAGGGCTCCGACCGCATCCGGCCTACGATACTGCTGCCGTCGGGCGACGCTGCCAGACAGCTCCCCGGCTTCCTCCCCCTTCTGGTGCGCGGCATCGAGAGTCAGACCATGGTGCTCAAACTGGATGAGCTCGGCTTTGCGGTGAGCGGTGGGGCAGCCTGTAGCTCCGCCTCGCTGGAACCGAGTCACGTGCTCACCTCGCTGGGCATCCCCAAAGACGATGCCTACGGAGCCCTGCGCGTCACCCTGGGGAGAGGCAGCACAGCCGAGGACTGCGAGCGGTTTGGCGAGACCCTGCTCTCTCTCCTATAATGAGGGGTGCAGGCTGTTGCAGTGCAGGTTATGAACGGGAAGGTTATGGAACGGACAGACTCACATACGCACACCTTTCTCTCACGCCACGGCCGCGGTACGGTGGACGAGGTGGTGGAGGCGGCGTGCAGCCAGGGCATGACCATGGTGGCGCTCACCGAGCACCTTCCCCTGCCGTCGGAGGTGGATGACGGCACATTTGCCATGGAGCCGGAACGTATGGCCGAGTACTTCGCCTTGCTTGATGAAGCCCGCCAGAGGCACCCCGATATCGAGATCATCACCGGCACCGAGATAGACTGGCGCTACGGAGCTGAGGACTACCTCCTCGGATGGACGAGGCGTTGGCCGTTTGAACTCCTGCTCGGCAGCGTGCACATGCTCACCGATGCCGAGGGAAACCAATGGGAGTTTGACCATCCCGGCTATGCAGAGGGTTGGAATGAGCGGGGCGAGGAGGCGGTCTGGCGGGAGTATTTTGAGCTGTGGATGCAGGCTTTGCAGAGTGCAGTGCCGTTTGACCTCATGACGCACCCGGATCTGCCCAAGAAACTCGGCCATAAACCCAGCTTTGATACGCGGGAATACTACCATGCCATGGCCGAGGCGGCGGCGGCGGCAGGCGTGCTTATCGAGGTGAATACCTCCGGCCTTCACAAGCCGGTGAAGGAACTCTATCCGGCGCCGCAGCTTTTGAAGGCCTTTCGCCAGGCGGGAGTTGCCTGTACCATCTCATCCGACGCCCACGCACCTGAGCACGTAGGGCGCGATTTTGACCTCGGCTACGCGGCCATGCGGGCCGCCGGATACACCCACGTCGCCGTGCCAACCCGCACAGGCGACCGCAGAGAGATTCCGCTGGACTGACCCGCGCCGTTACAGCTGACTTACTGCGGCACGTATCTGCTGCAGGGCAGCTACCGGGTCGGACTGGCCGTAGATGGCCTGGCCGGCTACCAGCACATCGGCACCCGCCTCTACGGCGAGTTCTGCCGTGTCCGCGTCGATGCCGCCGTCCACCTCGATGAGCAGCTCCGCGCTCTGTGCCTGGGCAGTATCCCTCACCTCGGTGAGACGCACCAGCGCCTCGGGGATAAAGCTCTGGCCGCCAAAGCCCGGGTGCACGCTCATCAGCAGTACGAGGTCCATCTCTGTATAGAAGGGCAGGAGCAGCCCCACCGGAGTCTCGGGATTAAGGGAAAGGCCTGCCTGGGCTCCTGCGGCACGTATGCGCGCCAACAGCGTGTGTGCGTACTCGACTTCCGCCTCAGTCAGCTCCTTAATGGTGGCAGAACTCCCCTTCTGTGTGCCTCGTGCCCCCGGCCGTACCGCCTCAAGGTGAAAGGTGAGAAGGTCAGCACCGGCATCCAGGTACCAATCCAGCTGCTCACCGGGATTATCAATCATGAGATGCACATCCAGTGGCACCGTGGTTATCCGTTTGAGGGCGCGCACAAAGGGCGGCCCCATGGTGAGGTTGGGAACAAAATGGCCGTCCATGACGTCGATATGCAGCCATTCCGGCGGATCTGCGCTCTCGGTGAGCAGGCGCACGTCGCGCTCCAGGTTGAGGAAACTCGCGCTGAGGATTGAGGGGGCCAGCTGTATTTTTCTTGACATGTATGCTCCTTTTGCCGGGCGTGTGCAGGGGTATACGGCAGCGCTGTCTCAGTAGAACTCCGGCTTTGCCGGGCGCATCATGAGCAGGGGTATCATCTCATCGAGGGTAAGGCCCTCCCAGACCGCGCGCCGCACCATCTCGCAGATGGGCAGTTCCACATGGGAGCGATGAGCGAGCAGCACGACACTCTGGGAGGCCAGTGCGCCTTCCACCACCATATGCGTTCGCGCCTCATAACTGGCGAGGGTATCGCCCGCCGCCAGGGCCTCACCAAAGCTGCGGTTGCGTGAATGGCGCGAGGTGCAGGTAACGATGAGGTCGCCCATGCCGGCAAGCCCCATGCAGGTCTGGCTCGTGCCGCCCCGGGCTGCCACAAGACGGCTTATCTCGGCAAGACCGCGTGTCATGAGCATGGCGGCGGTATTGTCGCCGTAGCCGCTCCCCGCAGCTATGCCCGTGGCAATGGCGATGATATTCTTGGCCGCACCGCAGATCTGCACACCGCTGGTGTCGTCGGTGGTGTAGACGCGGAAGTGTTCGGAGGCAAACAGCTCCTGAAAGAGGCGGGCAACCTCAGGCTCCTCGGCGGCCACGACCGTCGCGGAGAACATGCTGCGCGCAATCTCCTCGGCATGGTTGGGGCCGCTCAGCACGGCCTGGTGGTGCCTGCTTGCCAGGATCTCATCCATAACGTCGAGAAGGAAGAGACCACTGCTGTTTTCTATGCCCTTTGAGAGCAGGAGCAGGGGTGTGCCTGCCCGGTAAGAGGACTTGAGCAGCTCGCAGGTGGCGCGCACCGCCTTGGAAGGAGTGGCGAGGACCATCGCATCGGCCTTTTCTGCGGCATGTTCCAGGGAGCTTGTCGTCGTGAGGTCCTCGGGGAGCAAAACGCCCGGCAGGTAATCCTCATTGACCCGCTCGGCCTCTATACGCCGGGCCAGCTCGGCGCGACGTGCCCACAGCAGCACCTTGTGGCCGCCCAGCGCCAGCTGGATAGCGGCCGCCGTGCCCCAGCTGCCGGCACCGATAACCGTGACATTCATACTGCTTCCCTCTCTTGGACCCTGCCTGCATCACGCAGCAACGGGCTTTGCTCCAAAGTATTCATGGCACATCGCGCTCCGCGGTGTTCAGAGCGCATCCTCCCCTGTCTCCTGACCTGTGTCCCTGTTCTTTTTGAACAGCGAGATTCGGGGCTCCTCTCCCCTGGCGAGCCGCACGATGTTCTTCTTATGGGCAATCACCACCACCACAGCCAGCAGGATGGTGAAGACGATATACGTGGGCGTGCCGTAGAAGAAAATCGTGAAAAGCGGCACGCTTATCACCGCGACGATAGAGCCGAGGGAGACATAGCGGGTGAGCAGCGTCACCACGGCGAAGACCCCAAACGAGCAGAGAGCCACGAGCGGCAGCACCACGCCCACCGAACCGAGGGCCGTCGCCACGCCCTTGCCGCCCTTGAAGCCCATGAAGGGCGAGAACATATGCCCCAGTACGGTTGCGATAATGGCAAGCGCCATGGGAACATCGTAGAGGTAGCCCGCGTTGCCGCTTGCCAGAATGCCGATGAGGAGGTCGGGCTCAAAGGCCTCCGCACCCGTGCTGCTGAGAGAAGCTATGGCCTGCCCGGTAGCCTCCGTTGAGGCGAGGGTGAGGGAGATTCCCACGGTCAAAGCCACGATGACACAGCCCAGCGCGCCCTTCAACACATCTCCGGCAAAGACGAGCAGGCCCGGCCCCTTGCCGAGGACCCGGATGGCGTTGGTGCTGCCGGCATTGCCGCTGCCGTGCTCGCGCACGTCCAGGCCTCGCATGGATTTTCCGATAATCAGGGCAAAGGGAATCGCCCCGCAGAGAAAGGCCAGCACAAGAGCAGATACTACGCTGATGAGGTATACAAGCATGGGGCTATTCTCTCATACTTACGCAGGCAGGTGTGCGGACAGATTCGCGCAGCTGGTGCCACACGCTCAGTCCTTCTTCTTAAAATGGAGAAAAATGGGCGTTCCCTCCAGGTCAAAGCTCAGTCGCATGCGGTTTTCCAGGTAGCGGAGGTAGTTGTCATCGACAAGCTGAGGGTGGTTGGCGAAGAAGGTGAAGTGCGGCGGGGCCGTGCCCGTTTGCGTGACGTAATTGCTCCTGAGCTGCATCTTGCCCTTGGAAACCGTGTGCCCAAAGTCGCGTATCTGGGCGAGGAAGGCGTTGAGCTTGGGCGTGGGGAGTTGCCGGGTGTAATTGGCGTAGACCTTGTCGATGGCCGTCCAGATCCGATAGACCGAGCGCCCGGTGAGCGCGGAAACAGCAATGACGGGGGCGTAGTCCACAAACACGAGACGGCTGGCCACGCGCTCGCGTATGAGGTCGCGCTCGTCCGGGTCGTCCACGGCATCCCACTTGTTGAGCAGGATGATGAGGGCGCAGCCTCGCTCGGCGGCAAAACCCGCCACGCGTTGGTCCTGGTCGGTGAGCCCGAGTGTGGCGTCCACGAGTATGAGTGCCACATCGGCGCGGTCTATGGCCCTGAGCGTGCGCACGAATCCGTAGTACTCCACGCTCTCGTCTATCTTTGCGCTGCGCCGCATGCCGGCGGTGTCCACCAGACGATAGGTGGTGCCGTCGTGTTCTACGAGCGTGTCCACGGCATCGCGCGTGGTACCCGCCACATCGGAGACGATGGAGCGCTCAAAGCCAGCCAGGCGGTTGGTGAGCGTGGATTTACCGGCATTGGGGCGTCCGATGACCGCAACGCGTATGGCGTCGATGGCCTCATCCTCACCGTCGGTGGTGTCCGGCAGCAGGGTGACGAGTTCGTCGAGCAGGTCGCCGGTGCCGTGCCCGTGTACACTCGAGACAGGCCACGGCGTGCCCAGTCCGAGCGAATAATACTCCCAGATGGCCTCCTCGCGCCCGGGATTATCCATCTTGTTGACCGCCAGCAACACCGGCCGCTCGCTTTTCTTGAGCAGGCGCGCCACTGCCACATCATCGGCGGTGCTCTCCACCTTGCCGTCTACGAGAAAGACCACCACATCGGCTTCTTCCATGGCCATCTGCGCCTGAGCACGGATGGGCGCGATGAAACTGTCCGTGCTCTCCATCTCGATACCGCCCGTATCGATGAGGGTAAAATCGCGGCCATTCCAACTGGCCTGGTGATACGAGCGGTCGCGCGTCACCCCGCGCTGGGCGTGGACAATGGCCTCCTGTCCGCCCACAATGCGGTTGACAAAGGTGGACTTGCCCACATTGGGACGACCCACAACAGCAACAATCGGTAAGGCCATGCGTGTTCTCTCTCGTAAGGGAAGTTCTCGTAAGATGAGCAACTCCGGTAAGGGTAACGCCTGCAAGTATAACTCGGTCAACTCAGACACAGATACCTCGTGCACAGTTGACTTGTGTAAAGTCTAACACTCCAGCACCGCAACTGTTGTGTCAAGCACATCCGCAATATCAGTAGCGGTCTTGCCATCCAGTGTAAGGCCTTCATCGTTGAACATGACAGAGGGGAGCACAAGCTGGGGCATTTTGAGGGGATGCGTTTCAAGGGGAGGTGTTTTATGATGAGGTGTCTCAAGGAGAGGCGTTTCAAGCTGAGCAGCCTGCCTGATAATATCCTCTGCTGTGAGCAGGCCTGCCACATCCACGTTACCGCCGAAAAAGTCGTTTTGTATGGGAAGGATATGTTGGCGATACTCCGGCCAGAGTTCATGCAGCACAGCGGCGAAGGCTTCACCGGTTATGAGCAGGCGCTCTCCTTGGGGCTGGCACTCGCCATCGGGTGTGAAAGCTTCTCCGGACTGGCACTCGACACCGGGTAGACGCTCTTTTCCCGGCTCGAGTCCTCCCGTGGGCTGATGCTCACCATCGGGCTTGAGCCCAACAGGCATCGGCTCTGCACCGTAGCGGTCTACGAACTGCCGCACTATGCCGATGCCGTCTTCCAGCAGGGGAAACTCATCGTAGTAGGACGCAGCGGGCAGATGCGCGAGTATTTCTCCCGGCCACGCCTTGAGGAAGAACTCGTCGGCCAGCTGCACCTGGGGGGCCAGATGCTCCAGATGCTGGATGATAGCGCGGGCGCTCTGGGGCGTATCATAACCCCCTTGTATTGTGGCATAGCGCGTATACCCATAGGGCACGACACCCGTTGCCGTGATGCCGGGGCGCTCGGCAACCCATGCCAGGGTCTCCTCCAGCACAGCACCGTCGTTGACACCCGGCATCAACACTATCTGCGCCTTGAACTCAATGCCGGCCGCGAGGAGCTGGTCCAGCATCTCAATGCCTCGCGCGTGATTGCTGCCCATCATGCGCCTGCGCACCGCCGGGTCTACGGCGTGCAGGGACACGTGCAAGGGCGAGAGACGCATCCGGATGATGCGCTCGACATCGGCATCACTCACATTGGTGAGCGTGACAAAATTGCCGTGGAGAAAGGACAGGCGGTAATCGTCGTCGCGCACGTAGAGTGTGGGGCGCATGCCTTCTGGCAGCATCCTCATAAAGCAGAAGCTACAGCTGTTGACACAGCGCCGGAGCCCGTCAAACAGCACGTCGGAGAACTCTATGCCCCAGGTCTCGCCAAAAGCACGGCGCAAGGTCACCAGCTCGGTAACCTGGTTGTCTGGGGAGTCAGTTTTATGCGCGAGAGCTATCTCAAGCTCTACCTCCGCATCATCGGCGAGCCACTGCCAGTCCAAAATGTCGTTCAGTGGCTCGCCGTCAACAGCAATTACCGCCATGCCGGGTTTGAGGCCGACGCGGACGGCAGGCGAACCAGGCTGTACCGCGGCAATGCGCGCACCGGTGCTTTCATGTATATTCTGTGGATAAGTCATGATCATGAGGGTAACACAGAGCGCGGCTGAGTTCGCTGCAAGGTAGATAAACCTATCACTCGGGTCATTGGCTTCTGTTCACACCCCTCTATGTCATTGCGAGCGAGCGGAGCAAGCGCGGCAATCCAGTCCTTGAAACAAGGGAGATGGCAAAAATAAGGTTACCTGGAGACGACAGAGAAGGACTGGATTGCCGCGTCGCGCCATGCGCTCCTCGCAATGACAGTGGGTGTGAACCTCAATTCCTCGGCTTATTATAAGATCGAATTTTTCTCTGGACAAGCGAACATTTGTTCTGATATACTGTGCCTGCAAACGAAAGGCAGGTGCACATGGAACTCTTGGACAAACTCGCAATTCTGGCTGACGCCGCCAAATACGATGTGGCCTGCACGAGTTGCGGCGTGAGCCGTAAGGAAGTCAAGGGGCAGCTGGGCAATACCATGAACGCCGGCATCTGTCACAGCTTCTCGGCGGATGGCCGCTGTGTGACGCTGCTCAAGGTGCTCTATACCAACGTCTGCAGCTACGACTGTAGCTACTGCGTCAACCGCCGCTCCAACGATGTGCCCCGCACGACCTTCTCTCCGCGAGAGCTGGCCGAGTTGGTTATCGGGTTTTACCGTCGCAACTACATCGAGGGGCTCTTCCTCTCCTCCGCTGTGTTGAAGAACCCCGACTACACCACGGAGCGTATGTGCGAGGCACTCCAGCTCCTGCGAGACGAGTATGGCTTTCGCGGCTATATCCATGCCAAGGGTGTTCCCGGCACGTCCGAGGAGCTCCTGGTGCGCCTGGGCGTCCTGGCCGACCGCGTGAGTCTCAACATAGAGCTGCCTTCGGAAGAAAGCCTCCGCCTGCTGGCCCCGGAAAAGAACAAGGCCAACACGCTCGGGCCCATGGCCTTTGTGCGCGACGGCATCAAGGCGAATTATCAGGACCGGCAACTCTCCACGGTACGCCGCACCCGCTTTGTTCCGGCGGGGCAGAGCACCCAGATGATAGTGGGGGCAACGCCGGAAAGTGACTATCAGATACTCAGGCTTTCGGCGAGCCTCTACCGCACCATGGAGCTGAGACGGGTCTTTTTCAGCGCCTATATCCCGGTCAACTCAGACCCGCTGTTGCCCGCAGGCACCGAGGCTCCCCTGCTGCGCGAGCACCGCCTCTACCAGGCCGACTGGCTCATGCGCTTTTACGAGTTTGACGTGAGCGAGATAATCGACGAGCACGAGCCGTTCCTCGATCCGCTTATCGACCCCAAGTGCAACTGGGCACTCAGACACATCGACCAGTTTCCGGTGGAGATCAACAAGGTGCCCTATGAAATGCTCCTGCGCGTACCGGGCATCGGCGTGCGTGGTGCCAAACGTATCGTCATGGCGCGCCGCCACCACAGCCTCTGCTTTGAGGACTTGAAGCGCCTCAATATCACGATGAAGCGGGCACAGTACTTCATCACCTGCAACGGCGCGTATACTGACGGGATCATCTTTGACCCGCTCTCCATCTATACCCTGCTTGCGGGCGAGACAAAGAAGCGACGGGCCAAGGGGGTGTTGGATGGACAGCTGCAACTCCTTGCTTGATGACGCGGAGCTCGTCTACCTGTACGATGGCACGCTGGAGGGCATGCTCACCGCAGTCTTTGCTGCCTTCGCGCGCCACGAGAACCCTTTGAATATCGTCGAGTCGGGCGACCTGCAGGAAAGCATGCTGTGCTCCTACCTGCCGGTGTCCACAGAGCTCCGCTACGCCGCCCGCGTCAAAAACGGCATCACAGAAAAGCTGGGGGAGCGCTGCTACGAAGATGTCAAGAAGGTCTTTCTCTCTGACGATGCCCAGAAAGGCGGCGTCATCTACCGTTATGTCCGTTACGCCATGAAGGCCGGACGCTGGTCGTTTACCCATCTGGCCGAGCCGGTGGTGGCGGACTTTGTAGAACTCTGCAAACGGGTGGAGAAAGAGGCCCATTATATGCTTCAGTTCGTGCGCTTCGCCCATTTGGAGAATGGCGTTTTCTTCTCGCGCATCGAGCCGAGGGCCAGTGTCGTGCCGCTGATAACCGACCATTTTGCCCGCAGGCTCAACGTACAGCCCTTCATCATCTATGACAGCGTACATGGCCTGGCCAGCGTCTTTGATACCGAGCGCTGGTGGCTCGTGGACGCGAGGGTCCTCAGCCTGCCGAGCAACAGCAGCACCGAGGACGAGTATCAGGCACTCTGGCAGTGCTTCTATGACACGGTTGCCATTGAGGAGCGGAAGAACCCCACTTGCCAGCGCAACTTCATGCCCAAGCGCTTCTGGGGCACCATGTGCGAGCATATCCCGCCGGAGCTCCGCAAAAAGAAACCGGAAGCGGTTATGCCTACCGCGGTCGCGCGTTTGGGGGCGGCCCACCAGAAATTGCTCGAAGAGCGCTGAGCACTGCCGTTATCTGTTCCTGCGGGGTGGAGGCACCAGCGGTTACGCCGACTCGTTCCGCTCCCTCAAACCACGCCGGATCCAGTTCTTCAGGGCGCTCGATGTGATAGGTCCTGGCGCAGACCGCCTCGCAGATCTGTGCAAGCCTCGTGGTATTGCCGGAGTTGCGGCCACCTACCACCACCATGACGTCCACCTCGTGCGCCAGCAGCTCGGCGGATTCCTGGCGTTGGACCGTGGCAAAACAGATGGTGTTCTTAACGCGGGGGTCAACGCCTCGCTGTTGCAGGGCCTGTACCACGGCATCCAGCGCGGCAGCGCTCTGCGTGGTCTGCACGACTATGCCCAAAGGTCCCCCTGGCAAGGGCTCGGGCAAGTCGGCCGGATCCTGGATGACCAGCGACTCCGAGCCCGCATACGCGTCGATGGCCTCAACCTCGGGATGGCCCTTCTCCCCTACGATAACCACGGTATAGCCCTGTTCGCGCAACTCGGTAGCAGCCTTCTGCGCCTTTTTTACGTACGGACAGGTGGCATCGACAACCGTGAGGCCCTTTTCGCGGGCCGCCTGGGTTATCTGGGGCTTGACACCATGAGAACGGATGACGAGCACACCCCCGCCTACCGCATCCACACGCTCGACCTCGCAGATGCCCTGCAGTGCCAACTCAGAAACCACCTGGGGATTGTGGATGAGAGGCCCGAGCGTGTACACCTCGCCAAAGGCGGCAGCCGCCTCGGACGTGAGCGAGAGCGCCCGCTCCACGCCATAGCAGGCGCCGGCATACTGTGCGAGTCGCACCTCCATTACTGCTCCGGCTCGGGCAGGGCATAGATGGCAGCCATGATGTCGTGCGTAAAGCGCCTGAGCTTCTCGGCTTTCTCAAGGTCTGCGTATGCTGGGTCGGCGAGGCTGAGCGGTTCGCCAAAGCTGAGTTTGACGGTGGGAAAATGCCAACGCCGCGAACCCTCAGGGCTTATCTTCTCCGTGTTCCACAGCCTGAACGGCACCACGCGCGCCCGGGCCAGGTTGGCTATGAGGGCCACGCCCTCGCGCGCATCGCGCTCGCCTTCGACTAGTTCCTCGCCCCTGCCCCGTGTACCCTCGGGAAAGATGCCCACGAGTTCTCCGCGTTTGAGCATGGCAACCGAGCGTTTGACGACCTTGAGGTCGGCCGCGGCGCGCTTGACCGGGTACACGCCCACCCATGAGGCCAGACGCCGCACGCCCCTTATCTTGAAGAACTCCTCCTTCCCAATGAAACGGACGGTCCGTGGCCGCATGGCCATCAGGGGAAAGAGCGGGTCCAGGTAAGACCGGTGGTTACCGGCGAGAATGAGGCCTTCATCCAGCTCGCGGATATGCTCGGCGCCGCGCGTTTTAAGGCGAAAGGCCGGCGTAAGGAGCACGCGCAACAGCCCCGCAAAGATATGGTCGAATATCCACGGCGTGCCGCGGCCTGTGTTGAGAGGATTGTCATAGAAGTAATCGAGTGGTTTCATCGTGCATCCAGTGTAGCCGATACGGCGGCAGGTGTGCGCAAGCTGTTACCCTTGCCGTGCAAGCTCAAGCGGCACCTGCTCAAGTATGGCATCCACCACCTCGTCGATGTTGAGATTGGTTGTATCCAACACGAAGGCATCGTCGGCTGCTCTCAGGGGCGAGGTCTTGCGTCCGCTGTCATACGCGTCGCGACGGATAATGTCGGCCAGGACTTCCTCGCGCTTCTGGCTCCGTGCGGCCTCTCCAAACCGCGCGGCGTTCTGGCCCAGACGTCGCGCTGCACGCGCTTCGGGACTGGCTGTGAGAAAGATCTTGAGCTCGGCATGGGGAAATACCGTAGTGCCGATGTCCCTCCCCTCCATAACCGTGTCCCGCTCGCCACCGATATCCTGCTGTTGAGCCACGAGGGCATGACGCACACCCGCAACAGCCGACACCTTGGAGACAACAGCGTCTATCTCGGGCGTGCGTATGGCACGGGTCACCTCCTCGCCCGCAATAAAAACCTCGCTCGGCAGGGCCTCCCCTGCCCGGTAGCCAAAACGGATGGCATCGCTCGTGGCAATGCGGGTAAGGGCATCGTCGTCGTCGAGGTCGACCCTGGTGTCAAGCGCGCGCCACGCCACCGCACGGTACATCGCACCGGTGTCGAGGTAGGCAAAGCCGAGTTGTTTGGCAACCAGCTTGGCAACCGTAGACTTACCGGAACCGGCCGGTCCGTCAATGGCGATAATCATAGTTCACTCCGTTCTGCGCCTTGGATGCGGCAGCTTGTTCCAGGGATCTTATGCCTCTGAGCCAAAGAGCTGGTCAAAGGCCTCTATGGTCGCGAGTGTGTCCTCGCGCCTGCCTACTCCTACGCGCAGGCCACCGCCACCCGGAAAGGCACGGACGATAACGCCACGTTTCAGCAGCTGCTCAAAGCTCTGTTCGGGCTCGGGCACGAAGACCCAGACAAAGTTGGCCTGACTGGCAAAGTACGCAAGCCCCAGCCGGTCAAAGGCCTCGCAGAGCCGGGTGCGCTCCAGGGCGTTCTCGGCCCTCCTGCGCTCCAGCTCCTCGTTCTGCCCCAGGCTCGCCAGGGCACCAACCTGAGCCACGGTATTAACATTGAAGGGTTCCCGCAGTTTGTCCATGGCCTCGATAACGGGCACGGGAGCAAAGCCGTAACCCACGCGCACGCCGGCGAGGCCGTATATCTTTGAGAAGGTGTGAAAGACCACCAGGGGCCTTACGCCGTCATAGCAGCTCAAGGCTGCCAGATGCTCCGACTCGGTGACAAACTCCGTGTAAGCCAGGTCCAGTACCACCAGTACATGATCCGGCACCGCCGCCATAAAGCGCTCGTATTCCTCCTGCATGACAATGCCGCCACTGGGGTTGTTGGGCGAGCAGAGGATGACCAGCTTCGTGTCGGGTGTAATCGCGCGAAGCAGGGCATCGGTGTCAAAGCGGCCGTCGGCCGTGAGAGGCAGCTCATCATAGACTGCGCCGGCAACCTGCGCTCCCATCCGGTACACGATGAACGAAGGCCAGCAGTAGGCGACGCGGCTTTTTGGTGTGAGACAGGCCTGGGCCAGGAGCATGAGCAACTCGTTGGTGCCGTTTCCCACCATAATCTGTTCAAGGGGCACGCCATACTCAGCCGAAAGGCCCTGCCTGAGCGCGTAACTGGAGCCGTCGGAGTACCGATTAAGCTCTGGGAGGCACTGCTGCATGGCCTCAAGGGCCGTGGGAAAGGGGGGATAGGGGCTCTCGTTGGAGGAGAGTTTGTGGATGCTCGGCGTCTGAGCTATCCCGCAAATCTGCTCCTCGCGGAGTCCGGGCTCATAGGGTCGTATGGGTGTGAGTTCGCTTCTGAAAAAACTCGTCCAGTCCATGTATGCTCCTCAATTACTGCTCTTACTTCTCTGTGTGCCAGTAGGTCTCTGTTCTTCGGCAACTTTCTATCTGCCAGCCGCCTGCCTGAGGCAGAGGCCAGGCACTAGAACCCGCTCGATCCAAAGCCGCCGGAACTCCGCTCCGTCTCGTCCAATGCGTCACACTCGCGTATACTCACCTGCGGCACTGCCTGTATCACCAACTGTGCAATCCGTTGGCCGCGCTTGATGACGATGGTCTCGTGCCTGTCGGTGTTGAGAGCAATAAGCTGTATCTCACCACGATACATGCTGTCAATGAGGCCCGGCGTATTGACAAGGGTGAGACCCTGTCGGAGGGCCAGACCGCTACGCGGCTGCACAAAACCCGCAAAACCCTCCGGAATGGCCAGCGCAATGCCCGTGGGAATCACCGCTCGCTCACCGGGCGCTATACTCAGGTCAACGGCAGAGCGCAGGTCGAGCCCCGCGTCTCCGGGATACGCATACTCCGGCAAGGGAAGCCCCCTGTCAAGACGTTGTACCTTGAGTTCGACAGACATATTACATCCCCTTAAGCGCGTGTTGGAACTCGTCTATGTCTTTGAAGTCCTTATAGACCGAGGCAAAACGGATGTAGGCCACGGCATCGATGTCGCGGAGGCGCTCCATGACCAACTCCCCGAGCCTTTCGGACTCTATCTCCCGTTTGGGCAGGGCGTTGAGTTCCGCCTCCACATCGTTGATGAGTGCTTCAAGGGTTTCCAGTGCTACATCGCGCTTGACCGTTGCCGTCAACAGGCCACGCAACAGCTTCTCGCGATCAAAAGGTTCCGAACTCTTGTCCTTCTTATGTACTATCAGCGACTGATCCCGGTATGCTTCCACCGTGGTAAAACGCCAGCCGCAGGCCTCGCACTCACGACGGCGGCGAATCTGTTTCCCATCCTCCGAAGGGCGAGAATCAATGACCCTGGACTCAGTAGAACCGCATTGTTGGCAAAACACAAAAACTCCTCAATCTGGCTTGGGGCGCTGGTCGCAATCAGCCTCTCGGGACTCTGACATATGGTGCCTGCGCCAGACACTTCTGTGAGTATTGTAGTCCAATAGGCACGCCTGGGCAATTTTATCTACCAATTCAAGAATTTTCAAGTCAATATGTCCCTAAGTATGTTAGACTACGTAACAATCGCGTATCGAGTCATTATGAAGCTCACTCTTTGTGCGAGTATTGTACACAACATTTTCTGTGCTCGTCCAGCCCCTTTTTGAAAGGATTAGACCTATGGTTACCAAAAATGCTACCAAAACAGCCAGCACAACAAAAACAGCTACCGAAAGAGTCAGCGCTACGCATGACAACATCAAGGGCGCGGGAACAAAGATTCCCACAGCCATGATACCCAGAGATCTGTACGCAGACACCGTCCGTCTGGCTGCCTACAACAAGATCAAGAAGACCGGCCCGCAAAGCGATTCCGCCATCTTGCGTGAGGCCCTCACCGCGCTCATGAAGCACGTAGGCTTTAAGCCCGGCGCAACGGACATCCTCGCCACGCCCAAGCCTATCTATGCCAAAAAACTGGCGGCAATCCATCAGGACGCCCAGCTTGAAGGGGGTATGCGCAAGACCTTCAGCGTCTCTACCACCGATTACGAGGACGCTGAGGCCTTCGCCTCCTATAACAAGCTGCACGGCCTGCAGCCCAAGAATATATCCCAACTGTGCCGTGACGCCCTGACCTACTATATCAGCACCATCCCGTATAAGTTCCGCCCGGAGTAAGATACGCAAGCAAGCTAATAACGAGCCTCCGCAGGGGATACGAAGAAGTACATCCCTGAGGTGGAATATCATCAGCGCTACGCGGGTGAGATCTGGCGCGTGACGCAGAAGAGCCTCTCTGGCCAGGTACACCTGGGTCTTATGGGCAGAGGCTTTACCGCGTCGCGGCGGAGACGAGAATGGACAGGAGCAGCACTTGAGCCCTGAAAGCATGTATGAAACCGCAGAGAAGTCCGAGCGCGCCCTACTCGTTGGCATTGAATTGCCGCGCGACGAGTGGCCCCTGGAGGCATCGCTCAGTGAGCTGGAAAGCCTGGTGGCTACCGCTGGAGCGGAAACCGTGGGTTCTGCGACACAGAGACTCGACCGGCCTCACCAGCGTAGCCTGGTAGGCAAAGGCAAGGTTCTGGAAGTGGCCCAGTTGGCAAGCGCCCTCAGTGCCGATGTGGTGGTCTTTGACTGTGAGCTCACGCCTACCCAGCAGTCAAACCTTGAGCACGAGATCAAGGGGGTCAAGATCATAGACAGAACAGCGCTCATTCTGGACATCTTTGCGCTGCATGCCACCACCCGCGAGGGCCGCCTGCAGGTGGCGCTTGCTCAGAACCAGTATCTGCTCCCCCGTCTGCGTGGTATGTGGGCGCATCTCGCGGGACACCGAATGGGCGGCGGCGTGGGCAGCAGATTTGGCGAGGGCGAGAGCCAGCTTGAGGTAGACCGGCGCATGGTGCGCAAGCGTATCGATGCGCTCACCGCTGAGCTTGCCAAGGTAGAGACCGAGCGCGCCACGCAGCGTAAGTCGCGGGCTACGTCGGGAGTGTTTCGCCTTGCTCTGGCCGGGTACACCAATGCCGGAAAGTCCACGCTGCTCAACTGCCTCACCAACGCGGACACCCTGACCTATGACCAACTCTTTACCACGCTGGACTCCACCACACGCCGTCTGGAGCTTCCCGATGGCCGCGAGATGACCATCACGGACACGGTGGGCTTTATCCAGAAGCTTCCGCATAGCCTCGTGGAGTCCTTCAAATCCACGCTGGATGAGGTGCGTGAGGCCGACTTAATCCTGCATGTGGTGGATGCCGCCTCCCCACACTGCGAGGTACACATCGCCGCCGTACAGGAGGTATTGGCAGAGGTGGGCGCACAGGCCGTGCCACAGCTGCTCGTACTGAACAAGGTCGATCTGCTGAGCCTTGCGGAACAGGAGGATCTGCGGACGCGTTATCCCGAAGCCGTGTTGTTCTCTGCGCTCAAAGCTGGTGGCACCGAGGAGCTCTACGCAGCTATCACGCGCTCAGCCGATGCCGCAAGTGAGTTGCTGCGCGTGCTTGTTCCCTTTGACAAAGGAGCCCTCGTGCAGCTGGCCCATGAAAAAACCACGATCCTCTCCGAGGAATACCGGGAGGACGGCACCCTCTTGGAGCTGCGCGTGGCAAAGGAGCTGGCCGGCAGGTTCAAGCCCTATCTTTTGTGAGCCTTCTGGTGACGCAGACTCTCCAGCTCAGAGGCAACGATGCCTGCCAGTATGATAACCACTCCCAGGCCAACAGAAAAGCTGACAGGCTCGCCGAGGAAAACGGCCGCGCAGATAACGCCACTGGGCAGCTCACTTGAGGCCATGACGGTAGCAAGGCTCGTGGGGAGTTTGGGAGAACTCACGGCTATCAGAAAAACCGGCAGGCAGATACCCACCATGCCAAGCGCCACGCTGAGCAGGGGGTCTATGGCTAGGAGCGGCCGGGCAAAGTATGTGGGCATGATGGCAAAAGCGACGATGAGGCTTCCCAATGCCGAGAACAGGCTTCGATTGACTGCCGGCAGAGCCGTGGCAACACGACTGGTAAGCACGATAAAGCCCGTATAGAACACGGCGGAAAGCAGCCCGAAAAAAACACCCAGCGGGTCAAGGGTCTCTACAGAAACCCCCTCGTCGAGCATTCCGGTGGCCAGCACGGCACCAAAGACAACAAAGAGCGCGGTAAATACCGCGACAGGTCTGGGCGCTGTGCGGGTGCGGACGGCCTGCACCACCATGCCCATCCACACAAACTGAAAGAGCAGGGTGAGCGATGTCGCGGGGGACAGCAACGCCAGACTCTGGTAATAGCAGAAGCTCACGCACGCGGCGGTAACTCCTACCCCCAGGAGTTTCAAGCTATCCCTGAGCCCGACCTTTCTGCGTGAAAACAGCAGGCAGACGATGCCGAGGGTCGCCGCGGACAGTATGTACTGGGTGACCATGATATCCCCGGTGACAAAACCCGCGCTCTGGGCTGTGCGCACCATCGGCACGACAAAGCCGTAGCAGCCGCCAGCCAAAAACATGATGAGTGAGTATTTGAGTTTAACTTTCTCGGGCATGCTACCCATGATACCAGCTTTGGCGCGTTGCCGTTGAGACATCGGCGCCCACAGGAGCAATCCTCCTGGGTGGCGCCAATGTCTCAGCCGTGTTGTTTATTGCCTATGCCGGTGCTGTGGCTGCTGCCTTTTCCTTCTTGATGGCAAGGTAGCCGAGCAGGATTTCCGCGGCAAACAGGATGGCCTCGGGAATGGTCCAGACATCCACGATGACGAGTGGGGCTCCCGTAAGGTCCTGCGTCAGCAGGAAGAGCAGGATATTGGCGACGGCCACGGCAAACATCGCGATACACAGCATGCCGCGCCGCCTGCCTGCCTCTGACTCGGGTTCATCGTGCATCACACCTGCGCCTGGTGGTGCCATGGGCCGGCCTTGCCCTGCACCGCTGTCAGCAGTGGACTTGCTGTCTTGCGCCCGCCGACGTCGATAGACGAAGACATACCACAGCGCACAGAGGATGCCCAGGAGCGCAATCGCGAGATCAACGAGGGACCAGTAGCTATATCCCTCTACTCCCAGGAGCGGCACCTCGGTCTCGCCGATGTCCAGCACAGGTATGTCCGCTTCGCGGGCACGCTCGCTGAGTTCCTCCTGCGTCACGACCTCATCACCATCAGACTCTGCCTGCGGAGCGCTGGTAACGGGTGCGTCGTCCACTGTCTGCGTGCCGCCAGAGCTACCCGGATTCGGAGAAACAGGCGGAGGGGTCGCAGGCGGAGGAGTAGCTATCGTCTCGTCGTCGCCCCCACCCGGAGGAGGTATCACGATGGGGTCATCGTCGTCACTGTCGTCGTCGTCCTCGTCGTCCGGCCCCGGGGGAGGAGGCACAATCGTCCCTTCGGGTTCCCAGACCGCGTAGGCCGTGCCGTCGGAGTGGACTGACCATACCGTCGTTGCCGTAAAGTCTGGCGCTGTCGCTGCAGAGTTCGTCGCCCAGCCCTGGAATACGTACTCGCTGCGCGTGGGAGCACCGGAGTCGATACCGGGGAGTGCGCCAACCGGCTCACCGTAGCTCACGTCCTTGTCAGGCACCGAGCCAGCCACCGCGTCGTCTGCATTCTTGTCGAAGCTGAGCGTATAGACGGTTCCCGGTGGCGGAGGGATTTCCTTATGCAGCGTCGCGGTATGCGTCGTGGGCGTGATGGTAAAGCCGCTCTTCGCGACCGCGACGGCGGCCGTGTCACCCTCATCCCAGGTCCCGCTTATTGCCAGCTCGTAGGTGCCGCTTCCGGCAGTGCCGGTGTGGGTGAGCGTGCCTTTATCGACCACGGCGACGCCGGAAGGTGCGAGCGTGATATCACCTGCCGTGAGTCCCGCGATGTCGTCGTTGAAGACGAGGGAGATCTTTGTCGAGGTGGTAAGGTTTGCAGCGCCGTCAGCCGTCGCCGAGATATAGGTGATGGCCGGCGGGGCGCCGTCGTGCAGGGTAGCGCTCTGAGTCGTGGGCGTGATGGTGAAGCCGCTCTTCGCGACCGCCGCGGCGACCGTATCACCTTCATCCCAGGTCCCGCTTATTGCCAGCTCATAGATGCCACTGCCGTCTTGTCCGATATAGGTGAGCAAGCCCATGGTCACGGAGGCCGCGCCCGCAGGCGTGAGCGTGATGTCGCCGAGCGCGAGACCCGCTATATCTTCGCTGAAGGTCAGCGTGAGCTTCGTGGAACGAACCGTGTTTGCTGTTCCGTCAGCAACGGCAGAAACATAATCCACGTTCCTGTTGGCCAGCACATAGAACTCCGAGGAGCCTCCCGTACCCATACCAACGGAGAAAGTTCCCAGTTGCCAGACAAGTCTACCCGCCTCGCTCGCGCTCAGAACGGGTACACTCTCCCCCTCCGCCGGAAGCTTCTGCGCTACTTTTGTTCCATTGACAGCGCCCACCTTGTCCGCGAGCACTATGCGGGCGTCCTCAGGCAGATCGGCGGTTATCACTATATTTTGATCTGCGGCGAGGTAGACGCCGTTGTCCGCGTTGTTGAACCCGATATGCACCGAACCCGAAACGCGCATCTCGCCGTCAGACGATACGCTCACCGCATGACCGCCGGTGTTCTCTGTGATGTCGCCGCCTGTCATCTCAAACAAGCCTTCCTTCACGGCGACTCCCGCCGCAGCGTCTTCTCCGTCCGCATCCGTTCGGTTAGCCGTGATCACGCCGCCTCTCATGAGGAAGGTCGCGCCCTCTTGTATCTCGACTGCGGCCGTACCCTCGGCGGAAGTCAGGTCATAGATCTGCCCGCCGTCCATGCTGAAGGTGGAGTCTGCGCCGTTAACGATTACGCCCGCCACGCCTGTGGCGCCTGTGACGTTATTCGAATGCAGACCACCGCTGTACAGGGTGAGGCTGCCGCCGTCGATGCGCACGAGCGGCTGTGTACC
>JAISEO010000006.1 GCA_031264075.1 Coriobacteriales bacterium | reverse complement strand
ATTCCCAAAAATTTGGCAAAGCCCAAAAACCCCCCCCTTACAATAAAGTTCCCTCCCCTAAAATTTTTTTACCCCCCCCCCCCCCCCCCCCCCGTCAACACCTTTGAGCAGATTATTTTGAAAAAGTGTGAGGTGGTGAGCCAGGGGGAGCCAGGGGGACGGTTCGAGCCAAGAGAACCGTCCCCCTGGCTCATAGACTATGGATACAGTAGAGCGCAACTCCGGCCAGCGACATAAACCTCCAGGTAGCTGACTACATGAGCTGGGCAATACAGCGCAAATGGGAGAAGGATGATGACAGGTCTTATGTCTTGATAAAGGACGCGTTGGTGTGTGAGGACTTCTATCGACCAACTGAAGATAAGAAATGACCCCCCCGCCTATCCCTTTAGAGAAGTCCTCTATGGAGTGCTTATCGGCAGGGGGGAACCTTTGAGTTCAGTATACAGCATTTGACAATCTCTTTGGGTGTCATTATCAGAACAACTTTTCTGGCCTCAACAATGCCACCAGCAGCGATTATTCTGACTATTCTGTAAGTTGGGAGGCCTTATTGCACAGGGTCCAAGGCCCCGCAACCCCCACTGTCTGAGCGCAGGCTTAGCCTGAAAAATTACCCCCGCCAGAAGGCGGGGGACAACCCCTTGCGGGGGACAAGTGAGCCTATTGTATCAGATGGGGTGTTGCAAGGCCAAATCGGAATTCTGCGAGCCAAGAGAACCGTCCCCCTGGCTCATATCTCGCGCCCTGTACGCAGTATCTCTTCTACGAAGGGATTGCCTCGCTGAATCTCCGAGGTGGGGAAGACGGCAGGTTCAAAATAAGCCTCTCTGTAACCATGGGTCAACCCAAGCAGTTCTTTCAGGATATCAATACGACGCTTTCCGCCAAAGTTATCGAGGAAAAAACAGATATCGACATCACTTTGCATCGTTGCGCTGCCGTTTGCATACGAGCCGAACAGAACCACTTTATCCACCGGCATCACGCGCCGCACATCATCAGCATATCGTCTTGCGACGTGTCTTATACTTTCAAAGTCAGCAGCCATGCGAATGCCTCCTTGGTTCGTTCAAGAGTTTCCTTTGCTTCCGCTTCCTTGATCTGTGCATTGAGATCGTTCATATAGTCAGGATAGCGATTGTTCAGATAATACGAAGACAAAGTGTCGAAGAATTCATAGCTAGATTCAGGCACATCCACCGACAATTTGTCCTCGAATTTTTCTATGATGGCCCTGATGTTATGAACCCGCGGAATAGTATCGTCCACGTACAGAACATACAATCCTTTTGTGAGTTTTTCGATTGCCTGTTGGCACATGAACACAACATACAACCATCGCCTGCCGTTGAGCATGGTTGTTGCGGTGTCAAGGTCGTAGTGCGCTTTCTCAAGCCAGTATTGATACTTAATCTGTGCATCCATATCCGCTCCGTCTGTTCATTTCATTATAGAGGGCGAGTTGGAGAATGACAATACTCTGTGAGGACTTCTATCTGAGCCAGGGGATGAGCCAGGGGGACGGTTCTCTTGGCTTGAGCCAAGAGAACCGTCCCCCTGGCTCAGGTTGTGGTAGGGGGAGGCGTTATTTCCCGGTGCAGGGGGCGATTGGGGGAGCAGATACTGCGCCTGTCCGATGCCTTTATCGCGAAGGAAAGACCTCCGGCACTTGAACTTGTCGCTACGGTCTATAATGTTGCAGAAGGACATAACGCAGAAGTACTTGCCAAGAGTCAGGCACTCTCTGACTACTCTGTCTTCGTGTCCATGGTAGAGAACTACCGTAGAGGTGGCCTTTCCCTTGACGAGGCTATAACAAAGACCATACTTGAATGCAAGAGACAGGGTATAATGGCAGCATACCTGGAAAGCAGAGGATCGGAGGTGCTCACTATGTTGGTAGCGGAATGGAACTGGGATGACGCCCTGAGGATAAGGGGCGAAGAGGAACGTGAGATAGGTGAGAAGATCGGTGAGAAGCGTGGTGAGAAGCGTGGGGAGAAGCGTGGGGAGAAGCGTGGGATAGCCGAGGGTGAGGCACGCGCTGCACGCATCAGCGCCCAGCGCATGAAGGCCGCTGGACTTGACGTTGGGCTCATTGTAGAGTGCACAGGTCTTGAATCAGCTGAAGTCGCTCAACTTTAGAAATCGAGGGAGACGGGACACGTGTCCCGAAAAAATTACCCCCGCCAGAAGGCGGGGGACAACCCCTTGCGGGGAACAAGTGAGCCTATTGTATCAGATGGGATGTTGCAAGGCCAAATCGGAATTCTGCGAGCCAAGAGAACCGTCCCCCTGGCTCAGAACCGTCCCACTGGCTCACCCCCTGGCTCACCTGGCTCACCTGGCTCCATCCCCCTCCTATCAGGCTTTACGGTAGCTGAGTCTGGCTTGGGGGCTTTCCCATACTGCTACTTCTTCGAGGGAGATGGCGGGCGGGAGCGTTGCTTCGAGGCGTTCATGGATGATGCGGGCCAGGTTTTCTGCGGTGGCATTGATGTGGTCAAAGGGCGGCACCTCGTTGAGGTAGACGTGGTCATACTCCCTGAGAATGGCGGCCAGATCCGCTTTGAGGGCCTTGAAGTCATACACGATGCCGACTTCGTCCAGCTCCGTGCCCGAGACGGTGGCCTCTACGTCCCAGGTATGTCCGTGCAGCTCGCGACACTCGCCCGGATAGCCTACCAGCGCGTGCGCCGCGTCAAAGTGGTCCTTGACCGTGAGAATATACCTGCCCGGTGCTTTGGCTGCCTCGCTTCTTTCGGTACTCATGCCTGTCTCCCTGCGTGCCGCGTGGGAGGACGTGTCTTGCACAGCGCTGCCTGCTCCCGAACCGGGCTGCTTCCCGGTACACCGCTCCTCGCTGGGCTGCTCCTCGCTGCACTGCGGCTCACAGGCCACCTGAAAGCTGCCGACGCTCTCCCCCCTGTCCATGGCCTCATTGGCCAGGGCGTCGGCGCGGGAGTTCTCCTCTCGATAGACGTGGGCGATGTCAAAGGATTCCAGGCCTTTGAGCAGTAGCTGCGCCTCTGCAAAGAGCGGCTTGATGCCTTCGTTCTTAACCTTGTATTCACCCCGTATCTGCTTGACGAGAAGCTCGCTGTCCGCGCGGATGTCCAGGTGCCGCACGCCCAGCGCCCGGGCGTTTTTGAGGCCCCAGAGCAGCGCGCGGTACTCGGCGATATTATTGGTGGCTCTTCCGATACAAGCCCCGCCTTCCGAGACGGTCACGAGCTCACGGCCATCATCTGCGAGGATGACAAAGCCAATGCCGCTGGGGCCGGGATTACCACGGGAACCACCGTCGGTATGAAGGATTGCTCGGTCCAGCATGTTCACTTCCTTTTGCTGTGCTGCGGTTCTATGCTTCGCACGCGGCCGTTACCAGCAGCCTGTTACAGTTGGGACACTCGCCCACCGGCGGGCCCTCCTGGAGTTTTGCGAGCTGGCCCTCGCTCAGGGTGCCATGGCAGCCACTGCACTGATTGCCCATGAGACGCGCGGCGCCTATGCCGGCCTTGGTTTTAAGGGCTCGAGCGTAGCGCTCCGCCATTGCCGCCGGCAGGGTGGCTGTAAGGGCCTCGCGCGCGTGCTCCAGGTCGGCGATGTCCTGCTTGAGCTTGCCACCCACCTTGCGGTAGGCCTCTGTGTAGGCCTGCTCTTCGCGATTCAGCTTTTCGACCGCCCGAGCTACCTGGGCCTCAACGGTGGCGACCTTTTCCTGCTTCTCCATCTGGGAGAGGCTGTCCTCCTCCAGCTTGGCCTTGCGATGCGCAAGCATCTCCATCTCCGCCACGAGCGCCGCTGTTTCGCGGTACTCACTACTCTTGTCAAGCGTCGCCTGCACGTGGCTTATCTGCGTCTCGTTGAGTTCCGTCTCGTCGGAGAGCAGTTTGAGGGTGCGTGCCGCGTCGTGGGCCATCTTCTGCACCTGCTGCGCCTTGACCTCCAGCTCGCGAGACCGCTGCCTCACGTCCATTATCTGTTGCTTGTGAGGCAGCTCGTCTACCTGCTTCTGCAAACGGAGGATGCCCAGGTCGATGTCGGACAGGGCCACGAGTACCTCTGCGTACTGTTGCTCGGACATCTCTGCTCCTTTACCAGCCATCATATTACTCGGCGTGTTCGTCCTCGTTGGAGCCCGAAGAAACACGCTGGGCTATGCGGTCGGTGAGGCTGAGGTTCTTGCGGCGATCCGGGCCCCAGAATACGATGGCGAGCATGCCGGGCCCCACGTGCGAGCCGATGACGGCGCCAATCTGGGTCTGCCAGAGCGTTATGGGGCTGCTCGAGGCCTTGAGCACCTGCTCGGCAACGGAGGCCTGCTCCTTGGGCGCGTCGGCGGCGCAGACCAGCACGGTGTTGAGGCCATTGGCGCTCTGCCGCTCGGAATAGATCTGCAGCAGCTGCTTGATGGCCTTTTTGCGACCACGGGCAACGCTCTTGAATATGAGACGGCCATCGATGTCGTAGGTGAGCATGGGCTTGATGTCCAGCTTGGCACCGGCTACCGCGGCCATGTCGGGGATTCTGCCTCCGCGCCTGAGCGATTCCAGATCCGGCAGGGTAAAGAAGCCGTTGACATAGTAGCGGGCCTCCTCCGCCCACTTAACCAGCTCCCGTGCCGTGAGACCGGTGTCGAGCTGGCGCACGGCCTCCATGACCAACAGGCCCTCCGCGGCGCTCGGCAGCTTGGTATCCACCACGTAGAGCTCGGCGTCCGGATGCTCCCGTGTTATATCATCGGCCAGCATTTTGGCCGTGCTGTACGAACCCGAAAGAGCCGCGGTAAAGGCGAGGTACACCGTTGGTATGCCGCTCGCGAGCGCGCGCTCAAAGCAGGTGGTGAGCTCGGCCACCGGCACCTGCGTGGTAGTAGGGTGCTCACCCTTGCGCATGCGCTCGTAAAACTCATGGTGCGACTGCGTGACACCCAGGTCGTCAAGATGCTCGCCGTCGCTCATAATATAGGTGAAGCGAACCAGATCCACATCATAGGATGCCACCAGGTCGGCGGGCAGGTCGCAACAACTGTCAATAATCAGATTACACTTACGGTTCTTCAGCACACGGTCCTCCTCGTTTCTTACTGTTAAGCCTTGGGAAGCGATAATTAATCATTGCTTCCCTTGCTGTTGCTGCCTGCTGTTAACAGCAGACGGTTGAGGGCGTTGAGATACGCCTTGGCAGAGGAGACGATGATGTCGCCGTCAGCAGCCCTGCCGGAAAACACCCTCCCCTCCCTGTCTGACAATTGTACCGAAACCTCGCCGAGAGCGTCACTGCCGCGGGTGATGGCCTGTACGGCAAAGCGCAGGAGATCGGCCTGGGGAGCCGCGGTCTGGTCGATGGCCTTGAAAGTGGCGTCAATGGGCCCCGTGCCCGAAGCGCAGGTGGAGTACTCCTCCCCGTCCGGCCCTTCGAGTACCACCGTGGCCGTGGCAATGAGTGGTGTGCCGCAGGAGACCTGGAGAATCCTGAGCTTCCACACCTGCTCCAGGCCGCTTCCGTACTCGGCCATGATGGCCTCGAGATCCTCGTCGTATACCTCATGCTTTTTTTCTGCTATCTCAACAAAGCGATGGTAAATCTGCTTGAAGCTGCTCTTGTCGGGCGTGTAGCCCAGCGCACCCAGGCGGTGCCTGAGTGCCGCGCGGCCGCTGCGGGCCGTGAGGACCAGCCGCATATCCTGCGCGCCCACACTGGCAGGGCTCAGGATTTCGTAGGTGCCGGGGTTCTTGAGCACGCCGTCCTGATGGATGCCACTGGAATGCGCGAAGGCATTGGCACCGACGACGGCCTTGTTGGCTGGTACCGCCATGCCGGTGAGAGAGCTTACGAGGCGTGAGGCGCGGGTGAGCTCCTTAAGGCAGATGCCGGAACTCGCATCCAGCTCCCTCGCGTGGAGCTGGAGCGCCACCGCCACCTCCTCGAGCGCCGCGTTGCCCGCACGCTCGCCGATGCCGTTGATGGTGCACTCTATCTGCGTGGCGCCGGCGGCAATGCCCGCAATGCTTGCGGCCGTTGCCATGCCCAGGTCGTTGTGGCAGTGCACCGCCACCGTGGCCTCCTCGATACCCTCGACGTGGGCAAGAAGCCAGCTGATGAGCTCGCCATACTGCTCGGGGAGCAGGGCGCCTGTGGTATCGGGCACGTTGAGCGTCGTGGCACCGGCCTTAAGCGCGGCGGCAAGCACGGTGGCGAGGTAGCCCCGCTCGGCCCGGCCCGCGTCCTCGGCGTAGAACTGCACGTCGCCGGTGTAGTTGCGCGCGAGCCTGACTGCCTTGACCGCGCTGCTGAGCGCATCGTCCTCACTCATGTGGAGCTTGTCTTTGAGATGACTGGGGCTCACGCCGAGGCCGGTGTGTATGCGGGCGCGCTCTGCATGCACGAGTGCCTTGCCAGCAGCCCTGATGTCAGAAGCGCGGGCGCGGGAGAGGGCACATACCACGGCCTCGGAGCCAATGAAACGCGCGAGCTCCTGCACACTCGCAAAGTCTCCGGGGCTTGAGGCCGGAAAGCCCGCCTCGATGATGTCCACCTTCAAGCGCAGCAGCTCCCGTGCTATGGAGAGCTTCTCCGGGAGCGCCATGCTCACGCCCGGGCTCTGCTCGCCGTCGCGCAGGGTGGTGTCGAATATCTTGATGACGCGGGTCATGACGGGGTTGCTCCCTCTGAGGAGGGGGCAACGGGGCTGGGACAGGGGGACGGGGCAGCGGAGGTGGGGGGACGGGGCAACTGTCCCACGAACCCCAGTGGGACAGTTGCCCCGTCCCCCACTGTCCCACTGTCCCTGTTCCAGCAGAACAGGCGTTGCGCGCAACGCCCCTACTGGAAATACCTCTTGACGTCATATACTATGTGATATATAGTATCATGCGAAAGGAGGTATTCGTATGGATGCTCAATTAAAGCGAGGCTTTCTTGAAGTAGGTGTCCTGGCGGCCATTCGAC
>JAISEO010000085.1 GCA_031264075.1 Coriobacteriales bacterium | reverse complement strand
GGGGCGGGGGCTGCCCGCCGCCGCCGGCGGGGGGCGGCCCGGCCGCGCCGCCCCCCCCCCGCCCCGGCGCTACCGGAATGCTGCCCGGCCTGAGCTGTCCTCCGGGAGCGGCACAAAGTTGTTCTCGGGAGAACGGTCTTCGCCATAGATTCCGGCCTGCGCACCGCTGAGCAGCGCAATGAGGGAGTAGCGCCCGCTCACCGTCTGCGGAGTTGTGACGCAACTCAGACTGTTCTCGCTCGCAAGGATGTCCATGGAATAGTTGAGGTAGTCAGGCTGAATCAGGAGCGTGTAATAATTGGGTTTGGCAACGCTGCCTCGCACCGAGTGCGGGATGCTCGACCTCAGCCACAGGGGATAGACCAGGTCGCTTGCCGCGCCGGCCTGCTCAAAGCTCAGCGTCAGCTGAAGCCCGATCCGGGTCTGCATCATCGCGTCGTCCTGTTGCTGGGCCAGGCCGTTTATCAGGCCGTTTACTCCATAGGGCAGTTGCCAGGAGGTGGCTATGCGCAGGGCCGCCCGCTGGTCGTTGGGAGGAGACGGGTCTTTGTGCTCCGCCAACTGCGTGTAGTTCACGCCAATATCCACTATCCGGTAGGTGAGGAGTGCCCGGGTAAGCGAATACCGGTCGAAGAAGATCTTCTGGAAGGGCGTCTGGGCTACCAGGCCACCGTCGCTTGCTAGCGGCTCGGACCCACTCCCGTCGGACAAAAGCACAGTTTCGCTTGATCTGCCTGTTGGGGACGCGCTCTCTCCCTCGGCGTTATCCGCGGCAGCCTGGTCAGGTGTCTTTTCGCCCCCCGCGTTTTCAATGGCGGTGAGTTCGTCGTTTATCCGCGTATAGGTGTAAAACGGCAGGTCAAAGTCCTCCTGCGTGGGCTCGGCGGATGAGGTGGTATAAACATAGCTCCACTCCTGCTCCAGCTGGTGTGCCAGGGTCTGCTGATACTCCTCGCCGGGCACTTCGTCGACTATGGTTTGGAGCGCGGTGCGAATCTCCTCATCCTCGAGGCCAAAGTCCTGTTTGAGCACGGTAACGTTGACGACCGAGCCTCCCGCGTGGTTGATGGCGTCGGTGAGCGATGCCTGCAGGCTCCTGTCGCCGAGCGTGTCGCCGAGCAGCAGCACGATGGTTCTACCATCCAAACGCTTCTCGGACCAGGCGCCGGTGAGGTCGGACGCGAGCTCGGTGTTGCCCTCGAGCTCCCTCGTAAGCCGCGCGTTGTCATCTATGAGGGTCTCGTAGCGACTGAGCATGCTGCCTACCATGTCGTCAGAGGTCGATTGGGCCAGGTCGCTCGACGCGATGGCAGCGCCCAACAGGAGGCCCAGCGCCAGAGCCACAAAGATCGAGCAGATCGTCACCAGATGATACCTGAAGTTATACATACCCCGATTATACACATAGACCGAGCTCTGTTTGACGGTCGGTTACTGGTCGCACACCTCTAGGTCACTCTGAGCGAGGTAGCACTTACTTTGCCTGAGAACCGGGCAGGTGCTGCTACTCAACGCAAAGGCAAAGTAAGTGCTACCGGCAATCCAGTTCTTGAAACAAGGGAGATGGTAAAAATGAGGCTACCCAAAGACGACAGAGAAGGACTGGATTGCCGCGTCGCGCGATGCGCTCCTCGCAATGACAAGGGGAGTGACTGGTAACGACGGTCGAGAAAGGCCAATGCGCGCTGCCTGCTGCCGTTTGGTGGATAGCGTGGCAACGGTTATACTGTGGGCATTGCGAGAAACGTGGCAGAGTTCTACAATACGACGTTCAACGCAAGAAGCGATGAGCAGCTGGTATCTGCTAATCAGCGTGTAGCAACCAACCACAGGGAGTGCTCTTGTTTGGAATAGGCGGCCTTGAGCTTGTCATCATATTGGTATTTGCCTTCCTCATCTTCGGGCCGGACAAGTTGCCCGGCGTTATCAAGAATGTTTCGCATGTCTGGAATTCGCTCAAGGGACTGCGTGAGCAGGCAGACCAGGTCATCAAGGCCGAGGTCGTGGAGCCGCTCAAGGATATAGAGGCCACAATCAACCCGCTTGCCGAAGAAGGCACGAGCGTTACCGACAAGCTGGCGAGCAAGCTCGGGCTCAAACCCACTCCCAAAAAGGACGAGAAAGCAACCGAGGAGGACAAGGGAGAAGAGAAGGGGGAGGCTAAGGGGGAGGCCAGGGGAGAGGAAGGTGTTGTGCCAGCAGACGGCAAGACTCCTGAAGCAGACGCTGCGAGCGGCGCTGTTGCCGCCGCCACTATCAAAACCGCTGTGAGCGCAGGCCCTGGCGACGAAAGCAGCACCAAACCCGCCGCCAAGCCCAAGCTCAAAGCCGCGACCATAACAGCCGCTACACCTGAGGTGGCCGCCAAGGTGCAGGGAGAAAACAGGCCCGAGGCTGCTGCCAAACCCAAGACCGAATCCTTCGCCGAGAAAAAGGCCCGCCTGGAGCGTGAACATCGTGATAAGCAGGCCGCCAGCACTCAAGCAGCAGACGCAGCCGGTGCAGCCGGTGCGGCTACGCTGGACGAAACGCCCGGGAACTAGCCATGGCCAGGAAGACGAAGGGCAGAAATCAGGAAGGGCGCATGACCATATGGGAGCATCTGGGTGAGCTCCGGCGTCGTCTCACGATCATAATCGTTTCCCTCCTGGTGGCCACCGTGGTGGTGTACTTCTTTGCTCCCTATCTCATACTGTTCATCATCGAGCCGGTTGCCGGTTATATTGCAGGCGAACCCATAGAAACCGTTGACCAGCTTTCCACGGTGCTCAATGTGCTTGACCCGCTCGGCGGGTTTACGCTGCGCTTCAAGGTGTCCATCTTCTTTGGTGCCATCCTCACGAGCCCTATCTGGATATGGCAGCTCATGGCCTTCTTCCTGCCGGCACTCAAGCCCAGCGAACGCAAATGGGTGCTGCCCACCTTCTTTGTGGGCGTGGTCCTCTTCATCTTCGGACAGGTCTTCTGCTATCTCGTCATACTCGACCCGGCCTTTGCCTGGATGCTCGAACAGACCAACGACTTTGCACGGGTACTGGCCAATGCCACTGACTATATCTCCCTCATCCTGCTCTTTGAGATTGCCTTTGGGTTTGCCTTTGAACTGCCCCTCGTCGTCTTCTATCTCATCATCTTCAATATCGTGCCCTACAAGAAGCTGCGCAAAAGCTGGCGCGTGGTCTACGTGGTGCTGCTGGTATTCTGTGCCGTGGTGACCCCGGACGCCTCGCCGGTAACGATGCTCCTCATGTTTGTTGCCATCGCGCTGCTCTACGAGGCCTCGCTCTTTGTCAGCCGCATCGTCTTGAACAAGCGCATCAAGGCCCTGGAGGCCGAGCGGGCAGCCGCGGGCGAAACCGATGACGAGGACGACGAGCCTGCTTGACCCCCAGGAGCCTAGGGAGGCACCGATTAATTGCTTGTCTGCCAGATTGCGTCTGATTTGTTCCAGGTCTGTTCGGGAGTGCAACGTCACTACTTGCGGTAATGGCGTTGTGCTCACGGGCAGAGCTGGGGCAAATCAGAC
>JAISEO010000056.1 GCA_031264075.1 Coriobacteriales bacterium | reverse complement strand
CTTTGAACTGAGGGACTGGACCTACGCGGTCATAGCAACAGACGGCCTGCTGCCTCTTGATGAGATGGGAGACGAGACCGTCATGGAGGGCTCTATCAGGGCAGACCTCTTCCGCAACTGGGCCGGAGAGGCACCAGTACTTACCGATGTTGCCACCGATGAGGTAGAGACCCGTGTCATTGATACCTTTGCCTATGAGAGAGAAGACCTCGGAATAAATCCGGGGAGCTTCTTTGGTAACTTCATGGCAGGGCTTCCCTTTACCGGGGATATTCTGTGGCTTGTAGGACTCGGACTTGCTATACTGGCAGCAGTGGGAATTGCATCCCTTACGGTGGCAATCAAAAAGCGCAAGACCCCAGGAGAGGGGAGGAGCGAACATGAGCGAGATGCATGACAGAAACATCGACACCAAGCCAATGCCTGAGACAGCAGTAGACAGCGTGGGGAAGCCTGTGTCTGGAGGGCCTGCGAGAATCCTTAGCTGGATGAGACAGCATCTCGGTGCCGTCGGCCTCAGTTCTTTCGGTGTGGTGATAGTAGCTGCGGTAGCCGTCGGCATTGTCGTCAATACCCCCACATTGCAGACCTTGGAAGATACCACGGTACCCCTGGCAGCATTCTCCGGTGGCACAGCATCAAGTGGTACCGCATCAAGTGGATCCTCGACAAGCGGCACCGACTCTGACGGAGCAGCGTCAAGCGGCATTGGCTCTTCTGGATCCGCGCGTTCTGGCACATCGGAAAACAACGCAACTCCAGCTGGTACAACAAGGGAGGGCGGCAGAAGCGATAGTGCCGGAACAGGCAGCAGCAGTGGCAGCAAAGGTACCGGCGGCAACGAAGGCTCAAACAACGGCAGCGGCAGCGGCAACAATGGTACCGGCACGGGCAGCACCCCGGGTTCAAACAACGGTACTGGTGGCAGCGGAGGTGGTACCAGCCCCGGCAGGAATCCAGGTTCAGGTAACGGTAGCGGCAGTTCCGGAGGTGGCGGCAGCACGGATACCGGCAGCAGCAATCCCGGAAATAACGGCAACTCCGGACCCCCAAGAATCTGGCATGAGCCCTGGGATGAGGATGTGTGGGTGGATACGAGCGGCTGGGTACACCATGATGAGATATGGGCTCAAAGGCCGATTTATGGAGACGTCTATTACGATGGGACCGTAGTAACCGATGGCGGAGACGGTATATATGAACACGGCGGAGGATACTGGACCGATCGCATCATCGGCTACGAACCCTACCTTGCAACCACCGCATGGGACGAGTGGGTCCCCAGCGGCTACATCGATACCATACATCACGAGGGCTATTGGGAATAAGAGACAGGACTGCTGAGAGAAAATACGGATACGAAGGGGCCCTACCATGAACAGAAAACAGAACATCAGAAAACCAGCGTGCGCTGTAGCACTTGCCGTACTCATCGGCCTGCAAGTTGCACTCGCGCCTGCAGCCTTTGCTGACATCACCACACCTGTTAGCAATAGCGACGGCACACTCACCGTAGAGGAGACCTCTCTCCAAAACGAGAGCACTCCAGACTTCCCCGCGACCCTCACCCATGACGGGCAGGATTACAGGCTTGACACCACCACCACACTCCCAGATGACGGCTACGAGCGGCCCAAACAGCACTACACCCGTAGCCTCTCAAGCCAGGTACCCCTTGAGGGCTTAAATAACTGGCAGGCCTACTTTCCTTCCACACACACAATCGACGACGGCGACTTCCAAGGAGAGATAGGGCTGGATGCGGCTCTTCCCTTCAGCTATGTGGAACGCTACCATTCCTTTCGCGTGGAAGTGGACAAGACCGTAGACATAACCGGTCTTCCCGATAACGACTACACACGCATCCCGACAACGAGGGTCTTTGAGGTCGTGAGTGAGACCGTACCGGGTGAAACTCAGGAAAATGTCTTGCAACTCCTGAAGGCAGAATACGAACTCATCGGTCTTGACAGTCTCGGGCTTCCCAATGACTTTACGGCACACGTCACCTACCGCGGCCAGGAAGGAAGCCACGAACTCGCCTGGTATGATGTCACCGCATACTACACAGGTGAGCTGGAGTCTACGGTGGGTCAGACATTAACGAGAGCTCTCTACAGTCCCTCCCCTGTTGAGGTGGCACCTCTGGTCGAGGAGGCTGTGCCCCTTGCAGAACCCGAGTTTCCCTGGACCAATCTTGCGCTTGCTATAACGGGTGCAAGTGTGGTGGTTGTGCTTGCTGTTCCTCTCTTCTACTTCCTCTTTCTCACGAATGCTAGGCTTATCAGAGTAACTTGCAAGGCCAGGGGAGGCGAAGACACCAAAGGCGGCGACGCCCAACAGGCAGGAGCAGCTTCTCAACAGGCAGGCGTCCAACAGGCAGGCGTACTACAGGGCCATGTTCAACAGGCAGGCATACTGCAAGGTCATACCCAACAGTCAGGAGCAACTGCACTTCAGTCCGGTGCCCCAAAGCTCAAAACCAGGGAGCTCACCGAACTCATCTGCCGCAGGAGGCTTGTGCTTAAAGACGGACTTGCGGAGTTCCGTATTCCTCCCGACGTGGATATCTTTGAGGGCGATGACTTCTACGTGACCATCAAGCCTCGTATAGCAGACCGGGAGGGCGACCTCATGCTGAGCTGGCAGGGCAGGACGGTAGCGGTGATGCCGCTTGCGAGGCACGTGGATATCAACTTCAGAGAACTGTTGACGGCGAGTGTTGAAGCTATTCTGAGTGAGACGGACCTGTTGGAGTAGCGTTTGGTGGGCTTGGGAGAGATAGAAACGAGCACCGGCTGCCGGTGTCCCCTCCCGGCCTCGGTAATGCTAGAATAGGCATAGGTATATCACCGGGCTTGGAGGAAGACATTATGGCGAGAACGGCAGACGACATCGAACTCCTGCATATGAGCAAGAGCAACAAGATTATCGAGGGGGCAACGCGTACCAAACGCGAGAACGCCCTGGCAATACTTGCGGGCGAGCAACCCGATTATTACTTCGACTTCATGGATTCGCTGGAGTTTGCGCCCGACCCCATCTTCTTGCAGGATGTCATCCAGCCGGACGGGCAGAAGTACCTGGATTCGTGGGGCACCGAGTTTGTCTGGCCAGTCGGTGCGCCCGGGCAACATCCCACGGCCGACCCCGCTGCCCTCGTTATCAAGGACATAGAGGAGTGGGAATCCGGCCTCACCGTTCCCACGTTGGAAGACCTCGACTGGTCTATCGCGCAGGCAGCGGCGGCAGCGGTTGACCGAAATGCGAGCTTCCTCGCCTGCTTCAGCGCCGGCGGGCTCTTTGAGCGCTCTCACCATCTCATGAGTTTTGAGGAAGCCCTGGTCAACTACCTGCTGTATCCCGATGAGATGGCGGCGATCCTCCGCATCATCGCGGATTTCAAGCTCGACTACATACAGGCCGTTGCGAGGGAGTTCAAGCCCGATGTCATCTTCTATCAGGACGACTGGGGCTCCAAGACCAACGTCTTTCTGCCGCCTGAGATATGGCGTAGGCTCATCAAGCCGCTCACCAAAGAGATCGTCGATGCCGCCCACGAGGCAGAGATGCTCTTTGTGCTGCACTGCGATTGCTTTGCCCAGCCGCTCGTGGAGGACATGGTTGAGATGGGCGTGGACATATGGCAGGGCGTCATTCCACAGAATGACATCGTGACCATCCAGGAGATAACCGAGGGAAAGCTGCCCATGATCGGCGGCGTCGACGGCCCCAAAATAGACATCGAAAACATCACAGAGGAGGCGATACGCGCCGAGGTGCGTCGCGCCTTTGATGAGTACTGCCCGGCGGGCCGCTTCTTTCCCGGTATTGCCAACGGCAAGTGCTTCCGCGAGTGGAACGACAGCATCTTCCGCGATGAGATGGCCCTCTACGGGAGGCAGTGGGCGCTTGAGCATCCCGTAGTCTAAGGAGATTGCTTCTCGTCTTTCACCTCTCTCAACTCTCTCTTAAATCGGCTGCGACGCACATCATTGAGTTGTGTTATAGTTCTTCCGCGCTGTTCTTCTGTTGACAGTGCTTTATAGTGTCGGGTTGTGGCGCAGTTTGGTAGCGCACTTGACTGGGGGTCAAGGGGTCGCAGGTTCAAATCCTGTCAACCCGACCATGAGCGGCAATAGGCCAAAGGCCTATTGCCGCTCATGCTTTCAGCGCTCTTTGCTGAAAGGATTCAGCCGCAGGCTGAATGTCGGGTTAAGCGGAGCACCGAAGGTGCGCAGCTGGCCCCGACCATTGATGGCAGCAGGCTCTCAGGTATTACT
>JAISEO010000083.1 GCA_031264075.1 Coriobacteriales bacterium | reverse complement strand
CCGGCCCCTTTTGTCCCCCAGCCCCGTCCTCGCTGTCCCACCAAAAGACGATGAGCCGCCCAGCTGAGACGGTGCTATTCGGGGGTGATGGTGTCCGCGCCGGAATAGAAGTCGTAGGTGGCCACGGTACAGGTGATGTACACACTCGCATCTGAGAGGGTCTGCACGGTGTACACATCCTTAAACGGGCAGGCGGCAATCTTGAAGTAGAGCACACGCTCCTCATTAACGGCCTTCTGACCCTGCACGACCCGGTTACCCCGGCTGTCGATTCCCTGGGCGGAAATCTCGATAGTGTCGCCGGAGAGCTGCTGGATATCCGCGAGATGGGTCATTTCATCTTCAAGGCTCGTGGCGTTGAAGTTGACATACTTGAGCCTGTTCCAACTGCCGAGGTCTCCTCGTGCCATGTCCAGTACGTACATGCCGTTGAAGTATTGCACGAGTTCTTCTATCGAATAGGCATTATACGAGCCCTCGTAATACCCGATCATCTGCTCCTCGGTCATTTGTCCGGGCATGCTCACTATCTCGCTGCCCTCTGCGCTCATGTCAGGCGAGTCCGTCTGATACCTGCTATTGGTGTAGATCAGCTGGCCGCTCTCGGTCAGGGCCGTGCCGATGCCCGCGATGTCGTAGTCAACATAGTTCATGAGCACGGGGATGCGTGAGTCGATGGCCTCGCGCGTTTGGGTGGTCGTGAGATTGAACTCCACACCCGTGGTCTGGTCGGAGAGCGAGCTGGTGAGGCTGTTTATCGCGAAGATGAAAATGCCGATGCCGATAACAACGAGGAGCGCGGAGGCCACAATAAAGGCGGGCGAACGAGGATTGAAGTGCTGCCTACTGCCTCCACCACGGATTTTATACACGGATTGCCTCGTATTGACCGGTTGAAAAACGGGGTCCATTTTATCAGAGGTACCCGCATGCTGCTGCTTTTTGGGGGTGCGGGTTCTCAGAGGCGCAGAGCTCCTCGCCGCGGTTTTTGACGAAGCGCGGGCGGCCGTGTGTGAAGGGCTGGTTCGTATCCTCCCCATACTCTGGCTCCCCGAAATCTCATCCGGGTGCCTGCCTGTTGGCCGGCGCGCAAACCCACCACGCTCCCTCGGTGTCTGAGCGGCGGCATCGATCTCGGCATCCTCATTGGCAAAGGGAAGCTCAGGGTAGGGCATTCCCGCCTGCTGATAATCCATGGTTGCGTTGGGATCAAAAGCGGTGCGCCTACTGCCAGCTCTGTCCTCTGTCTCAGGCTCGTCCAAATCCAGCGCTTCGATGAAAGCGGTGAGATTCAGATCCGTCTGGTCGGAGTTTGTCTCGGAATCGTTCTCAAGTACCATGTATCTTCCTTGCTCTGTCCATCCTGGCTACGAGTGCTCCCATTATAAACCATGCGGATTGAGTCTGCTAAGCGCATGGAGAGGAGTGTGATGCCTTACCCGGCACCTGCCTGCGCGCCGCTCGCGAGCGGTAGGGAAACCGACTGTGCAAAGGGCGGTAGAATTGTCTACACTTAGAGCACTTCCTTTGTGGCCAGACAACCAGAAGGGCCGACTCAGTGTCGGAGGTACCCGTGAGGGCCGACGTGGTACCTGCTCATCAACACAGCAACACCGAATAGGAGGAGACATGTCAAACACACTTTTCGTAGCCGGTTTAGGTGGCAGGATCTTCAACTGTACGCTGCGGGCTTTGGCCAAGCAGGGCAAACTCGACCAACTGAAGGGCGTCAGCGCCTCAGGGCATAAGGACCTGATTGAAGTGGCAGAAAAACTTG
This sequence comes from Coriobacteriales bacterium, assembly GCA_031264075.1. Taxonomy (GTDB): domain Bacteria; phylum Actinomycetota; class Coriobacteriia; order Coriobacteriales; family UBA8131; genus WQXH01. The sequence continues at coordinate 11,835 of JAISEO010000083.1, read as the reverse complement.
AGCATGATTCCACTCATCGCTTCTTTCCCCTGGACGTGTATTCTCGCGAACTCGCGGAGGGCGAACAGGTAAGCGAGGGGCATTTTGGCTATCTGGTCTTTGTGGACGAGGGCTCGGTGCTTGAGGGGATTACGCCGGAGTTCAAGCTGGAGATTCCGGTGTTTGCCGCGGCGCTTCCCTCTACGCTGCCCCTGGCCGAGCTGGGCGTGGATGTGGCCATTGATGCCACGGGCAAGTTCCTCACCAGAGAAAAGGCCCAGCACTTTCTCGATGCGGGTGCCAGAAAGGTCATCATGAGCGCTCCGGCAAAGGACGAAACGCCGCTGGTTATCTACGGCATCAACGACGAGGATGACACGGGGCTTTCCATCGTGTCGCGGGCCAGCTGCACCACTACCTGCGCCGCTCCCATCGTCAAGGCCCTCGGTGATGTCTATGGCATGCCCAGGAATATCTTCCTCAATACCACCCACGCGGTGACCAACTCGCAGCTCTCACTCGACGGCAACGCCCACAAGTTTGCCAACGGCTTTGGGTGTATGGACAACATCGTGGTCACCGACACGGGCGCCACCAAGAGCCTGCAGCGCATATTTCCCGCCATAGAAAACACCTTTGGCATTTCGTGCCGTGTGCCGGTAACCGACGGATCCATCCTTTCTCTGGTCATGGAGTTTGATGAGGTCGGCCAGACGAAGGAACTCAACAAGGAGAACGTGCTCGCGGCGCTTCGTGCCTATGAGGCGCTGCATCCCCTCAACCTGCGCGTGTCGCACCGCAAGACCATGGTGTCCACCTATGTTATCGGCCGGGGCATCGGCTCCATTGTGGCTCCGGGACAGATAGAAGTCCTGGGCAAGAACGTGCACGTGGTGGCCGGCTACGACAACGAATACGGCTATGCCTATCTGCTGGCGCTCTCCGCTCTCACCGCACCCCTGCCCGCCTGATGTGCTACCATGCTGTCTCCGGCCCCCGCAGGGGAGCTTGTTCCCGTGGCAGAAAGCGAGAAGAATATGGCAACGACGGTTATCAGGATAGACGGTATGACCTGTGGGCACTGCACCAGCGCGGTGGAGGAGACGCTCATGCAGTTTGACGGCGTGGAGTCGGTGGTGGCGGATTTGGATTCCGCGTCGGCAACCATCAACCACGATGAGCGGATTGATGAAGCCACCATGAGGTCTGTCATCGAAGAGATCGGCTTTGAACTGCCATAAGCCTGAGCTTGGCATCTCTCTAGCCAAAACGAGACAAATGTGATATAACGGTAGAGGCGTTTTCGTGTGAAGGCGCTTGTTTGCTTACGCAAATGAACAAGTCAGTTGTTATTTGAGGAGAGTGGGCTATCTTGTCCCGCTTTCTTTGTGTTAGAGCACGGGAAAGGCAGGCGGTGCGCAGCAGGAAGGAAATACAACTCTTGGAGGCCCTGGAGGCGGCAGCCTCGTCTCGGGGTTTTGAGATCGTTGACCTCGAGCAGACCGGCTCGGGACGCAACGCCCTGCTCCGGGTGTATATCGACAGGCCCGAGGGTCTGTGCCTTGACGACATAGCCAGGGCCAACACCTGGGTCGCGGAAGTCGTTGAAGGCCTGGATCCGTACAAGGGGAGTTATACCCTGGAGCTTTCCTCTCCCGGTATAGACCGGCCCTTACGCACGCTGGCGCACTTTGAACGGTCTCTTGGCCAGGAGGTCGCGCTGAGCCTGGACGCAGCCCCTGCGCGCCCGGATGCTGTGGCAGGAGAGAACAGGCCGCGCCTTAAATACACCGGCGTTATCACCGCCGTTGACCCGGAGAAGCAGCTCATTACGCTTGAGGCGGATGGGCGTAGCTATGAGTTGGAGTTTGCACATATCAAAAAGGCAAGGATACAAGGCCGTGTCGACTTTGAAGGAAGAAAGGATAGCTGATGTCAGCAGATTTGGTAGCCGCGCTTGAGGCGCTGGCCCGGGAGAAGAATATTGACGAGATGTACCTGCTTGACCAGCTGGAACAGAGCCTGGCTGAGAGCTATCAGAAGGTGCTGAGACTCAAGTGGGACGCACGCGTGACCATCGACCGCGAAAGCGGCGACATCATCGTGGAGGAGCTTGTGGGACAGGGCGAGCCGGACGATGAGACCGGTGAGTACGAGGAATACATCCCGCGGGTGGTGACTCCCGACGATGTCAGCAGGATAGCGGCGCAGAACGCGAAGAGCGTTATCCAATCCATCGTGCGCGATGCCAGTCGCCAGGCCATCTACGAGGAGTTCGCCGAGCGCAAAGGCGATTTGATCACCGGAACCGTGCTCCAGGTGACCCCGGACTTTACGATTATCAAGATTCGCGACGGCGTTGAGGCCGAGCTGCCTCACTTCGACCGCAAGCGGAGTTCGCACGAGCTCAACGAGAAGCCTGAAAACGAGCACTATCGCCATAATCAGCGTCTCAAGTCCCTGATTATCGATGTGCGCGAACCAGGCAAGCGCGAGGAAGGCAGCAGGGGAGAGACCACGCGTCCCGCGCTTGTCGTCTCCCGTACGCATCCCGACCTGATTCGCCGGCTCTTTGAGATCGAGGTGCCCGAGATCTACGACGGTATGGTAGAGATAAAGAATGTGGCGCGCGAGGCCGGAGCCCGCTCCAAGATTGCCGTGTCCAGCAACGAGCCCAACCTCGACCCGGTGGGCGCCTGTGTGGGCCCCAAGGGCAGCCGCGTGCGCATGGTGGTGGAGGAACTCCGCAACGAGCGGGTGGACGTCATCCAATGGGATGCCGCTCCCGATGTCTTTGTTGCCAAGGCGCTCTCGCCTGCCAAAGTCACGCGGGTCTTGATTGACGAGGACACCCATTATGCTACGGTTGTTGTGCCGGACGATCAGCTCTCTCTGGCCATTGGCAAGGAGGGGCAGAATGCCCGTCTGGCGGCGCGCCTCACCGGCTGGCACATCGATATAAAGAGCGCGAGCCTCAAGGGCGACCTGCCTGCTCTCGTCAACACGCTGTTTGATGAGGAGGAAAAGGCAGCTGAGCGCGAGGACGGCCGTTGTGAATATGTCAACGACGCGGGGGTCAGGTGCCGCAACCATGCGCGCGCAGGCTCGCATTACTGTGGTGTGCACGAGCGGCTCGCCGAGGCCGAGTCGCGCGAGACCCTCGACGACATCGTGCCGGTGGCGCGCGCCGAGCAATTCATTGAGCGGGCCATCGCCTCCGAGGACGCCACCCAGGCAGAAAGCGCCGACGAGGTGCGGCATGAGGCCTTTGACAGAGCCCGGGATGCCGTTGCCCTCGCAGAGGATATGCTGCCTGACTCCGACGCCGTCGAGTTGGAAAACGGGTTGGGTAAGGCGGCGCGCGAGGTTCTCGGCAGCACGAGGGCCGATAACGCCGAGGACGCGGCATCGGTAGCGGAGGATCAGGCTGAGTGAATACGCGTGAATCAAAGCGGGCAGGTATGCGCGCGGGCACAGAGACGGCTGAGCATAAGACGGTGTGCAAGACGGGCCATCGCTTCCCCGAGCGCAGCTGTGTGGCCTGTGGCGCCAGTGATGCCAAGGGCAGGCTGGTCCGTTTCGTGCGCGGCAAGGATGGCAGCATTGCCTGCGACGCAAGCGGACGTGCCAGGGGACGAGGCGCCTACCTCTGCGCCAGGGAAGAATGTTTCCGTGCGGCCGAGAAGCGCTCACGCCTGAGCGCGGCTTTGAAATGCCCGCTTGACAGCGAGGACTATCAGCGTCTGCACGGCGAATTCAGTGCCTTTCTGGCCAGGCTAGAGCAGAAGGCATAGAGGAACGGAGCAACATGGCAGTAACCAGAGTACATGAGTTGGCCAAGGAGTTTGGCATGAGCAGCAAGGAGTTGCTCGTGCACCTGGAGGAGATGAAGATACCCGCCAAGGGCCATTCCTCCACCTTGGTTGATGCCTATGTGGACAAGGTCCGTAAGCAGCTGGGCCCGGAGATTGCCGAGAAGCAGGCCGAGGCCGAGCAGGCCAGAAAGGCCGAGGCAGCAGCCAGGGCAGCAGAAGAGCGCAGGCGCCGTGAGGAGGAGGCAGCGGCAAAGGCCGCGGCAGCGAAGAAGGAACGCGCCCAGCGCAAGACGCAGCTCAATCAGGAGCAGGATGTCGCAACGCTCGAAGCGTCTGCCCCGGAATCAGCGGAAGCGTCGGACAGCACCGTCGTCGTTGACAGCACAGAGCCTGACGAAAACGCCGCTGCCGCACCCGTCGAGGACGAAGCTGAACCACAGCGCCCGGCCAAAGTCAGCGCCGCCGATACGCGAGCCCCGTCCCCTGCTCCCGCTTCTCCCGATGCCGAGCTTTCTGCCACCGCTCAAACAGAAGCACCCGAGGCAGAACATTTCTCTCCGTCTGACGAGGCGTCCGAGGAGGCATCGGCCCCAGCTTCTGACGAGGCTCGAGGCAGCGAGGAGGCCGACACCGCTCCAAGGCAACAGGATGGCAGTGACGCGGCCCACACAGGGGATACGGCAGCAGTGGACGCGGCCGTGACCCCTCCCCCGGCACAGCAGGAGGACGAGGACAAAAGCGCAGGCATAAAGAAGGCACCCTCGGCCTTCAGTGGCCTGCTTTCGCGGATTGCGGCGGAACAGAGCCGCATAGATGCTGAGAGGGCTTCCCTCAAAGAGGAGCGGAAGGCAAAGGCAGCTGCCGGCGGCAAAACCAGCGGTGCCTCCGCCGGCGAGGCTGCCGCCTCAGGCATGACGGGCAGGGCGCGGACGAAAAGCGGCGCGCAGGCCGAAGGCTCCGGCGCTGAGACAGCCGACCAGGCCAGAGAGCAGGCCCGGATACCCCAGGCCACCCAGGGCGACACGGGTACTCCCCCTGTGCCCGAGGCCGAAGGGCGGGGCGGTCGCAAGGGCAAGGGGCGCAAAGGCCGTGAATCCGGCGAGCATGGCTCAGGCGAGAGTGCCGGCCGCAGCCGCAAGGCCAAGGAAGTCCGCAAGCAGTTTGAGCTGCCCACCACCGATATATACGAAGACGACGATGCCTCTGAGGATGCCCGGTACCGGCAGATGGCCATCGCCGCTGAGATACTGCAACGCGAGAAGGTTCTCGCAGAGGCCCGCGCCGCCGTCAAGGCTGCCGACGATGAGGGCGGCGGACGTCGCAAGAAGCGTAAGGAGAAGCGCGAGGCAGAGGCCAAGGAGCGCGCCGAGCTCGAGGCCATTGAGCGTGGCCTGGATCCGGTGCTCGTGCTGGACTCCTCGGTGGCCGAGATTCCCACCGGGGCCACCGTGCAGGAGTTCTCCGATGTTCTCGGTGTTGCCTCCAGCGACGTGGTCAAGCGGCTCTTTTTGCTCGGGAACCCGCTCACCGTTACGCAGACCATGGGCAACGAGCTCATCGAGCTTATCGCAGACGACCTGGAGCGAAAGATCCGTATCGTCTCGCCGGAGGAGGAGTATGCGGTACAGATCAGCGATGCTCCCGATAATCTCCTGCCCCGACCACCGGTAGTGACGGTCATGGGACACGTCGACCACGGCAAGACCTCCCTCCTGGATGCCATTCGCGAGACCGAGGTCATCGCTTCGGAGGCGGGAGGTATCACCCAACACATCGGTGCGTCGGTCGTGCACAGCAATGGCCGGCAGATAACCTTTATCGATACACCCGGCCATGAGGCCTTTACCGCCATGCGCGCCCGGGGCGCACGTATTACCGATGTGGTGGTGCTCGTCGTGGCCGCCGACGACGGCGTCATGCCCCAGACCATTGAAGCCATCAATCATGCCGAGGCCGCCGGCGTACCGCTGGTGGTGGCCATCAATAAGATAGACAAGCCCGGGGCCACGCCGGAACGGGCCCGCCAGGAGCTCTCCGAGCACGGCATTGTGCCGGAGGAATGGGGCGGTCAGAATATGTTTGTCGAGGTATCGGCAAAGAAGCGCATCAACATCGACGAGCTCCTGGAGGCCATTATCCTGCAGGCTGACGTCCTCGAACTCCAGGCTAATCCCCAGGCCCTTGCCTCCGGTTTTGTCATCGAGGCAAAGCTCGACAAGGGCCGCGGCCCGGTGGCTACGGTGCTGGTGCAGCGCGGTACGATACAGGTGGGCGACGCCGTAGTCATGGGCACGAGCTACGGACGGGTGCGCGCCCTCATCAATCCGGTGGGCGAGAATGTCGCAGAGGCACGGCCCTCTGACCCGGTGGAGATCATCGGCCTCAACTCCGTGCCCGATGCCGGCGACGACTTCAGGGTCTTTGCCGAGGAGCGCAATGCCCGTAATCTCGCGGAGGACCGTTCGCTCAGACGGCGTATGGCCGAGCAGCAGAACAAGCAGCGCATCACCCTGGAGAACCTCTTCAGCCATATCGAGCAGGATAAGCTCAGCGAGCTCAATCTCATCGTCAAGGCAGACGTACAGGGTTCAATAGAGGCCCTGGGAGACGCCCTCGCAAAGATGGACCAGAGCGAGGTGCGCATCAATATCATCCATTCCGCTGTGGGCGGCGTTACCGAGACCGACGTTATTCTCGCTGCTGCCTCCAATGCGGTTATCATCGGCTTTAACGTGCGTCCCACGGCCAAGGCCCGGCAGATGGCGCAGCGCGAAGAGGTCGAGATTAAGACCTACAAGATAATCTATCAGGCCATCGAAGACATCAACGCGGCCCGCGTGGGCCTGCTGGCTCCCGAGATTGTGGAGGAGGACACCGGCCTGGCCGAGGTACGAGAGACCTTCAAGGTGCCAAAACTGGGAACCATCGCAGGTTGCCTCGTGGAGGAGGGCGAGATTGGCCAGGACGACAGAATCCGTATCATCCGCGACAGCATGATAATCCACGAGGGCACCATCGCCTCGCTGCGTCGCTTCAAGGACGACGTCAAGAGCGTCAAGGCTGGCTACGAGTGCGGCATCGGCATCGAGGGATACCAGGACATCAAGGTAGGCGATATGCTGGAGACCTTCAGGCAGACCGAAGTGATACGAGAGGCATAGCCGGGCATGGCAGAACACTCGGCTGCATCCAGAAAGGTCAACGAGACGGCCCGGGCCCATCTCGCCTCTCTCCTACTCACGGAGTTCTCCGACCCACGCCTTGAACTTATCACCGTAACGGGGGTGCGGGTGTCGAAGGATCGTAGCGTCGCCACCGTGCTGGTCAGCAGCTCTCCCGGGCACTACGACAGCACCTTGGCGGGCCTCGAAAGCGCCAAGGGACGTTTGCGCAGCCTGCTCGGTCGGGAACTGGGATGGCGTGTGACGCCGGAACTCAGGTTTGTCATCGACACCGGCGTAGATCACGCCCAGGAGATCGACGCGTATTTCAGGAATGAGGAATGATGAGCGTGAGAGACAGTCTCTCTCCCCAGGAAGCCCTTGCAGTCATGGACACAGCTCAGCGCATTGCCATTGCCGGGCATATCAATCCCGATGGCGACGCCCTCGGGTCTGCCCTCGCGCTCCAGAGCCTGCTCAGGGCCATGGGCAAGGACGTCACCGTCCTGCTGGGTCAGGACCACGCGCCACCGGAGCTCTATAAGTTCCTGCCAAACTACGAGTTTGTGTGGGCCAGCGAGTATTCCGAGGTTCCCGATCTCTTCATCGTGGTTGACGCGTCCACCGCCAAGCGTCTGGGCAACTCCGAGCGGATCCTGGGTGTGGCGAGGGACACGCTCGTCATAGACCATCACACGAACTACGAGGGCTTTGCCCACCACTATATCGGTGACACCATGGCACCCGCTGCAGCCACCCTCATCTGGAGGATAATCAAGGCGAGCGGGATAACGCCGACGCTCGACATGGCCACGTACTGCTACGTGGGCATCATGACTGACACGGGCCGCTTTGCCTTCAAGAACACCAATGCTTCGGCCTTTGCTGATGCCAGCGAGATGATAGGCATCGGCGTTGACCCGGCAGGCCTGAGCGAGCTGGTCTACGAGAACAAGACCCTGCCTGCCCTGCGCCTTGAGGCCCTGATGACAGACCGGATACAGTTCTCCGGGGCCGGCAGCATTGCCTACTCCTTCATCCTCAAGGACGATCTCCGGACACTGGGGCTTGAGCGTGACGTTACCGAGCAACTCCCCGCCATACTCCGCGCCATCAAGGGCGTTGAGGTCGCGGCACTGTTTCGTGAGGAAGGCAGGGAGGGCATACGCGTCAATCTGCGTTCGCGGAGCAGTTTTAACGTGGGGGCCTTCGCCCGTGAGTTCGGCGGTGGCGGCCACGCGGGAGCTGCCGGCCTTACGCTGGAGCAGCCCCTGGACGAGGCCATTTCCTGTGTGGTGGAACGGCTCGCGAGTGAGCTTTCTGCCCATACCTGAGGGAGTGGGGACTGAGCATCCGTGGCACGTAAGCGCATACCCACCGGGCTGTGTGGCATCCTCGCGGTTGACAAGCCACGCGGCATGACCTCGCACGATGTGGTCAATACGCTCAGACGGCTCACGAAGGAACGCCGTATAGGCCATGCCGGCACGCTCGACCCTCTGGCTACCGGCCTCCTGCTGGTGTGTGTTGGCCCTGCCACGCGGCTTGCCAGCTTTCTCATGTCCGGCTCCAAGGTCTATGAGGCGCGCATCTGTTTTGGCACGGCAACCACGACCGACGACGGGGAAGGGGAGATAATCCGTAGTTGCGAGGTGTCTGGGGAGGTGGCAGACGCGGACTTTGCCGCGCGCTACCTTGCCGAGCTGGGGCTGCCTGCCTCCGTTTTGCAGCTGCCCCCGGCGTACTCCGCAATCAAGCGGGATGGCGTCACCTCGTATAAGGCAGCCCGCGCGGGCGAGGCGCTCGAGCTTGAGCCGCGCGAGGTAGAGCTTACCGGGGCACGGCTCCTGGAGTGCGGGCACGATTACTGGTGTGTCCGGCTCATGACCTCCAAGGGCTTCTATGTGCGCAGCTTTGCCCGCGACACGGGAGATGCGCTCGGCACCGCCGCCCATCTGGGTGCGCTCAGGCGCATGGCCTCCGGCTCGGTGCGTGTTGAACAGGCATGCACGCTGGACAGCCTTGAAGAAGGCGAGCCGCTCCCCTTCATCGATCCCGTGGCTGCCCTGGGTCTGCCCGTGCTGCGCATCGATGCTGTTCAGGCAGAGCGCGTCAAAAACGGCAGAGCGCTCACGCTTGTGGCCGCAGAGTTCGCGAGTCTTGAGCAGGGGAGTGGGGCTGCCGCCGAGAACGGCGTTGTCCTGCCACCGGCCGCTCTACAACCAGAAACCGTAACGCCGGCCGCTCTACAGCCGCGCTGTCTGATGAGCGTCGTGCACGAGCAGACACTCCTCGCCCTCTATGAGAGAGTCGGCTCCACCGGTTTTGCCCACCCCAGGGTGGTCATTCCCGGCGGGGTGCGTATAGGGTACAATACAGAAACCGCCAACAAAGGAGCAGGTGATGTCAGAAGAAATCTGTGAGTACTATGGAAGCATGGTCTTTAACGACCAGATAATGCAGGAGAAGCTGCCCAGGCCTACCTATCAGGAACTCTCCCGGACCATCAAGGAGGGCCATCCGCTCAACATTGAGGTGGCCAATGCCGTGGCACACGCCATGAAGGAGTGGGCCATCGAGCACGGTGCCACACACTTTACGCACTGGTTTCAGCCCCTCACCGGCATTACCTCCGAAAAACACGACAGCTTCATCACCCCCAAGGCTGACGGCACGGCCATATTCACCTTCTCCGGCAAGGAGCTCGTCCACGGCGAGCCGGACGCGTCGAGTTTTCCGTCCGGGGGCCTTCGTGCCACTTTTGAGGCCCGTGGATATACCGCGTGGGATCCCACGAGCTACGCCTTTATCAAAGATGAGGTGCTCTGTATTCCCACCGCCTTTGTGAGTTACACGGGCGAAGCGCTCGACAAGAAGACCCCGCTGCTGCGCTCCATGGGTGCGCTCGCGCGCGAAGCCCGGCGCATACTCGCGCTCTTCGACAAAGAGCCTGCCACCGTGGCCACCACCGTGGGGCCGGAGCAGGAGTACTTCCTCATCAAGGAGGAGGATTACCAGAACCGCCTCGACCTACTGCTTACCGGGCGAACGCTCTTTGGCGTGGACCCCTGCAAGGGGCAGGAATTGGAAGACCACTATTTTGGGGCCATCCGGCCCACGGTCAACCGCTTCATGCAGGAGCTTGACGCAGAGCTCTGGAGACTCGGCATTCCTGCCAAGACCAAGCATAACGAGGTGGCCCCCTCGCAGCATGAGCTGGCGCCCATCTTTCTCACGGCCAACGTCGCGGTGGATGCCAACCTGCTCACGATGGAGCAGATGCGCAAGCTGGCGAGCCATCACGGTCTGGTCTGTCTGCAGCATGAGAAGCCCTTTGCCGGCATCAACGGCAGCGGCAAGCATAACAACTGGTCCATCAGCGCCGACGACACCAATCTGCTCGACCCCGGCAGCACACCGGAGGAGAACCTGCAGTTCCTCCTGTTCCTCACCGCGGTCATCAAGGCTGTGGACGAGTATCAGGGCCTGCTGCGCATGAGTGTGGCCACGGCCAGCAACGACCTGCGCCTGGGTGCCAACGAAGCGCCGCCGGCCATCATCTCCATCTTTTTGGGCGACGACCTGGAAGCCATCGTTCGCTCCATCATCGACGCCACGCCCTATACCAACGACGGCGAGATAACCATGGACCTGGGCTCCCAGGTGCTCCCGAGGCTTATCAAGGACAACACAGACCGCAACCGAACCTCTCCCTTTGCCTTTACGGGCAATAAGTTCGAGTTCCGTATGCCCGGCAGCCAGGTCAACCTCTCCGACGCCAACATGGTGCTCAATACCATCGTGGCCCAGTCGCTTGCAAGCTGCGCCGATGCCCTGGAGGGTTCCGAGGACTTTGAAACGGACGCCAAGGCCTACATGAAGCAGGTGCTCACCAATCACCAGCGCATCATCTTCAATGGCGACAACTACACCGATGATTGGGTTGCCGAGGCCAAGCGGCGCGGTCTGCTCAACCTGGCGAGCACGCCTGAGGCCCTGCCGCAGTTCATCGCTCCCGAGAGCATTGCGCTGTTTGAGCAGTTCAAGGTCCTCTCCAGGGCTGAGATTGAAAGCCGTTATGAGGTCAAGCTGGAGAACTACTCCAAGAAGATCAATATCGAGGCCCTGGTCTCCATCCGCATGGCGCGGGCGCGGTTCATTCCGGCCATTATCGCCTTTTCCACTGCGGTGGCTGCCTCCATTGCCGCCAAGCAGGCCGTGTCTGAGACCATGGATGTGTCCTCGGAGCTGGCCTTGCTCCTCAAACTCAACACGGGCATCAACACCATCACGGCAGGCGTCGAGACCTTAACGGACACCGTGGCCGAGGCGCAGGCCGTACGCGACCCACAGGAATGTGCCAACGCCTACCTCAACACGGTGCTGCCAGCCATGAACACCCTGCGCGCGGCGGTGGACGAGATGGAGATGCTGGTAGGCCACGACTACTGGCCCGTGCCGAGCTACAACCACATGCTGTTTTATGCGTAGGGCTCCCACAATCCGTTGCTGCAGCGGATGAAGCCTTCACCTGCGAGGTCGTTGAGGATGCCTTCTGTCAGCTCAGGGTCATAGCCATGGAGCTCTGCGAGGGCCTCTGAACTCTGGCCGGGGCTGGCGAGAATGGCCTCAAGCAGCCGGGCGCGTTTCTGGCGGCGCGAGCCTTCATAGGGAGACTGGCGGCTGTGATGCTTACTGCGTCTTGAGGGATTGGGATAGGTCTTCTTGAGGAAGGCGCCGTAGTCGAGGAGCGCATAGTTCCAACTCCTGGCTTCGATGCCGCGTGCTTCGACCCGCTCAGAGACCCGGGTGAGCAGCGCACGCAACTCACGGTCGTTCACCTCGTCCTCATCGGGGTAGAACTCGTGGAGCAGCACGGT
>JAISEO010000040.1 GCA_031264075.1 Coriobacteriales bacterium | reverse complement strand
AGGCCGGCATACTGCAGGGCAATACCCAGCACTCCGGAGCAACTGCACTTCAGTCCGGTGCCCCAAAGCTCAAAACCAGGGAGCTTACCGAACTCATCTGTCGCAGGAGGCTTGTGCTTAAAGACGGACTTGCGGAGTTCCGTATTCCTCCCGACGTGGATATCTTTGAGGGCGATGACTTCTACGTGACCATCAAGCCTCGTATAGCAGACCGTGAGGGCGACCTCATGCTGAGCTGGCAGGGCAGGACGGTAGCGGTGATGCCGCTTGCGAGGCACGTGGACATCAACTTCAGAGAACTGTTGACGGCGAGTGTTGAAGCTATTCTGAGTGAGACGGACCTGTTGGAGTAGCGTTTGGTGGGCTTGGGAGAGGATGCACGCAACGATTCCGCTCAGACCCCACCGCTGGTCTCGCGCTGAGGGAGAATCTCCAGCCAGCAGCCATCTGGGTCGGTGATGAAGTAGATGCCCATGTCGCGGTTCTCATACGCGATGCAGTCCATTGCGGCGTGGAGTTTGTGCGCCTCATCGATATCCTCGACCTCAAAGGCGAGATGGGTGTCTTCCCCGCCGTTGTTATACGGCTCGGTGCGCCCTCTGTTCCACGTAAGCTCCAGCTCAAAGGCCGAGGCGCTGTTGCCGATAAAGACTATACACCAGCTCCCATCGTCGGGCTCGACCCGACGGAACTCACTAAGGCCCAGGCCATCCCGATAAAAGGCGAGCGACTTCTCAAGGTCGAGCACGTGAATATTCTCATGGACCATCCTGGCTTTCATGGCGTACCTCCCGGTTGCCTCGTTCCTGCCCGTTGCTGCGGCCTTCCATAATAGCAGTGCTCGCAAGCTGCGGCCGTCGGCATATTGCTGTACTGCTGCTCACCTACCATGCTATTTTTTGGAGCCTGTTGGGCTCGATGGTCATTGTCTTGCTTCTGTTCGTCCAGCTTGACTCGGATAGTATTGCTGGTACTGCGATAAGCAATAATAGACACTGATTGCAATGTGTTTCAACGTGATATTTCTGACATAATGGAAGCTGTACCAAAAAAGTCTGACGGTATTGCTCCAAACCAATTGAAATTGTAACAGGGGGGAACAAAATTGAAAGCGCGACTCACAATACCAATTCTGATTGCGATGTTGGAACAACAACTTATGATGAGTTGGCGAGTACAGAACGTGACTTAGGTCTATCCGAATACATCACCGAGTCCTTATTCGATGCCGTCGAAGACAGTTATGCCGGTAGCTTTACTTAACTGTCATTCGTGTAAGCTTGAACTCGCCTTCGAATAATAAGACTTCAGATATCTTTAGCTTTTGGTTTGCTATCACTTCCTATTCAGTAACCATTTCGCAGCGGTGCGTCCGGGCTCTCTACTTATGCGTTGGCACACCACCCACATCGCCCTGGACACACCCGGCGGCGTGGCGTTTGACAAGCTCGCACGCTACTGGTAGTATTCTCGCTTGCGCCTGTTGAGGGCGCACGGTTTTCTGTACGTATTTTCGCAGAAAAGCCCCCCGTTTTCCTAACTCAAAGCACGCAAGAAGGAGAGCATTTTGCCGACTATTAACCAACTGGTGCGCAAGAGCCGCAAGAAAGTCGTGGACAAGAAGAAGACCCCGGCTCTCAAAGGCAACCCGCAGAAGCGCGGAGTCTGTACCCGTGTGTACACCACGACGCCCAAGAAGCCCAATTCGGCGCTGCGCAAGGTCTGTCGTGTACGCCTCGTCAACGGCATGGAGGTGAGTGCGTACATCCCTGGCATCGGCCACAACCTCCAGGAGCACTCCATGGTACTCATCCGCGGTGGCCGCGTCAAAGATCTGCCGGGCGTGCGCTATAAGGTCATCCGTGCCGCACTGGACTGTGCCCCCGTCAGTGACCGCAGGCAGGCCCGTAGCCGCTACGGTGCCAAGAAGCCCAAGTAAGTCAGCAAACCGAGGTGTCTGCTCCCGCAGCAGATGCCTTTTTACTGTTCGAGAGAAAGAGGAGCACGTATGCCACGCAGAGCAGCTGCCGAACGCAGGGAGATAGTTCCCGACGCAGCGTATAACAACCGTCTGGTAACCCAGCTTGTCAACAAGGTGTTGCTGGATGGCAAAAAGTCCACAGCCGAGGGCATCGTCTACGGCTCCTTTGGGCTGGTTGAGAAGAAAAGTGGCCAGGATCCGCTCTCCGTATTCAAGAAAGCCATGGATAACGTCCGTCCTACGCTTGAGGTCAAACCCAAGCGCGTGGGTGGCGCCACCTATCAGGTGCCCATGGAGGTTAACACGCGACGCGCTACGACGCTCGCCATCCGCTGGATTGTGGACTTCTCGCGCAAGCGCAAGGAAAAGACCATGGCAGAGCGCCTGGCGGCAGAGATACTCGACGCCTCCAACAACACCGGAGCTTCGGTCAAGAGGCGTGAAGACATATTCAAAATGGCAGAGGCTAACAGGGCCTTCTCTCATTATCGTTGGTAGTCTGGACTCCTGTGAACGGCATCTTGGCATTCAGCGTAAGACGGTGGCTCAGTCACGTGCTCAGGCACGCTCCTTTCGCCCCCGCCCCACGCTTCAAGCCAATCTGTCCGCCCACAGAAGCCCAGACAGTTATCTGGACTATTTGAACTGAAAGCAGGAATGAACGTTTCCATGGCACGAACAGCTTTACAAGATACCCGTAATATCGGCATCATGGCCCACATCGATGCCGGTAAGACCACAACCACGGAGCGTATCCTCTATTACACCGGCAAGAGCCACAAGATAGGCGAGGTGCACGAGGGCGCAGCCACCATGGACTGGATGGAGCAGGAGAAGGAGCGCGGCATCACCATCACGTCCTCGGCTACCACCTGTTTCTGGCGCGATGCCCGTATCCAGATTATCGACACCCCCGGTCACGTGGACTTTACTGCTGAGGTGGAGCGCAGCCTGCGCGTCCTCGACGGCACGGTGGCCGTGTTCTGTGCGGTAGGCGGCGTGCAGCCCCAGAGCGAGACCGTCTGGCGACAGGCACACCGCTACGAGGTGCCCCGCATGGCCTTCGTCAACAAGATGGACCGCACCGGGGCCGACTATTTTGCCGTCATCGACCAGATGGCCGACCGGCTGGACGCCCACCCCGTATCCCTGCAACTGCCGATAGGTGCCGAGGGGGAGTTCAAGGGCCTCATCGACCTCATCACGCTCAAGGCCGAGTTCTTCAACGAGGACGAGAAGGGCATGATCTATCCCGAGCAGGGCGAGATTCCCGCCGAGCTTGCAAGCGAGGCCAGGCGCCTGCACGACGAGCTGGTAGAGGTGGCCACAGAGTTTGACGACACCCTCATGATGGCAGTGCTGGAAGGGGAGGACTACTCCAGTGAGCAGATAGTCGCCGCGCTGCGCAAAGGCACCATCGCCTGTGCCATCACGCCCGTCATCTGTGGCGCGTCGTTTAAGAACAAGGGCATCCAGGAGCTCCTCGATGCCATCATCCACTACCTCCCCAGCCCGCTTGATATTCCGGCCATCAAGGGCATCAACGTCAAGACCGGTGCCGAGGCAGAGCGCAGTGCCGACGAGAACGAACCCTTCGCCGCCCTGGCCTTCAAGGTCATGACCGACCCCTACGTGGGCAAGCTCACCTACTTTCGCGTGTATTCCGGCAGGCTTGAGGCCGGCTCCTACGTACTCAATGCCACCAAGGATAAGAAGGAGCGCATCGGGCGCCTGCTCGAGATGCATTCCAACTCCCGTGAGGACATCGAAGGCTGCTCTGCCGGCGACATCGTTGCGGCGGTAGGCCTCAAGGACACTTCCACCGGAGACACGCTCTGCGCGGAACAGGCGCCGGTCATCCTCGAGAGCATGGAGTTTCCCGATCCGGTCATAGACATAGCCATTGAGCCCAAGACCAAGGCAGAGCAGGACAAGCTCGGCATCGCCCTGCAGAAGCTGGCCGAGGAGGATCCCACCTTCAAGGTCTCCACAAACCGCGAGACCGGTCAGACGATAATCGCCGGCATGGGCGAGCTGCATCTGGAGATTATCATCGACCGCCTGCTGCGTGAGTTCAAGGTGGAGGCCAACGTGGGCAAGCCGCAGGTGGCCTACCGCGAGACCGCTGGCAGGAGCGTAGACGGAGTTGAGGGCAAGTTCATCCGCCAGAGCGGTGGCCGCGGCCAGTATGGACACGTTGTCATCAACCTCATCAAGCGCGAGCCGGGGGAGGGCTATGAGTTCACCAATAAGATAGTCGGCGGTGTGGTCCCCCGGGAGTACATCATCCCGGTTGACCGCGGCATCCAGGAAGCACTCGGCAACGGCACCCTGGCCGGCTATCCCGTGGTGGATATTGGCGTGGAGCTCGTTGATGGCTCGTATCACGAGGTGGACTCCTCTGAGGCCGCCTTCAAGATTGCGGGCAGCCTGGCGGTTAAAGAGGCCCTCAGGCGCTCCCATCCGCTCCTGCTCGAGCCGGTCATGAGCGTGGAAGTAGAGACCCCGGAGGACTACATGGGCGATGTCATGGGCAACCTGTCCAGCCGTCGCGGCCAGATACAGGGCATGGACAGCCGTGGCAATGCCAAGCTGGTTGCCGCCATGGTGCCGCTCTCAGAGATGTTTGGTTATGCCACCGATCTGCGCTCATCCACGCAGGGTCGTGCGTCCTATACAATGCAGTTTGCCTCGTATGAGCCCATTCCCAAGAATGTGGCCGAGGAGATCATCAGTAAGGCTGGAGGTAATGCCTGATGGTTAAGAGCCAAAGAATCAGAATCCGTCTCAAGGGTTACGATCATGAGATCGTCGACCAATCCACCAAGCTTATCGTGGATACGGCGCAAAAGACCGGCGCTTCCATTGCCGG
Organism: Coriobacteriales bacterium; assembly: GCA_031264075.1. Lineage (GTDB taxonomy): Bacteria > Actinomycetota > Coriobacteriia > Coriobacteriales > UBA8131 > WQXH01. The sequence continues at coordinate 29,384 of JAISEO010000040.1, read as the reverse complement.
ACCGGTGCCCCTGCCCACCGAGCGTAATCTGTACTGCGTGGTGCGCTCGCCCCACAAGGACAAGGATTCGCGGGAGCAGTTTGAGATGCGCACCCATAAGCGGCTCATCGACATCCTTGAGCCAACGCCCAACACCGTGGACAGTCTGATGCGTCTTGACCTCCCGGCGGGCGTAGACATCGAGTTAAAGCTGTAGCGCAAACAGAGGAGCAAATGATGTGCAACACGATTATAGGACGTAAACTGGGCATGACCCAGGTGTGGAGTGAGCAGGACGAGCTTATTCCCGTTACGGTCATTGAGGCCGGGCCCTGTGTGGTTACCCAGATAAAGTCTAGGGACAAAGAGGGCTACGATGCCATCCAGATAGGCTTCAGCGAGCTGAGGGAATCCCGTGTCAACAAGCCCATGGCCGGCCACTTCAAGGCTGCCCATGCGGGCCCCTGCAAGTATCTGGGCGAGGTGCGCGTTGAGGACAGCTCCGGCTATGAGCCGGGCCAGCAGATCAACCTCGAAGGCTTTGTCGATGCCGGTAAGGTGGATGTCAGCGGCGTCTCCAAAGGCAAGGGCTTTGCCGGCGTCATCAAGCGTCATAACTTCCAGGGTGGCCGGGCCAGCCACGGTTCGCACTTCCATCGCGCGCCGGGCTCGGTAGGCCAGTGTGCTTCTCCCAGCCGTGTGTTCAAGGGCAAGAAGCTCCCCGGCCATATGGGCACGGATACGGTCACGGTCAAGAACCTGCAGGTAGTCAAGGTAGATGTGGAGCAGAACCTGCTTCTTATCAAGGGTGCCGTCCCCGGCGGCAAGGGCGCCATACTGCGCGTTCGCACCGCATAGGGCATCATCAGAGAGTAAGGAGTCAGTGCATGGCAACGATTACCATAACAAACACCCAAGGCAAGAAGCTCGGCACCACCAGGGTGCAGGACAGTGTCTTTGCCGTGGAGCCCAACATCCCTGTGATGCACCTCGTGGTGCGAGCACAGCTGGCTCAGCAGCGCCAGGGTACGCATAACACCAAGACCCGCGGACAGGTCTCCGGCGGCGGTCGCAAGCCGTATCGCCAGAAGGGCACCGGCCGCGCGCGCCAGGGTTCCATTCGTTCTCCTCATTACAAGGGAGGAGGCGTGGTCTTTGGCCCGCATCCCCGCTCGTATGCGCTCAAAGTCAACAGCAAGGAGATAAAGCTCGCCTTGCGCAGCGCACTGTCCGCCAAGCTCGCCGACAAGGAACTCCGTGTTGTTGACGACCTGGAGTTTGAGAAGCCTTCAACCAAAGAGGCGGTCGAGATCCTCTCGGGCCTCACGCTCGAAGGCCGCGTTACCATCGTGCTCCCCGACAACAACATCAATGCCTTCCTCAGTTTCAGGAACATCCCCCGTGTGCGGGCCATTGCCGTGTCGGAGTCCAATACGCGCGACTTCCTCGACAATGGAACGCTCGTCTTTACCACCGCGTCGCTCAAGCGCATCGAGGAGGTGCTGCAGTCATGAAGGACCCGCGTCAGGTCATCATCCGCCCGATAATCTCGGAGCGTGCCTACGACCTTATCAACGACAACCGCTATACCTTTGAAGTGGCCAAAAAGGCCAACAAGATAGAGATCCGCGATGCCGTCGAGAGTATATTCGATGTGCATGTGTTGGGCGTCAACACCATGAGCGTTAAGGGCAAGCCCAGACGGGTGCGCTATGCCAAGGGCTATACCCGTTCGTGGAAGAAGGCCATCGTCACGCTGGTAGCAGGCGAGACCATTGAGGCCTTTGGCGTGTAATGCGGCGTGATATAAGACAGAAGACAGAGCGAGGATAGTAACATGGCCGTCAAGCAATACAAACCCACCAGCCCCGGGCGTCGCTTCCAGAGCGTCTCGGACTTTGCGGAGATAACCTCCACCACACCCGAGAAGTCGCTGCTGCGTCCGCTCCCCAAAAAGGCTGGCCGCAATACCTACGGACGCATCACCACCCGCCATCAGGGCGGTGGGCATAAGCGTAAGTACCGCGTCATAGACTTCAAGCGCAGCAAAGATGGCGTGCCGGCCAGGGTAGCGGCCATCGAGTACGATCCCAACCGCTCGGCCCGCATCGCGCTGTTGCACTACCGTGATGGTGCCAAGGCCTACATCCTCCAACCCCGGGGGCTCAAGGTGGGCGACATCGTTACCTCCGGGCCCGAAAGCGACATAAAGCCCGGGTGCAGCCTTGAGCTCAGCGACATCCCCGTGGGTACCCTCGTGCACGCCGTAGAGATGCAGCCCGGCAAGGGTGCCGCACTCGCGCGGAGTGCCGGAGCTTCCATTCAATTGATGGGCAAGGAGGGCAAGTATGCCATCCTGCGCATGCCTTCCCACGAGATGCGCCGTGTGCTCGCCACCTGCAGGGCAACGATAGGCGAGGTGGGCAACGCCGAGCATTCCAATATCAAGATAGGTAAGGCAGGCCGCAAACGCTGGTTGGGCGTGCGCCCTACGGTGCGCGGTACCGTCATGAACCCCGTGGATCATCCGCATGGCGGCGGTGAGGGCAAAAACAAGTCCGCCGGTCGTCATCCGGTTACCCCGTGGGGTGTTCCCACCAAGGGCCACCGCACGCGCAATAAGAAGAAGGCTTCGAGCAGACTCATCATCCGCAGACGCAGGAAGTGATGAGGGAGAAACTCTTACAGGTCAAAAGAGAGAGAGCGTAATGAGTAGAAGTTTGAAAAAAGGGCCGTATGTGGAGCCTCGGCTCCTCGGTCGCATCAACAGGATGAATACCGCCGGTGAGAAGCAGGTCGTCAAGACCTGGAGCCGCGCCTCTACCATCTTTCCGGAGATGGTGGGACACACTATTGCCGTGCACGATGGCCGCAAGCACGTAGCCGTGTACATTACCGAGTCCATGGTGGGTCATAAGCTCGGCGAGTTTGCCGCAACCCGCACCTTCCGTGGCCATGCGGGCGACAAGAAGGGCAAGTAGCAATGGAAGCAAAAGCACAGGCCCGCTACGTACGGGTGTCGCCGCGTAAGGCACGTATGGTACTCAACATGATTCGCGGCAAGCAGGTCGAGCGCGCCCGTGAGATACTGGCCTTCTCCGACCGCAACATCTCCGAGGTCATAGAGAAATGCCTCAACAGTGCCGTGGCCAACGCAGAGGGCGAAGGTGTCAAGGCCGAGAACCTCGTCATCCGCAAGACCTATGCCGACGATGGGCCCACGATGAAGCGCATCCGTCCGCGTGCCAAGGGTGTGGCCACCCATATCCTCAAGCGCACCAGCCATATCACCGTCATCGTCGGAACCCGAGAGGAGGCTTAAGCCATGGGACAAAAAGTCTACCCCACGGGGTTTCGCCTGGGTATAACCGAGAACTGGCGCAGCCGCTGGTTTGCCGAGAAGGACTACGCGTCCAATCTGGCCAACGACCTGGCCCTGCGCAAATTTCTCAGCAAGCGCCTCGAGCGCGCGGCGGTCTCAAAGATAGAGATTGAGCGTGCCGGCGACAAGATAAAGATTGCCATCACCACGGCTCGCCCCGGCATCGTCATTGGCAAGAAGGGTGCCGAGATAGAGGAACTCCGCAAGGAGCTCGATGGCATCGCCAATGGCCGCTGCTCGGTGGATGTGGTGGAGATCAAGCGCCCCGAGCTGGATGCCAACCTCATCGCCCAGAGTGTGGCCGAGCAGCTTGAGGGTCGTGTCACCTTCCGCCGGGCCATGCGCAAGGCGGTGCAGAGTGCTCGCAAGAGCGGTGCCAAGGGCATCCGTATCCAGTGTTCCGGCCGTTTGGGCGGAGCGGAGATGAGCAGACGCGAGTGGTATCGCGAGGGCCGTGTGCCGCTGCACACGCTCCGCGCCAAGATAGACTACGGTTTTGCCACCGCCGCTACCACCATGGGATCCATCGGTGTCAAGGTGTGGGTCTACCACGGAGAGCGGCTTCCCGGTCAAGCTACCCCCGAACCGGCACTTGAGGGCAATTCGCGTCCCCAGCGCCAGCGTCGCAATGAAGGAGGCAGAAGGTAATGCTGATTCCCAAACGCGTCAAGCACCGCAAGGTGCAGCGCGGTTCCATGAAGGGCAAGGCCAAGGGCGCAACCAAGCTCAACTTTGGCGAGTACGGCATCCAGGCACTGCAACCGCACTGGATAACGAACCGCCAGATAGAGGCCGCCCGTGTTGCCATGACCCGTCATATGAAGCGCGGAGGCCGTGTCTGGATCAATATCTTTCCGGACAAGCCCATCACCAAGAAACCTGCCGAGACCCGCATGGGTTCCGGTAAGGGCAACCCGGAAGAATGGGTAGCCGTGGTAAAGCCCGGCCGCATCATGTTTGAGGTTGCCGACGTGGAGCCCGCTGTCGCCAAGGAGGCGCTCAGTCTGGCCATACAGAAACTGCCCATCAAATGCAAGATTGTGAGCCGCGAGAACCAGGACGGGGAGGTATGAGATGAAGGCTCGAGACATCAGAGAGCTCTCTAACGATGACTTGCAGATACAGCTCAAGGAAGGCCGTACCGAGCTGTTCAATCTGAGGTTTCAGACGGCCACCAGCCAACTGGACAATACCGACCGCATGCGCCAGGTGAGAAAACACATCGCGCGGGTTCTCACCGAGATCCGCAGCCGCGAGCTGGGCATTGCCAAGGTAAGCTGAGGTCTGGCGTGGTACCCGCTCACAGAGCGAGCACGCCGCCGAGGAAGTAACACGGAAGAAGCACCACTGAGGAAGTAAGGACTTGAAGCAACATGACTGAAAATGCAGATCGCAACAACCGCAAGATGCGCCAGGGCGTCGTAGTATCAGCCGCGGCGGATAAGACCTGCGTGGTAGAGATAAACATCCGTAAGCCGCACGCGGTCTACGGCAAGATGATGACCCGCACCACCAAATACCACGCCCATGACGAGAACAATCTGGCCGGCGTGGGCGATGTGGTGCAGATTATGGAAACACGCCCGATCTCAAAGCTCAAGAGATGGCGTCTTACCCATATCATCGAGAAAGCCAAGTAGGAAAGGGTGAGACAACGATGATTCAAGCTGAGTCATATATGACGATTGCCGACAATTCCGGCGCGCGCAAGGTGCAGTGCATCAAGGTGCTCGGCGGTTCAAAGCGGCGCTATGCCAGTGTCGGCGATGTCGTGGTATGCGCGGTCAAGGAGGCCACGCCCGGCGGCAACGTCAAAAAGGGCGAGGTCGTCAAGTGCGTTATCGTGCGCGTCAAAAAAGAGGTGCACCGCAAGGATGGCAGCTATATCAAGTTCGACCAGAACGCCGCGGTGGTCATCGATGATAACGGTGCCCCGCGCGGCACGCGTATCTTCGGGCCCGTGGCGCGCGAGCTGCGCGACAAGCGCTACATGAAGATAGTGTCACTCGCACCGGAGACCGTCTAGGGGCCTTTTGGCCCTCCAGGTTATAACCGCCGAGACAGAGGATGTTGAAAAGAGCAGGTATGAGCAATAACAAGATGCGTATAAAAAAGGGTGATACGATACGGGTCATCAGCGGCAAGAGCAAGGGTGCCACCGGCTCGGTCATGCGTGTCATCCCAGAAAGCCGCAAGGTCGTCGTAGAAAAGGTCGCCGTGGCCAAAAAGGCCCAGCGCCCTACACGCGACAACCCGCAGGGCGGCATCATCTCCCTGGAGATGCCCATTCACGTTGCCACGGTGCAGCTCGTCTGTCCCAAGTGCAACCAGGCAACACGCGTAGGCGTGCACGTCAAGGATGGCAAGAAGCTACGACAGTGCAAGAAATGTGGAAAGGATATCGACTGAGGCAGCTCCCCGTTCTGCCTGGATGCCCACGCGCCCAGGTGCCGTTACCGGTATCCGGTATGCGGCAGGCACGCCGAGCGTGACCCAGACAGAAGAACTGCTCATTCAGAGAGTCGAGAGGAAGCAACGTGACTGCAAGACTTAAAGAGAAATACACAGACGAGATCATTCCGGCGCTCAAGGACCGGCTGCAACTGGGCAACGTCAACGAGGTGCCCACCATTGAGAAGATCGTCGTCAACATGGGCGTTGGTGCCGCGGTGCAGGACAGCAAGCAGATAGACGCGGCCATGGCCGATCTACGGGCCATCACCGGACAGCAGCCCCGGCTCTGTCGCGCAAAGAAGTCCATCGCCAACTTCAAGCTGCGTGCCGGCATGCCCATCGGTGCCAAGGTAACGCTCAGGGGCGAGCGGATGTGGGAGTTCCTCGACCGCCTGCTTTCCACGGCCATCCCCCGGGTCCGCGACTTTCGCGGCATCCCCACAGACAGCTTTGACGGACGCGGCAATTACACGCTCGGGGTAACCGAGCAGCTCGTCTTTACCGAGATTGAATACGACAAGATAGACCGCACGCGCGGTATGGATATAACCATCGTGACGTCTGCCGAGAACGATGAGCAGGCCAGGGCGCTCTTTGATGCCCTCAAGTTTCCGTTTAAGAGGAATTAGCGAAAGGTAGTGTTGTGGCAAAAAAGTCAATGATAGCCAAGGCAAAGCGTGAGCCAAAGTTCTCCACCCGTCAACACAATCGTTGTGTGAGATGTGGCAGGCCCCGGGCCTACTACCGGCAGTTTGGGTTGTGTCGCATCTGTCTGCGCGAGCTGGCGAGCCGCGGCGAGTTGCCCGGTATCCGCAAGGCCAGTTGGTAGGCCGTACGAGCAACCCACGTGTCAAGGTGTCACGCTCAGCAAGACGGCACCCCAACACCAGGGGCAACACTGAGAGAAAGAGGAATCTAAATGTCAATGACCGATCCCATAGCTGACATGCTCACCAGGGTACGCAACGCCAACTCTGCCAGCAAGGACACCGTCTCCATGCCCACGAGCAAAAAGCTTGCCGAGATAGCCCGCATCCTCAAGGAGGAGGGCTACATCACCTCATACGAGGTCCTTGTCGGAAAGCCGGTAGGCAGTCTGGAGATCACCCTCAAGTATGGTGAGAAACGCGCAAAAACGCTGCGTGGTCTCAAGCGCATCTCCAAACCCGGCCTGCGCGTGTATGCAAACAAGGACAAACTGCCCCGGGTGCTCGGTGGACTCGGCACAGCGGTTATCTCCACGTCTCGTGGCGTCATGACCGACAGAGATGCCCGCAAGGCCGGCATCGGTGGCGAAGTCATCGCCTATATCTGGTAATAAAGGAGAGAGTAGATGAGTCGTATCGGCAAACAACCCGTACCGGTGCCAGCCGGCGTCGAAGTAACCATCGACGGCCAGCTGGTCAAGGTGAAGGGCTCCAAGGGTCAACTCAGCCATGAGTTCCTGCCCGAGGTGCGTATCGTGCAGGAGACCGCGCCCGAGGGCGAGGTGCTCAAGGTTGAGAAGATAGAGGACACGCAGGAAGCCTCGGCCTTCCATGGCCTCTCCCGCACCCTGCTGTCAAACATGGTGGTAGGGGTGAGTGACGGCTTCTCAAAGAAGCTGGAGATACAGGGCGTTGGCTATCGTGCCGCGCTCAAAGGCAATGACCTGGAGTTGCAGCTGGGCTATTCGCATCCGGTGTTTGTCAAGGCGCCCGAGGGCATCAGCTTCGAGCTCCCCAACCAGACGCAGATCATCGTCAAGGGCATCGATAAACAGCAGGTGGGCCAGACGGCTGCCGACATCCGTAAATGGCGCAAGCCGGAGCCCTACAAGGGCAAGGGCATTCGCTACGAGGGTGAGCATGTCCGCCGCAAGATGGGCAAGACGGCAACCGGTGCCAGTTAAACAGGTGCCCGTGGGCCTGTTGCGAGGAAGAACGTTAAGGAGCGTTTGAATGAATGCACATAAGTCAAAGGCAAAAGCCGCCAGCCTGGCGCGACGCCAGCGCAGAGTACGTGGCAAGATACACGGCAATGCCGTCTGCCCCCGCCTGCGCGTGACGCGCTCGGGTTCACATATCTATGCCCAGATAATCGACGATGATGCCGGCAAGACGCTTGCCAGCGCCAGCTCGCTTACCGCCGAGTTCAAAAAAGGCGATAAGAGCGGTGCGACGGTGGAAGGCGCGGAGCTGGTGGGAAAACTGGTTGGCAAGGCCGCCAGCCGGGCACACATCACCAAGGTCGTCTTTGACCGCGGTGGCTACCTGTACCATGGCCGCGTCAAGGCCCTCGCAGAGGGTGCCCGCGAATCCGGACTGCAATTCTAGGAGGAGATGAATGGCTCGCAATAATCCAAAAGATACCCAGACGCCAGAGCTGCAGGAGCGGGTTGTCTTTGTCAACCGCGTATCCAAGGTGGTCAAGGGTGGCCGGCGCTTTGCGCTCACGGCCCTGGTGGTCGTCGGCGACGGCAAAGGCCGCGTGGGAGTAGGCATGGGCAAGAGCCAGGAAGTGCCCATTGCCATTAAAAAGGGCGTGGAAGACGCCAAGAAGAATATGTTTACGGTGCCGCTCACCGAGGAGGGCACGCTGCCGCATGAGGCGCTGGGCGTCTTTGGTGCCGGCAAGGTGCTGCTGAGACCCGCCACACCCGGTACCGGCGTTATTGCCGGCGGCCCGGTGCGCGCGGTGTTGGAGTTGGCCGGTGTCAAGGATGCGCTCTCAAAGAGCCTCGGTACCAACAATGCCATGAACATCGTCAAGGCTACGGCACAGGGTCTCAGGTCCCTGTCCTCGCCCCGCCAGGTAGCTGCCCGCAGAGGCAGCTCGGTGGCCAGGATATATGGCTGGAAGGAGTAGCTACCATGCCTACCGTCAATAAGACTCTTAAGGTCACGCAGACAAAAAGCAGCATCGGATTCAAGTCCGATCAGGGCGCAACTCTACGCGCGCTCGGCCTGGGTAAGATAGGCCGGAGCGTAGAGCAGGTGGACAACGCTGCCGTGCGCGGTATGCTATTCAAGGTCAAGCACCTTGTGAGTGTTGAGGAGATCTAAATGCAGTTACACGATCTGGCTCCGGCTCCCGGATCCACAAAAAAACGTAAACGCGTAGGCCGCGGGCAGGCGAGTGGTATGGGCAAGACCTCTGGCCGTGGCAACGGCGGTCAGAAATCGCGGGCGGGCGGCGGCAAGGGTCCCGGCTTTGAGGGCGGTCAGACGCCGCTGGCGCGCAGGCTTCCCAAGCTCCCCGGTTTTCGCAACATCAACCGGGTGTCCTACGTACCCGTCAACGTTGAAAGGCTTCAGGCATATTTTGAAAATGGCGACATTGTTGATGGTGACAGCCTGGCCGCAAAGGGTATAATCAAGAAGAACAGCCTGCCGGTCAAGGTCCTGGGCAGCGGTGCGCTTTCCAAGAGCCTGACGGTGAAGGTTGACAGAGTATCAGCCAGTGCCGCAGAGAAGATAGTCGCGGCCGGAGGAAAGGTAGAAGCACCTTGCTAAGTGCGCTGCTTAATGCGTTTCGCGTACCGGATCTTCGCAAAAAGATCTTCTTTACGCTGTCTATTATCGTGCTGTATCGCTTCGGCTCCTATATCCCGGTGCCCGGGGTGCCCATAGGCGCGCTCACGGATGCCTTCAGCGACCCGAGCAACCCCTCCCTGGTGATGCTTAACATCTTCAGCGGTAACGCGCTCTCCAATTTCTCGGTATTCTCACTGGGAATCATGCCCTACATCACCGCGTCCATCATCATGCAACTGATGCAGGGTGTCATCCCCTCGTTGCAACGCATGGCGCGTGAGGGCGAGTCGGGTCAGAAACGGGTTACGCAGATTACGCGCTACGTATGCCTGGGGCTCGGACTCATCAACGCCATCGGTTACCTCTTCCTCTTCCAGAGCCCCACCTACGGCGTGCAGCTCACCACCGAGATGCCTGTCTTCATCACGAGCGCCATCATCGTCCTCACGCTCGTGGCCGGCGTAGGTTTTATCATGTGGATGGGTGAGCTTATCACCCAGCGCGGTGTGGGCAATGGCATGTCCCTCATCATCTTCGCCAATATCATCGCCGGGTTTCCCTCTGCCATCACGCAGAGTGCCCAGACGCATGACATCTGGGTGACGGTGCTCATTGTCGTGGTGGTGCTGGCTGTTATCCCGGGCATTGTGCTTATCGAACGCGCCCAGAGGCGTATTCCCATCAACTATGCCAAGCGCATCCAGGGCAGACGGGTCATGGGCGGTCAGTCAACCTATATACCGCTCAAGGTCAACGGTGCCGGCGTTATCCCCATCATCTTCGCCTCCTCCCTGCTGTACTTTCCCGCACAGTTGGCCGTGTTCTTCAATGTGCAATGGCTTACGGACTTTTCCAATCTGCTCTCGTCGGGTGTGCTCAACTGGCTGCTTTCCTTTGTGCTCATCGTCTTCTTCTGCTTCTTCTACACCTCCATGGTGTTCAACCCCCAGGACACGGCAGACAACCTGCGAAAGCAGGGGGGCTTTATCCCCGGCGTGCGCGCCGGTGCCAATACCGTGCAATACATCAAGAACGTGCTCAATAGGATTACGCTGCCCGGCGGCGTCTACATCGCCCTGATTGCCGTGGTGCCTTCCATCATCTTCACCTGGACCGGCGACCAACTCATCACCGCCTTTGGCGGCACCTCTATCCTGATTATGGTGGGTGTGGCGCTGGACACGATGAGCAAGATCGAAAGTCAACTCAAGCAACACCACTACGAAGGCTTCTTCAAGTGAGGCATGCTGTTTTACCCGCTGTCTCGCGCTTAGGTCAGAGTTATCAGAGGAGGACTGTTTATGAACCTTGTATTACTGGGAGCCCCCGGGGCCGGAAAAGGCACGCAGGCCAAGAAGCTTGTTGACACCTACGACATAGTCCATATTTCCACCGGCAACATCCTTCGCGCATCGGTCAAGGCCGGCACGCCGCTGGGGCTCGAGGCCCAGAGCTACATGGACGCTGGCGAACTGGTGCCGGATTCTGTCGTCATCGGCCTGGTTAAGGAGCGCCTCCAGGAGGAGGATGCCGAGAAGGGCTTTGTGCTGGACGGCTTTCCGCGTACCGCCACCCAGGCGGTGGCCCTCACTACCGAGCTGGATGAGCTGGGACGCGGCATTGATTACGCCATTGCTGTTGAGGTGGCCCCCGAGGTCATCGTGGAGCGCCTGAGCAACAGGCAGCTGTGTAAGGCCTGTGGGTATATCGGCACCAAGGGCGACACATCCTGCCCCGTGTGCAGCGGCCCCCTGCACCAGCGCGACGACGATAATCCCGACACGGTGCGCAATCGCCTCGAGGTCTACACAAAATCAACCTCTCCCCTCATAGACTACTACCACGGTGCCGACCTTCTCGTAGAGGTCAACGGCGATCAGGACCCCGATGAGGTATTCGCCGACATCCAGGCAGTCATTGCTCCCTGATAAAAACTGGTCGTTTGCGCAACTTCTCTTTCAGAGAAGCACGGAATCAATCGTCGGTTGAGGCATAAGTCCACTCCAAGTTTTTCCCTCTGCTGCTCGCCGTACTATACGGCAAAGGCAACATAAGCGCAATTACAGCAACACAGAAAAGACCTCCCCGTAGCTTGGCTGAGGGGAGGTCTATGCTTTTTGCTGTGATCAGCTTGCGATGGAGGCAGGTGTGCTTAATTCACCACGTACGTGGTCTTGCCATCCGCCGCTGTTACTTTAACTGACCCTTGGCCGGTATCCACCGTAAACTCGGTGACCGAGAAGCCATTTGCAGCAACTTTTATATCGGTAAGGGTCATGTTGGCCATACTGAGACCGGTCAAGTCTGTTATAGCGCCTTTAAACCCTGCATTGTCCAAGTCAGCCGTCCAATCACCTGCGGCGATAGTACCGCTCTTCATGAGGTTATCAGTATCTACCTTAAAGGGTACTGATGTGCTGCCATACGTGTAGGTATGGGTACCATCTTCAGTCGAGTTTTTGTACCCATCGCTCAGCACGGTCTGTAGTCCCTGATACACCACAGAGGCCGTTGCCTTGGCACCCTCGTCGCGTGCCTTCTGGATATAGCCCACCAACGAAGGTACCGCGATGGCCAGCAGAATGCCCAGGATGACGATAACCACGATGAGCTCTACGAGCGTAAAACCTTTCTTGCCGTTCTTGCGTAACTCCTGCTGTCTTTTAACCAACGATTATTTACCGCAGGAGATTTTGCATCCCCCGCATCCCAGTATCACACCAGAGAAATGCCATAGGGCGCGCCTTTGCCTTCAGCCTTCCTCCATAACCAACAGGCTGCACGGGGAGGATTCCCTACTATTAACGCTTCTGATCATGCAACGAGTAAAGGAGCAAGTATGAACTACGGCTATATCCGGGTCAGCACCGACAGGCAGACGGTAGAGAATCAGCGCTACGAGATTATCAATTTTGCCCGGAAAAACGACCTGGCGATCAACGGCTGGATCGAGGAAACCATCAGCGGTGCGAAGAACTATGACAAACGCAAGCTCGGCAAGCTCCTCAAGCGGGTCAAGGCAGACGACCTCATCATCTGCGCCGAGCTCTCACGCCTCGGCAGAAACCTGTTCATGATTATGGAGATACTCAACATCTGCATGGCAAAGGGCTGCAAGGTCTGGACGATTAAGGACAACTACCGGCTCGGGGAGGACATTCAGAGTAAGGTCCTGGCCTTTGCCTTTGGGCTGTCAGCCGAGATAGAACGCAACCTCATCAGCCAACGCACGAGAGAGGCATTGGCGCGCAAAAGGGCCGAAGGGGTTGTCCTCGGCAGGCCCAAGGGCAAAAAGTCGAAGCGGGTCAAGCTCAGTGGCAAAGAGGAGGCCATCCGCGTCCTGCTCGCCGACAACCATTCCAAGAGCGAGATTGCCCGAATCTTCAAAGTGAATCGTTCCACCTTGAACGCCTTTATCAATGAGCGCATGAGGGACGGGTGTCTCACTCATCTCGATAACTGAACGATGTGAACATGCGGTATTCAGGTGCTGACTGGCATTTTTTCTGTTAATGTGGTTATTCAAGCCTCATTTCATCAAAAAATTTTCAAAACTTCACAAAATCTTCACAAAAAATCTATTTACACAGCTGCGCAACTGGAGTATGCTGTTCAAGTCTCATATATCTGGGGTGCGGGAGATGCCCCTCATCAGGCAGCCTTAAGCGGGGCTAGAAAGAAAGGGAGTACAATGAAATCGTTGGTTAAAAGACAGCAGGAGTTACGCAAGAATGGCAAGAAAGGTTTTACGCTCGTCGAGCTCATCGTGGTTATCGTCATCCTGGGCATTCTGATGGCCATCGCGGTTCCTTCGTTGGTCGGCTATATCCAGAAGGCACGCGACGAGGGTGCCAGGGCCGAGACCACGGTGGCCCGTTCAGCACTGCAGACCATACTGAGTGAGGGTTCCAGTAATGTGGTGGGTGGTGTCCATGTGTATAACAGTGCCACGGGACAGGTTCAATATACCGTCTCTGGTGAAGATGTCGAGTTTGAAGATCCGGCTGATGGCCCTCCAGTTATTATCGCCCCTGAAGCTGCCATCCAGACCTTGACAGGCGCACTGTATACCGGCCTCGAGGATGTTACAGTCAACGAGCATTATGCCCTCCTTACATTCACCATCACGACACCTGCAGGCGTGACCGTAACGTGGGCGGACGGCGAGGTTACCATTGACTCATAATCTACGCCTCGCCCTGCGCTTACAGGGACGTTGACCTCCGAGCCATGTAGGCAATCACAGCAACACAGAATTGACCTCCCCGCAGCTTGGCTGCGGGGAGGTCTTTGCAATGCCTGTGCCACGGCTGTGTACGCGCGCGCAGAGTGCGGATCACGCCGGTTGAGCGTGGCAGGCTCCAGAAGAATGGCAGGCCTGCAGAAGACCTGCGGCCTTATACTGGCTCTTGCGCCTGGCGCTGATTCTGCCCCTTGCCTTCCGCGGTAAACAGATATAATCACACTTGAAGCGAGGAGGACCATGGCATGAAAGCTCAACGGGCGCGAATACTGATTGCTGCCGCTGCTGTCGTTTTGGTTATCGGCACGATAGCGGTACTGTTTGTGTACACCTCGTCTCTCCGGCCCTATGAGCCGGTCGCCCCCTACTCCGAGCGCTATGCCTCTACCGTCATCAGCATCAACGCCGGCACGGGCGTCTACCGCGAGCGCGACTATTACGTCTCCACCACGCCCGAGCTGGCAAGCCCCTCCAACGGTGAGCTGCTCATCAATCCCGTACAACTCCCCGACGACGAACAGACTCTTCCCCCGGTGCAGCAGAGCTCGTATGCCGTGGAAAACAGCCTTGTCTCGCCGCTCTACACCCGTCTCACCAACTCAAAGCGCTCGGAGGAGCGCACAGGCCGGATGCCCGAGGCCGCCGTGCTCAGCCTCAACTATGCAAACGCCGCTGGGCAGGACAGGCAGCAGCTCATACTCTACAATGTGGCCGCACCCGAGGAACTCGTGGACAGCGCCCTCATCTTCAGCTCCGGCACTGCCCAGAGCGCTACCAACTGGGAGGGCAGGGTCAGCCTGTACCTTATCGACGGGAGCCTGACCAACCATGCGGCAGCCATTCTGCCGGGTGTCAACATCCTCAATGCCTCTGATGAGGAGGGCCACGCTACGGGAGCGATCTACACTAACCGTGGGCTTGCCCTGGGGAGTCTGCCTGCGAGCTCTCAGGACGGGGCCGCGCGTGAGGCCCTCGATAGAGCCCAGCAGACGGGCAGCCTGAGCAACGGCGCCGTACTCGGCATGGACATATCACAGCGCATCACGGGTACCGACCTGCTGTTCAGTGCGCCGGAGGGCAGGAGCGTCCTCTCGAGCATCAAGGCGCCTGCCTCGTCAAGCGGCAGGGAGAACAGCCTCACCGTCGAGGGGGGCGTGTTGGCGGTTGACAGGGGCGCCACCCTCGTCGTAGGCTCGGGAACCGTGGGCTCGGCCAACTCGCTCCTGGGCAGAGGCGGCTCGGCAGGCGGCTCGGCAGGCGGCTCAGCCCCCGCTTCCGGCACGGACACCGCAGCCACTACCGCAGCCACGGAGGGCACCGTCCAGCTCAGCCCCCGCGCCATCATCGTAGACGGCGGCACGCTGGTGCTTTCCGACACGGACAGTGGCAGGATAATCCTCAACACGAGCATTCAGGTGCGCAACGGCGGCACACTCCAAATAGGGGAGAACGCCATCATCAACGGCAATATCTACGCATTTGGCGGCGGCACGGTTGAGGTGTTGGGTAACTTCGTCCTCAATGGCAGCCCGGTGGCCGTGAGTCCGGGTGCCCAGCTCAGCTCTGCTGCCGATGCCCAGGCCCTGGCCTCGGAGGCAGGCAACACGGCTTCGGCACGAGGCGGCCAGGCTGCCGAGACAGGCGAGCGGGTGCCCGGCGGCATCTACCTCTTTGCCAACAACAGCTTGCAGCCGGACGGTACGCCGCTGGGCACGGGCTACTTCAAGGCCAATCTCCTGTGGATGATAGACGGCAGTGACGGCTTTGATACCATAGTCAGATCGAGAATCGTGCACTTTTTTTCAACTGAGGGCTTTCCGGGCTACCCCTTACTGTATAGTGATTATCATTGCAACGATGCCGACGCCACAACGTCTCTGTGTGCTCATCCGGGCAACGTGGAGGGCATCGTGGCACCGGAGATAAAGGTCGGTTTCAGCGAGGATATGGCCGTGGTGACCGTCTTTGTGCCACAGGAATAGCACGGTGCACCGCTGTTCCGCGTTCCGGTGCCTTTGCAGTGAAGTTGGGCTGAAGTTGGGCTGAAAAGGCGTTCTATGAGGTGTTACAGGCAGCGTTAAAAAGCGTAAAAAGCGTTAAAAAGAGGGAGATATTCTGGTATGTGCGCTTGCATTGTTTGTCGTTATGCTATACTGAACAGCGTTCCTGCAGGAGCCTCTGCGAGAACGCCTACAAGAGTACGGGCAAGAGTCCTTGCAGGTACCTCCATAATAAGAGCCCCGCACACCAGAGTTAAAACGCAGCAAAGGGGTACGTATGCCGGTGTATAAATACAGTGCTGTTGCCATCGACGGGAGTCGTCGCGTCGGGCAGCTTGACGTTGCCAACGAGGCACAGCTCAGTTCTGTGCTCCGCAACAACGGCCTGTTCCTCACCACGAGTTCGCTCTCGGAGAAAAAGGCCGCCCATAAGAAGCTCAAGGACGACGAAGTCGCCGATTTCTGCCGACAGCTCTCCGCCATGCTCGCGAGCGGTATCACCCTCATCCGCGCCATGCAGATTATCGAGGCGCGCGATGCCAAGCCCCAGATCAAAAAGGTCTACCACGATCTTATCGAAGAATTGCGCCGGGGCGTCAACCTGAGCGACTCCATGGAAAGCGAGGGCAAGGCCTTTCCCGCGCTCCTCACCAATATGATGCGTGCCGGAGAAAACTCCGGTGGCATCGACAAAACGGCCGAGAAAATGGCCATAACCTACGACAAGCAGTACAAACTCAACTCAAGGATGAAGTCGGCAAGCGTCTACCCCATCATCCTCGCGGTGATGATCGTGGGCGTTGTCATCGTCATGTTCACGCTGGTCCTCCCGTCGTTTCTGGGCGTCTTCGGCGACATGGAGCTGCCGCTTCCCACGCAGATCATGATGGGTATATCGTCGTTCCTCGTCAATTACTGGCTGTTCCTCATCGCCGGCATCGTCGTGGGCGTGGCCGCTATCATCGCAATATTCCGCCGCCCGGGGCCGCGCAAGGCCTGGGACCACTTCAAGCTCAGGATACCGGTTATCGGCAAGCTCGTGCGTACGGTCTATACCGCTCGCTTTGCCCGGACGCTCGCCTCGCTCTATGTCAGCGGTATCCCGATGATACAGAGCCTCAACATCGGCCGCTACACCGTGGGCAATACCTATATCGAGAGCCAGTTTGACGAGGTAATCAACAACCTGGGCAACGGGCGTACACTGAGCCAGTCGATGTCTGTTGTGGACGGCTTTGACAGAAAGCTCAACTCCACCATCTCCATCGGGGAGGAGAGCGGGCGCCTCGAGGCCATGCTCGACAGCGTGGCCGACCAGTTTGACTATGAGGCCGAGATGGCCACAGAACGCCTGGTAACCATGATGGAGCCTCTCATGATAATCATCATGGCCGTGGTGGTGGTTGGCGTTATCATCTCGGTGCTCTTGCCCATATTCAATATGTATTCGAGCATTGGTTAGGAGGTAGCTGTCTTGCTTAACACGTTTTATTGCTCGCCGGACAAGCTCAATCTGGTCATGGGTTCCGCTACGGCAACGGGCATCCTGGTAGACGACTTTCGCCAGATACCCCTGCCGGACGGCGCGATGATCAACGGCATCATCACCAATGTGGACGTCATGTGCGACTTCCTCGACACCATCGCCAAGGAATACCACCTCCAGGGTGGTGCCACGGGCTCCAATCAGCTTCTTTCGAGCCCCTCGCGCATCATCATCCAGGCCGCAAACATCGTCACCAAGATACTGGAGGTGCCCCCGGTAGACGATGCGCAGATACGCGAGATTATCCGCCGCGAGTTCACGCAGTACGAGGATGTCTCAGAACTTGAGAGCACCACGCTCTACGACTACACCGTCCTTAATCAGAGGGGCCCCAATGGGGGAGTGGAGATAATGGCCGCCAGTGCGAGCAGGGAGATGATAGAGGATTATCGACGGGCTTTTGTGCAGGCCACGTATAACGTCGAACAGATAGGCGTGGGCGTTGAGGCACTCATCAAACTCGTGAGCCTCCTGCCCCAGCTCACCGGACAGACCTATATGCTGGCGCAGGTCGAGGCCGCGCGCATGACCGTGGCCATGTTTGTGGATGGCACCTTTCGCCTCTTTAACGGCTATCGTCTCACCAGCGAGTTGGGGAGCGAGGCCTGGATAGGGGAGATCGGCCAGAACCTGGCCTCCATGCTGCAGTTCAGCCGCGCGCAACGCGGACAGACCGAGCTCGGCCAGGTGTTCTTCGCGGGCGTTACGCCGCAGGGCATCGACAGGCTCAAGGCCGATTTTGAATATCTCAACGTCGCGCTGCAGCATTTTGACCTCAGTGGCGTCGTCAGTGTTTCGGACAAGATTACCGCGGACCGTCAGTTTGACCCGGGCATGCTTCTCTTCAATCTCGGTGCTCTGGTCAAGCGGGCCTAGGCAGAAGGTATCTGCAAAAGGAGCAGGAATGGCTAAGACTGTCAGACAGAAGGAGATCAACTTCCTCACGGTGCTTGTGGGGCGCCGTACCCGGAAGAAGATCAACGCCAGCACGCTTATCATGCCGTGCGTGTTGCTGCTCGTGGTACTGGTGGGCGTAGGGGCCTTTACCTACCTCTCCATGGCCACGGCGCAGATAGACGCACAGTCAGACACGATACGGGAGTACCTCAACTCGCCGGACACCACCCGGCAGCTCGCCGAGGCCCAAAGCACCGACACAGAGGCCAAGTCCATGGCCGCACTCGCGGAGACCACCGCCGCTCCCATTGACAATCTGGCCTCGTATCCCGACCTCACCACGGCGCAGTACACGCAGATCCTTGAGTACGCGGGCGCCAATATCCAGCTTTCTACGATAAACTACACGCGCGACACCGGCTCCCTCACCTTCAGCGGCACCACAGAATACGTGCTCTCCATCTCGACCTTTATCGCGCAGCTGCGCAACAGCGGCCTGTTCAGCGACGTGGTCTATCTGGGTTATTCCGGCAGCGTGCCGGTTGCCTCGCAGCTCTCTACACCCACGAGCCGCTCGGATACCTCCCCCCACCCCTCCAGCTCCGCCTCCGCTACGACAGGCGAAGGGAGCACGGGCAACAGCGAGGCCGGCAGGAGCGTTGTGGAAACCAAGCCGAGCTATACCTTCAGTGTGGAGTGTTCGCTCAAGGCACCAGAACCTCCCGCCGCCGAGACTGAGGAGAACTAGCATGGCAACCTTTACGCCCCCCGCCCCCGGGTCTCCCGGCTCCCTTGCTCTACAGCCCGGACAGGCACAGCCCGAGCAGCTCGGCGAGAAGCCGTCTGTCTTCAAGAGCATCAAGCGAGCCCTTGGCCGGCTGAGCACACGCGAACGGGTCCTTATCTGGGCCTTTGTCATCGTCGGTGCTGCGCTGGCGCTGGTCTTTCTGCTGGTGCTTCCCGCGCACGACGGCCTGCTTGGCGCCGAAGACGAGCAGAGGACGCTCGAGGGCGAACAGGCAAGCACCCAGCAGACCATAGCCACCATAGCCAACAACCAGCAGCTGCTTGCCTCTGCCGAGTCGCGGCATGTCGAGGCCCTGCTCAAATATCAGGCACCGCAGCTCCCCGAGGACATCGACCGCATGTTCACCACGCTCGTTGAGGACTGCGGCTTTACCGCACAGGCCATATCACTCAACCCCGCTACGGTGGAGACCGTAGGCAGGTATGACGCGGGCGGGCTTTCCTGGGAACTGCCCACTGACGAAGCCTCCGCAAGCGCCGAGGGCGCAACTACGGACGCTGGCTCAGCAGAACCGGCTGCCGGTTCTCCCGACGCCACAGCTGGAGGGGAGACGGGCGTGCCATCGGACGCTGGCGTGGCTCCTGCTGACGCGAGCGGTGCTGACGGCACGGGTGCTGGCGACGCGAGTGCTGCGGGCACGAGTGCCGCGGTTCTGGGCTCCGGCGGAGAAGGCACAGAGAGTGCTGCTTCTGCGGGCACCGCTGCTCCGGCCGCTGAGGCCCAGGCGCTGGTCTATACGGTGCAGCTGAGCATGGTAGGCAACGACGCAAACTACTTTGCCCTCATCGACAGGATCCTGCCCCTGAGCTGGCTCAAGATAACCAGCCTCACCTACACGCCGCCCGTTCTGGGCACCGCGGCAGAAGAGGCAGCGGAAGAAGCGGTTAAAAAGCCCTACACGGTGAGCCTGAAGATGTACGTCAGCATCGGGGCCGAACTCAAGCAGCCCTAGACTGAAAAAACAGGCCCGGGGCACAGGACGAAGAAATACGGTTGGACAGCACGGCAGCCAGCCGGCAAAGCGAGGCACACAGCAACAAAGGAGCAGGAATGGCAGATCCCAGACAGGTTCGTATAGGCGACCTCCTCAAGGAGTATGGTTACGTCAACGACCAGCAGATAGACGAGGCCCTGGCCTATCAGAGGCAACACGACGTACGGCTCGGCCAGGCCGTCATAGACCTGGGCTTTGTCTCCGAGAAGGAGTTTCAGCAGGCACTCTCGCATAAGACCGGCTATCCCATCATCAACCTGCTCACGGCGGTCATCGACGCCAAGACCGTAGGCGAGGTGCCGCGGGAGCTGGCTGAGCGGGCTACGGCCATTGCCATCCACGAGGAGGAGGGCACGGTTACGCTCGTCACCGACGATCCCCTCAACATGTTCGCCATCAATGAGATAGAGCAGGTACTCGGCAAGCCCGTGAGGCTCGGCATCGCCGATGCGGTCGCGGTGCAGCAGGCCATCAAGAATTACTACACCGAGGTGGAGGCCATGGCCGCCATCGGTAAGATGAACACCGGGGTTGCCGCTCTGCCGGAGATTGATGACATCAACCTCATGGAGATAGGCGATAACACCACCCCGGTGGTCAACCTCCTCAACTCACTCATGATACGCTCCTTTGCGGCCGGCGCCTCCGACCTGCACCTTGAGCCCTTTGCCAACACCTGCAAGGTGAGGATGCGTGTGGACGGCGCGCTCATCCACTATGCCGACATCCCCCGCAACGTGCACCCGGCCCTCATCGTCCGTCTCAAGATAATGAGCAATCTCGACATCGCCGAGAAGCGCCTGCCCCAGGACGGCCACTTTCGCATGTTGCTTGAGGGCGTAGACCTCAACGTGCGCATCTCGGTTATTCCCACGGTGTACGGCGAGAAGGCGGTCATGCGTTTTCTCACCACCAATACGGCCATCGATCACGCGGATCATTTTGGCATGATAGAAGAGGACTTTGAGAAGTTCCTGCAGATACTCGCCAACCCCAACGGCATCATCTACCTCACCGGCCCCACGGGCTCCGGCAAGACCACCACGATGTACATGGCGCTGGAGCGCTTCAAGCAGCGTCCGGTCAACATCTCGTCCATCGAGGATCCGGTGGAGCGCAACATCGAGGGCATCAACCAGGTACAGGTCAACGTCATGGCGGGCATGACCTTTGAGAGCGGGCTGCGCTCGCTCCTGCGTCAGGACCCCGACATCATCATGGTGGGCGAGACCCGCGACGCCGAGACGGCCTCCATCTCGGTGAGCGCCGCCATTACCGGCCATCTGGTGCTTTCGACGCTGCACACCAACGACGCCCTCACCTCGCTCGTACGCCTGGAGGATATGGGCGTGCCCAACTACCTCGTCGGCAATTCCGTCGTGGGACTCGTGGCCCAACGCCTTGTGCGCAAGGTCTGCGAGCACTGCAAGGAGGAATATGCCCCCAGCGAGATGGACCTGCTCAACCTGCGCGCGGAGGCCTCCGAGATACCGCGGTTGGTCGTGGGCAGGGGCTGTCATATCTGCAACAACACCGGCTACAAGGGCCGCACCGCCATCCATGAGATAGTGCCCGTGGACAAGCGTATGCAACGCCTGGTTGCCGAGGGCACCCCCATGTCCCAGATTTACGACTACGCGCGCAACGAACTGCATATGAGCACGCTGCGCGACAGGGCAAAACTCCTCGTGCTCGACGGCATAACCTCCATGGAGGAGTTCATGAAGATAGGCGAGACAGTAGATTAACCCCATTGTCATTCCGAGCGGATCCTGGCACACCCCCACTGTCATTCCGAGCGGAGCGTAGCGGAGTCGAGGGATCTTCCCAACTCCGCTCAATCACAAAAGTAAGGGAGCGGTATGCCAGTTATAACCATAGAGCAACTCACCCAGTACGCGCGTCAAAACGACTGTTCCGACCTGCACATCACCGCCCGGCAGGTGCCGACCTTCCGCCATCTGGGCCAACTCAAGCCAGGGCCCTTCAGCGGCACGGCAGCCGACTACCGCGAGACCATCCTCTCCCTGCTCAACGCCGTGCAGAAGGAAGAGCTGGAACTCGGGCGCGACCTGGACTTCTCCTTCTCAGACGCCCAGGAAAACCGCTACCGCGTCAACGTCTATCACGCGCAGAACGAGCTGGCGGCCGCCATCCGTATGCTGCGCGACGATATTCCCACGCTGGCGGACCTCAGGCTGCCGCCGGTCATCCAGAGTCTCTCCGACGAGCCGCGGGGCATCGTGCTGGTTACCGGCCCTACCGGCTCGGGTAAGTCCACGACGCTCGCGGCGATGATCGACTATATCAACGTGCAGCGGGCCGCCCATATCATCACCATCGAGGACCCCATCGAATACGTGCATCAGCATAAGCGCTGTCTTGTGCACCAACGCGAGCTGCACCGCGACGTGGCGAGCTTTGCCGACGCGCTGCGCTCCGCGATGCGTGAAGACCCCGACGTCATCCTCGTGGGCGAGATGCGCGACTATGAGACCATCTCCGCCGCTGTTACCGCCGCCGAGACGGGCCACCTGGTGTTCTCCACCCTGCACACCACGGGTGCCGCCCAGACCATCGACCGTATCGTGGACGTATACCCCTCGCACAGCCAGGGCATGATCCGCTCACAGCTTTCCGGGGTACTGCGCGGCATCATCACGCAGACCCTCCTGCCGCTCGCAGACAACAGCGGGCGCACGGTGGCCACCGAGATTCTCATAGGAACCGACGCCGTGCTCGCGCAGATACGGGAGGGCAAGTTCCATCAGCTGTCCTCGGCCATGCAGGCCGGGGCCGGCGTGGGGATGCACACCCTCGGAGGCGACCTGGCCAGGCTCGTGAAGCAGGGCTTCATAAGCCGTGAGACCGCGGAGAACGCCGTAACCGACAAAGCCGAGTTTGAGCAGTATCTGGGCCTGTACTGAGACAACAGGCCTGTGGATTCACCACTGGTCCTTTTCTGCTTGCAGGAATCGTGGTATACTCTCTCACAGTACGTACCGGCAAGAGTGGGCATGAGGGGTTATGTATGTGGAGCACGGCGAAAGACCAGCACAATACCATCCAGGGCGCGACACAGCGCGGCTTTACCCTTGTGGAGATTATCGTTTCCTTTGCCATCCTGGCTGTGGTCGCCACCTCGGTGGTGGCAGCGGTACTCGGCATGGCCGGCGTGCAGCAGCGCAACGACCAGGTACGCGCCGACAACGCGGCGGTTGAGGCGGCCCTTGCCTCCGATGACAAGCCCAACGCCCTGTCCGACGCTCTGGAGCTCAAGCTCGGCAATTCCACGATATCGGGTACTGCCGGCACCTACAGCGGAGACCTGAGCAGTTACACGGTACTTGAACCCGGCACCAGCACGCCTCCCGCCACCGTCGTGCTGGACGGTGGTGCTGCCACCGAGCCCCACAAGCAATACATCGTGCAGACGACGGGCTACTACCAGCTCGAGGTCTGGGGAGCACGGGGGGGCGACAGTAAAAACAACAATACAAGCAGAGGTCCGACAGAAAGCCAAGGTGGCTCTGGTGGTTATGCCACAGGCATGGTTCGGCTCACCCAGGGCACGATCCTTTATCTCTATGCAGGCACACAGGGCGAGTCTGAAGCGAGTAATGCCTCCGGTGGTTACAATGGCGGCGGCACTGCTGGTTCTTATACCACAACGGAGGGGTACAGGCAGGGCGGCGGCGGCGGCGCCTCCGATGTGCGTATCAATACTGACAGTATGTATGCCCGCGTCATCGTCGCTGGTGGCGGCGGTGGCGCAGGAAGCAACCATGATGGGGCGGATCGGCCTGCCAATCCGGACAATCAAGACTTTGGCGGGCAGGGCGGCGGCACAACGGGCAGAGAGGGAGGAAGAGTCTCTCCACGCTTTGGTATCGGCGGTACACAGAGTAGCGGCGGTGCAACAGGCACGCTCACGGTCTCTTCCAGTGAAGTACCGGCTGGCCCCAACGGCAGCTTCGGGCAGGGCGCTTCTGTTACGTATGCGACACCACTTACCGGCGGCGGCGGTGGAGGCGGCTGGTACGGTGGGGGTGCCGGCTCCTTTGATGGCGGCGGTGGCGGTTCCGGCTGGATTTTTACCCAGGCGACCCACACCGCGTGGACCGATTCTGTGGCGAAAGACGCGTATCTCCTGCGTCCTTCGCACTGGCTCCGCGTGGCCAGGCTTATCGGCGGCGATACCGTCAACACTATTCCCGATCCGACTTCAAAAAATCCTGACGACAAGTTGCAAGCGCCCAGGGACAACGGCTATGTTCGCATCAGCTGGGTGGGCACCTCGCCACCTTCTGGCAGCTAGCGTGGGAGGCATGGGCATGAGAACGGCGACACGGCAGCCAACACAAGGCAGCGGAACACCAGGGCAGGGCGGCACTTCCCGTGAGGGCAGGAGTGATGATATGGGCATGAGAGCAACAGAGGACACGCGCAGGGGCAGGGCCCGCATACCGGAGACCCGTGGCTCCACCCTCACCTGGGTGATGATTGTCGCCATCGTTCTCACGCTGGTGATTGCCTCCATCGGGGCCATCATCTCGTTCAACTTTCACGCTACTACGCTCAACCGCACGCAGACGCAGGCCTACTACACGGCGCAGTCCGTCAACGCGCGCATAGTCAACTGGCTCAGTGGCGTGCCGGCACCGGACTCCCTCGATCCTCTTGATGCGCCGGATAACTACGCTGCGGTACAAGAGCCCTACGAGTTCATCCAGAACCTCAAGACTGCGTATCTCGCTGATGGTTCTGCTGAATACCCCGAGGTACAGGACTACAGCGAGGCGGATCTGGGCGGTAACATGGGCACGGCCACCACGACGGTGGAGTTTACCTCAAAAGTCTGCAATGAGCTGAAAATCACGACGACGGCCACCTACGCGGATACCCAGGAGACGCTCTCCACCTCACTCTACCTTCAGCAGCTCTCGCACTTCAACGCCATCAAGACCGATTTTGACTACAGCGAGGCCGGCATAGCCGCCGCGCTTGAGGACGTAGCGAACCTGCCCGACCTGGCCAAAGAGGCAACGTGGATGCCGGAGTTCCGCTACGGTGCTGCGGGTGATAATAAACCGTGGTCCTACTTCGAAGTTCGTCCCCCTGTGTCCGTAACACCTGTTAACTATAAGTTCGACCTGCTCTCAGTGGCCGCGGGCGATTATAATGGGAGTACCAAGACCGTCCGGCGCAATTACAGTTATAAGTATCTGTCGGCACTGTACGATTTTAAGGATCTGGCCTATGTTGGACTGGATCCCACGCGCGGCACATTCCTCATAACCCAGAACAGCACGGCTATGGTAGATAATGGGATCGCGCCGATTACTTCCGAGATGATAGGCACGGATACCAACAAGAGAATTGATGGCGGCTTTCCCTATAATGTAGAGGGCCACAAGGGTGTCCTTCTCACCGAAACAGGATATTTCGCCGGAAAACTCGTGTATTATACCTTGGATCATCCGTATGATGAGCATTTTACTGAGAGTGACTGGCCCGATATTACCCTGGCTGCCTACTATTCAGGCGACGCAGAGCCAGTGCCTCAACGGCTTCTCTATAACAATGGCTTGAGTCTTTACCTCACCGATACTTCGCAGAAAAAGTTCGAGATGAACACCGGCTACACTATCGGTTCGGGCACACTGTATACCAAGCGCAATACGAACATCGGCACGATCTTCGATGATACTACCTTCGCAAATAATGCAAGCACGCTGATTCCGTTCAGCAAAAAGGAAGACCTTATCTTCACCAGCTACGACTTCATCTTCGCCGACCCCGGCGAGGGCCAGACGCGGCGGCACTCCCGTATCGCGGGCCCGGGCCATTGGACGAACGATTCCACCGCCGCATCCAGGGTTCGTTTGCAGAGTGGCAGCATCCTCGTGCAGAACAACCACGAACTTGCCATTGCCTGGGGCGCGGTGCTCAACGCCCAGGAAAACAAGGGCATCGTCGTAGAGACCGGTGGCAGCCTGATAATCGAGGCGGGCGCAGATATCACCGGCAACATCTATGTCAACCGGGGCGCCACGCTCACGATTGCGGGCAACTGCACCATCAAGGGCAACATCTACTGCGCCGGAACCCTCAACCTCAACAGCAACTTTACCCTCAACGCCCTTGACGACAACCCGGACAACATCGAGCTGGGCATGACCACTGACTCCCCCTATGGCAACGCAGCGGGTATCTTCATCTACAACGACACCAGCATAGGCGTAGGCAGCTTGAACGTCCCTGATAAGGGCGTAGGCATAACCATCTCCCACACCACCGGCTTTGAAACAGGCAAAGTCCACAGCTTCGTGCCCTATCCAGACTACAACGCGGCGCTGTTTGGCGATCCGAGCACCTATAACGCAAAAAGCCATCTCTGCACACAGTTTGAAGTCAACCAATACGTCTGGGCAGAACGTCCGGGGTCCACTACCGAGGAGTAGAACTGTGCAGCGGCTTCGCCGGTGCTTGCGTGCTATACTTTCTCCAAGGAATCTGCCCACTATGAGCCGATGAGCAAGAGGAGAGCCATGGCTATGAAACATTTTTATTCAGAGGACAGCAACGGCATTGTCGTAACCTTTAGCGATATAAAAAGTGTCAATGGCATCGATACGGTTCCCTTCTATGTTGAACAGGAAGTCCAGGGACATCGAGAACCGTTCTATTTTGCCGAAGGCGTACTGCCCTTCTTTCAATTCAACCGGAGCTACGGATTCTCATCAAATCAGCTTAACGATCTTCTCGACTATATCAAACGAAACTCAGTCTTGATCTTCGAACTTGCACGAGACGCTTCGACTGCATGAGTCCTCGGTATTCGTATTTCCTTGACTATGCCATCTTCATCTATTCGAATGAAGGCGATGAGCCTATCCACGTGCATGTTGCAAAAACCGGCTCACCACAGAATAACAGCAAGTTCTGGGTACGCTCCGACAGTATTGAGATAGCGCATAACCAAGCGAGGATCCCCGCACATCGCATAAAAAAGATCGAGACATACCTTGCATTGAATGCTGAGCATATCATTGCATTCTGGAAATCGCATTTTGAATAAAAGTAAAACATGATTACCCTGAGCAGCCTGACTGACATCCTCACGACCGTGTTTTGGGGCCTGGTCCTCCTCACGAGCATCGTCTTTATCCATGAAGGCGGTCATTATCTGGCTGCCCGCGCTTTTGGCGTGCGTGTCAAGGAGTTCATGATCGGGCTTCCGGGGGCCAAGCTGGCGTTTAAGCGTAAGGAGACCTACTACGGCGTGACGGTGGTACCCCTCGGCGGCTACTGCATGATTGCGGGCATGGAGAAGGGTGCGGCAGGCACCGATCTGGAAAAGGCGTTGGCCTTTATCAGCTATTTTGGCACGATCTGCCTGGAGCGGGCCGAACGGGCCGGCGAGAGCCTTGACTTTGACCTGCTCACCCACCTCAACACGCTCGACGACTGGGGCACGGTCCGGCGCTACCGGGCACGGGGGCTGTACCACTACGATATCGCGGAGGCCACGATAGACGGTGTCCGATACGAAGAGGGCGAGAGTCGCTACATCCCCGACCTCAAGGCCTTCCTGGCCTCCGAGCACACACGCACCTATGCCTCGCTGCCCTGGTGGAAGCGGATTGTCATCCTGCTTGCCGGGTCGTTCTCCAACCTGCTCGTGGCCATGGCCATCCTCATAACGCTGCTCATGGTAAACGGCACGCAGGCCCCCACCACCACCGTGGACAGCGTGGTGCCCTCCTCCCCTGCGGCGGTAGCGGGCGTGTTGCCGGGCGATGAGATCGTCTCCCTCAACGCGGTGCCTCTGCAAAGCTGGCAGGACTTTACGAGCGCGGTGCAGCAGTACGAGGCGGGAGACGAGGTGGTGCTGGGATACCGGCACGACGGTTACAAGCTCACCGCGGTGCTTACTCTGGCTGAGAGCGAGGCGGGGAGCCCGATGATAGGGGTTACCTCGCGTATCAGGCACGAGCCCATCGACTTCTTCCGTGCCGCGGAGGTTTCGGTTTCGCTCGTCGGCCTTACGCTGGGAGCCATTCTCCAGCTGCTGAATCCGGCGACCTTCGCAAACACCATAGGGCAGACCTCCAGCGTCGTGGGCATATCCATGGAGGCAAGCTCGGCGGCGGCATCCGGGCCCTTCACCTTCATCCTGCTCGTTGCCGCGCTCTCCATATCCATTGGCCTCATGAACCTGCTTCCCATACCGCCGCTAGACGGCGGCAAGATAGTCATCGAGACCATCGAGCGCGTCACGCGCCGCCGCCTGCCAGCGCGCGTGGTCAACGGACTGTCCTTTGCCGGTCTGGCTGCTATGCTCTTGCTGTTTGTTGTAGCCACCAATGCAGACATCCAACGGTATTTTCTCGGTGGGTAGAGAGGGGAGAAGCTCCCATGTCTGACGATTTCGCTCCGTTTGCTCCGCCACCGCCACAGGGCGCACCCGTTCTGGAAAGCGCCGCAGCAGTGCCCCCGCCCAGCGGTGCACCGGTTTTGGATGCTGTTCCTCCCGCTCCTCCCGGTCCAACGGGCGACCCTGTCTTGAGTGCTGCTCCTTTGCCTCCTCCTGGCCCAACGGGCGAAGCTATTTTGAGTGCTGTTCCTCCGCCCGGCCCCGTTGTCGAGCCGATCCTGCCCCCATCTCCCTCTCCAACTCCCTCTCCAACTCCCACTCCAACTCCTCCTCCACCTTCTGCGCCACCTCCTCCACCCCAGGCTGCACCCCCGCCCTTCGCGGCAGCTCCCGCCCCCGTTACCAGGAGAAGCAGGAAGCCCCTGCTTATCACGCTCATCGTGCTCGCGCTTATCCTCCTGTGTGTCGCCGGCTTCTTCGTCTTTCAGGAAGTATCTCGCGCACAGGCCTACGACGAGGCCGCGGCTGCCTTTGAGGCGGGTGATTATGGGGTGGCCCGCAGTGGTTTCAGCGATCTGGGCGAGTATCGAGACGCCGAGGAGCGGGCTCAGACCAGCAACACCCATGCCCTATACGAGGACGCCAAGGCGCTCTACGAAGAGGGCAGTTTTGAGGACGCCAGAACCGCGTTTTCCGGCCTGCTCTCCAGCGATATCCCCGATGTGAGCGAATGGATCGACCGGTGCGATTACGCCCTTGCGGATGAGCTGTTTACGGAGGGCGATCTCGAGGATGCCTATCGAGCCTTTCTTGCGCTGGGCAACTATTCGGACGCTGCCGACCGGGCCGCCGGCTGCACGCAGCCCTTTCCGGCAACCGGTGTGCTGTTTCAGGCCGAGGGCACGTATTCCGAGCAGTGCCCCCTCGACATCGTGTATAACTACTCCGAAGGCGGTGCGTACTACAAGATATACCGCGACGATGTGCTCGTAGCCACGCTGTTCCTCAACGCCAACGCAACGCAGCGCGTCAATCTTCAGCCGGGGAGTTACATCATGAAGGAAGGCACGGGCGAGATCTGGTTTGGCGAGGCCCTGGCCTTTGGCAAGCAGGGGAACTATTCCGTTTTGACCTTTGATGACGCGGGAAACGAGTTCCTCGTGCTCGAGGATGGCTATATCATGAC
>JAISEO010000014.1 GCA_031264075.1 Coriobacteriales bacterium | reverse complement strand
CCGAGAATACGCGCCCCATAAAGTCGGGTTCGATTTTTTCTTGAAGGACGGCCATCATCGGTGCATTGAATAAAGGCATGGTGAGGCCCGCAAAGGCCATACAGGCGAGATAGACCCAGAAGTTGCCAAGCAGTCCCAATCCGATGGTACCCAGCCCAAACAAAAGCGTTGAAAGCGCCATAGTGTAGCTGCGGTTCTTAAAGCCGCCCCACATGCCGATAACCACTCCGCCCAGCATCATTCCGACTGAAAAGGCAACTTCGATGGCGCCGAGCCGCCAGGCGTCCGCACCGAAATCCCGCGTGACCTGCAGGGGCGTGAGCATGGCAGGCGGGGTGGCAAAGATGTTGAAGATGATGCCCATAAGCATGAATGCCATGATAAAGTGGTGGGTCTTCATATAACGCAGGCCGGCCTTAAACTCCGAGAAAAAGCCGGTCTGGGGTGCTGCGGCCTCCGCTGCCGTGACCTCGGGTACCGCGGTCTCCGCTGCTGCGACCTCGGGCACTGCGGCCTCGGGCACCGCGGCTGGATGTCTGCGCCAGCCCCTATGGGTATGGACGAAAAGAAATACGATGGCGATGCCAATGGCGGCCGTTACCACATCCAGGTACATCAATATCTGAATGGGAAAAAACGTCAGCAATGCCGCCGCCAGCATCGGTGAGGCAAACATTGAGAGCGACTGGATGGCGGAGTTGAAGCCATTGACGCGGACGAGCTGGCTGGCGGGGACGATATCAGGTAAGAGCGCGGTGACCGTGGGCATCTGGATGCCTTGGCCCAAACCGCGCACAAGAGTACAGAACAACAGTAAACCGAGCCATTCTATGCCCGCCGAAAACAGAAGCGCCATGACAAGGGTGACACCGGCGATAATGGCGTCAACAAGATTTATCAGGTATTTGCGGTTGTAACGGTCGGCCCAGACGCCGCCAAGCGGCGACGCAACCGCCATCGGCACCATCATCGCGACAGAGAAAAGCATCAGCACCAGGCCCGACTGGGTTTGGAGCGTGACATACCAGCTGATAGCGTGTCCGGTTATCATCGTGCCGAACAACGTGATGGCCTGGCCGACGAGGAACAGAGCCGCTGTACGTGGCCAGTTCTTCGGGTGATTGTCCGTCGGCTCCGTTTGCAGGGTATCCCCGTCACCCGTCAGCTCCAGTGAGCCATTCTCTACGCGCGACGTATCATCGCTCATATACCATCCTTTCCTCTGTCACTCACTACTACCGTCGCTCTTTTTCAAGCGTCAACCTAACCATATTGGTTTTCCACGGGAAGCAGAAACAGGAGTTTCGGTTTGGCGCCTGCGGAACTCTTAGGGGCACTTCTAGGAAGAAGGGCATCCACCCGTGGTCGCCAAACCTTCAAAGAGACTCGCATAAGCAGTCCTTGAGATGGGCAGATGCCCTTCTGCATGACTGCTCATACTAAAAATACGCAAGAACGCGAGTTCTGTGAAGATTTGGCAAAAGGAAGTATAGCAGAGTCGTACAACACTATCTGCCAAGAACGTCAGGAATGTGACGTCTGTGGGACTGTTAGAATAGACAGGACACAAGACAGAAAGGGGCAGACATGATTTCTCCCAAAAAGGCAGCTTCGAATTTCAGGAACGGTATCGCTTTGGCGGTGAGCCTGGCCTTGGTGCTGTCGCTTATGCCCCTTGGCCTTGCAGGGTCTGAGTATGCCTGGGCCACCGATACGCCTTCTCCTGCCGAAAAGCAGGCGAACGAGAGGGCGGCGCTCCTCAGCGCGGGACCCTACGCCAAAGGCGAGGTCATCGCCATCGTGGACACCGCGGTAGAGCAAAGCGGCGTGCAGACGCTCGCGGTTGATATGCTTGCCAAAGCAGAGACCCTCATGTCCACCACCGTGCAAACCTACCAGGAGTCGGTGGAAGGGGTCTCAGAAGCAGAGATGAAGCCACTTGAGCAAAACGCCGCTTCCCTTGCCGTGCAAACGGCAGCAGAGACGGTTGTCATCAAGTACATCAAAAGTGAGAATCTGAGCACCGAGGAGCTCTTGGTCCTGCTCTGGGACGACCCGCGCGTGTTGTCAGTAGAGCCCAATTATACCTACGAGCTACCGCCCATTGAAAGCAGTGCCGGTCTTGTCACGCTCAACTCGCTTTCTCCCGCTGATATCAAGCCCCTGACGGATTATCAGTGGAGCATGGCCAACACCGATGCGGCCCTGATGAGCAGCTCCAAGGAACTCGACTTTGACATCAATCCACCTGATTGGAACGACGCAGGCAAAGAAAACGCCTCGGGTACGATAGCGGTCGTAGACAGCGGCATAGACTACACCCATCCCGACCTGAATGGCATCATGCATGCGGACATGACAGACTTCTGTGATTACGGCGGGGCATACGGCTATAACACCCTGGAGGGTGAAGACCCTACCGATCCGATGGACGACTTCATGCATGGCACGCATTGTGCCGGTATCATAGCCTCTGAGTGGAACGGGTTTGGCACCAGCGGCGTTGTGTCTGGCGCACAGCTGGTGGCCGTCAAGACGCTGGATGCTGAAGGCAGGGGAGGCAGCGCCGACTCTTTGAGGGGCTACGAGTATCTGGCGGATGCCGTGGAGGGCGGCCTGGACCTCAGGGTCATCAGCAACTCCTGGGGCGGCCCAGGTTTGAACCAGAGCTTTCTGCTCGCGGCAACCAAGCTGGGCGAGCTGGGGGCGATAACGGTTAAGGCAGCGGGCAACGCAAGCACCAATATCGATGTGTATCCCGAAGACAGCAGCATCCTGCAAGGCAATCCCTATGTTGTTATCGTCGGGGCTTCCGCCATGGACGGTGCCCTCTCGTACTTTAGCAATTACGGCAGAGCCACAACCAACATCATCGCCCCGGGAAGCACCATCCTCTCCACGCTACCCACCGCTATGAACAACTACCTGCCCGAGGCGGTAAGCGACACGTCTGCAGAAAAGAACCTCGTGTATGAGAGTTTCACCGGAAGCACTCCTCTCTTTAAGACCTATGACAATGAGGATGCGGAAATCGGAGACAGGGATACGGCAACCTACTATGACAACAATGCGGGCGTAGCGGCAGAACATGGTTCCTGGCAAGTGGCCCTGAGCGACATGGAGAACAGGGAAGAAGCAACGAGCACACGCATGTTTAAGGCAAGGCTTTTTATGTCGGGACCAGAGCTGGAGGCGGCGCGATATCTTAGTCTGTCATTTCTTCCTGGCACTGAGGTTGCCGCGTGCGACGTAGTGATATTCCTGAATGCTAAAAACAAGGACGGCTCGGAAGAGACAATATCTGCTGATGCGACAATCAGACGCAACGGATGGGGTCGGGTGTTATTTGATTTTGATGTCTTTAAGAGCCAGGGCATCGAGCCCGTCTATGATTCTGACTTTAGCGCTCTGACCCTGGAGATACTCCTGACAAGCACAAATCCCGACCAGTCGCTCCTGGACACGGATTTTCTGTATATCGACGCTGTAGGGCTTGGGGTGGACGGGGCGGCAATTCCCTACCTGTACGCATCCGGAACCTCCATGGCCACCCCGATGGCGGCGGGAGCTGCCATGATATTGTCTGAAAGCGAAGGCACTGCGTTGGCACCCTCCGCCAAAGCCCTGCTCCGCGCGGCAACCCTTGCTGCCTGCGTGCGGCCGGTAGAGGGCTTTGACGTGTTTTGCACCTCAGGTGGCGAGCTCGATCTTGCCGTTGCGGCAGCGGGAACCTTCACCCCTGTTATGAATTCGGTAGAGGTAACACAGACTCCTGCAGGCAACCTTGTCACCTTGCACGGCTACTATTTCGGTATCGGTACAGGCACTGTGACCATAGGAGGCTTGCCGGCGACCACAGTATCTTGGACTGACACAGTCATAACCGTACTCTGCCCCACTGAGCTTGCAAGTGGCATACACGAGGTCAGGGTTACGTCTGGTATGGGTGCGGGTGTGCGCACCGGACAAAAGAGCTTTCTTCTGAATCTCGCCACACCTCCTGCCGAGCAGGGCACGCTACTCTTTGAGAAAGATTACGCGTTTCCCTTTGCTGCTGGTTTTCCTGAGGCGGTTAGTAAGATTGCCATGGTTGGGCTTGGTGGCATGCTCTATGTGTTACCCAACGACGACAACGCGGCAGCAGAAGGATGTACTACCATGCTCTGGCAGCTCAACCCCACGTTGGGTGTCTGGCGGCGCTGCGCCGACTTGCCCCTGATTGCTGACATCCCTTCTGTCACTACCTTTGAGGGCAAACTGGCCGTTACCGCGCTAAAATCTCAGGAAGACGTTGCCATTGGCCAACAGGTACTGTTGCTCTATGACCCGCTTACAAACTCCTGGGAAAGCAGGACCCTGCCTTTGGACTACATAGTCCCCGTGCTGGCAAACTGCAATGGCTCTTTACTCCTGGTGGGGGGCCGCGTGTATGACGAGGCGGGGGAGTATACCATGCTTGACCAGGTATCGGTGTATAACGTTGCCACCAACACCGTGACGCCCTTTACTACACTCAAAACGCCCGGCGATGCGATCACGCTCTCCGTTGCGGTACACAAAAATACCCTCTTTGTCACCCAGTACGATGGCACCGCGACTGAGATGATTGCCTGGCCCACCGGTAAGGTTACCGATATGAGCGCTACCCTGCCTGCCTTGGACAGCGCGAGAGCCAACAGTGTGGCAACTGCCCCCGTAGCGGCTGGCATACTACTCAGCGGGGCCAGTGCGCTCGTCTCAGGCACTGGCGCTGCTCATGAAGCGTTGTCTCTGCTTGAGGAGAGCCTTGCTCCAGTTGAGGATCATGATGCCTATCTCCTGAATGCCGCAAACTTTAATAGTAGCGCTTCGTTTGCTCCCTTTGCCAAGCGCGTCTCGTATTCACAACTGTACAGTGTCGCCAGTACGGCGCATCGTGGGGCACTGTATACGGCAGGCTTTTCCTATTACGAGAGCACTAGTTGGGTGTTGCGTGCAACAGCAGTGGCAACGCTTAACCAACCGGGCGATCTGTGCCCTGTGCCTCCCAGCCCCAGCCCCAGCCCCCACCCCAGCCCCCACCCGTCCGTGCTCCCCCAGACTGGAGATACGATAGCTACCGCAGGTCTGCTGGCGATGGTGGCAGTGCTCATAGCAAGTGGGAGCGCATCTTTCCTGATAGGTTTCACGTTGAGACGGCGAAGCTTTTGTACTTCACCGGATTCCTCGCTTCGACCAGCGTGGTAAGGAACTACTCAAAACTCAGGAGAAGTTCTTTCCCGGCGAGCATTCCCTGCCCTTCATGCTGGAGGGTTTTCGTGATCGTCTGATACCGGGGGTGCTTGAGAGCATTGTGTTACTGGAGAGTCTGCGCCGAGGATACACGCCATCAATCGGCAAATTACTGC
>JAISEO010000003.1 GCA_031264075.1 Coriobacteriales bacterium | reverse complement strand
GGTCTGTGTCTTTGCTGCAAACATCATGTGTACCTCTCTTTCGCTTTCGTCTCTTGTCCTGGTGTGTGCTACCCACTGGTAGAGCATCTCCTTGTGGGGTGGTGCTACATACAGCCCTGCGTAGGCAGGGTGTTTGCCTGATGGCAAGTGTAACACAGCTGCCGATTTGAAGTGCTCGCTCATAGCCCCGTCTCTCTTGCCCCACGAGCGCCGATTGTTACCGTCTTGCACCGAGCGCCTGGTGTCTCTTCAGAATCCCCCTTATTGTCATTGCGAGCACAGGGCCTTAAGGGCACCTGGCTACTATAAACCTACCTTTTCAATAGGCACCTTTCAGGCTGGCACGCCTCGTGGGTCTTTCGCTGGCTGGCTTTATAGTGTATAATGCTCGTTGTCAGATAAAAGGTACGAATAATCTGGACAGGATAGCAAAAGTGGACGGGGAATTAACATGCAGAAGAGGGTGAACAGAATGAACGCAACGGTGTTGAAGAGCAGGGCACGGATCTTGAAGGAAAGAAGGAAGGGCTTTACACTCGTGGAGCTCATCGTCGTCATCGTCATACTGGGTATACTCGCGGGCATAGCAGTGCCGGCGCTGACCGGTTACATCGAGAAAGCACAGGAGCAACAGGCCGTCAGTGAGGCACGTGACACCCAGCGCGCCTTACAGACCATGGGGACGGAGATCATGGTCCACGGGGGCAACCTCAATGAACTTGCAGAAACTACATGGAACGGCTCCACCCATCTTGCTGAAGTCCCCTGGGAGGCCTATCCGGCAACCGGAGGCGAGACTGACGTGGGAGACGTGATAGACACGCTGACTGGATCCACCATCTGGAATAGAGGCGAAGGCTCCCTTGACAATATCAGGATTATAACGTTTTCCACGTCCGGACAACTGATTTTATTCTATTTCAAGGGTGACGCGAATTGGGTCGAGTGGACCCCGGCCGGTGGATACAAGGTCTTGACGCCGCAAGAGGTGGAGGATACGGGGTATAACTTGTATGCGTGATGAGTCGTGGGCCTTGCCCGGGGGACGAGTGGGCACCGCCGCTCCCTCCAAGGGCGGAGCACGCACTCCCGCTCCCCCTTATGCCTTAACCAGCTGCTCCAGCGCCGCAGTGCGTGCGCACACTACGAACACCTCCGCCGCCTCTTGTAGCTCGTCGAGGCCCGGATAGGTGGGGGCGATGCGGATATTGGCATCAAGCGGGTCTGCGCCATAGGGATAGGTAGCGCCTGCAGGGGTGAGGACGACGCCTGCCTGGGCTGCCAGTTCCACCGTTCTTCTGGCGGTGTGCGGAGGCCCGTCAAAGGAGATGAAGTAGCCTCCCTGGGGCCTGGTCCAGCTCCCCACGCCTGTACCCGCGAGCCCCTCGGCCAACACCCTCTGCACGAGCTCGAACTTGGGCTTGATGAGCGCGGCGTGTCTGCGCATATGCGCGTGCACCGCATCGAGATTGGGCAGGAAGAGTACGTGACGCTCCTGATTGAGCTTGTCGGGACCTATCGTCTGAAAGCCCAGGGCCTCCGTGATGGCCTTGCTGTTCTCCTCCGAACTCGCCAGAGCGGCAATGCCACTCCCCGCAAAGGTAATCTTGGAGCTAGAGGCAAACTCATACCAGATATCGGAGTTGGAGGCGCGCTCGCAGGCATCCCCTATACTGAGCAGCGGCGGTGCCTCGGCGGATTGGCTGTCTTCCACCAGCTCATGCACCGCGTAGGCATTGTCCCAGTAGATACGAAAGTCCGCCGCCGCCGGGCTGAGGCCCGCAAAACGCTCGACCGTCTCGTCGGAATACACAATGCCCGTTGGATTGGAGAAGCGGGGAACACACCAGATGCCCTTGATAAGCGGATCGGTGTTGACATAATGCTCCACCACCTCCATATCGGGCCCGGTCTCGCCCAGAGGCACCGTAATCATCCGAATGCCAAAATGCTCGCAGATGGCAAAGTGGCGGTCATAGCCTGGCACCGGACAGAGGAACGCGGGCCGCTCGGGCAGCGTGGCCCAGGGAGTGGAGCCGAGTACCCCATGGGTCATGGCCCTGCTCACCATGTTGTACATCAGCGTGAGAGAGGAGTTGCCGCCTACGAGCACGTTGGACGGGGGCACACCCATGATGGCTCCCATGAGTTCGCGGGCTGCCGCTATGCCCGTGAGACCTCCGTAGTTGCGCAGATCGTCCTGAGCGCCCGCACGCAGCAGCTCGGAAGAACCCTGGGAGGGCAGGAGGTCGAGCATCGGCAGGGAGAGATCGAGCTGCTCGGGCGCGGGCTTGCCTCTGGCCATGTTGAGCTTGAGGCCGCGCCGCACAAAGGCCTCGTGGCGCTCCCGTTCCTCCGCCAACGCGGCACGCACCTCTTCCTGCACCATCTCACCGTAAGTCTTCATATCAGCTACCCTGTCTGCTCGTAACGCTTTTGCTCTTCCATCTATAATCTCACAACTCGGCCCAAATAGCCAAATCCGCCGGGGATTCTCGATGACGAATGCCTGACTTTGGTCTATAATGCCTGATTCACCCAAATAATCAGCAATCAGAAGCTGCGAGCGGGCTCAGAAGCGTACGAGCGGATGCGGGCGAACACAGGAGAACACATGACGACCGATGACATTTTTGTATTGATAGCGATGCTGCTGTATGTGGCGGTTATCCTGGGGATTGGCATTTACTTTGCCCGTCGCTCGAATGAATCGACGGAGGTCTTCTTCCTCGGAGGGCGCAAACTGGGACCGTGGGTGGCCGCCATGAGCGCCGAAGCCTCCGACATGAGTGGCTGGCTCCTCATGGGACTGCCCGGCGTGGCCTATTTCATGGGAGCCTCCGATGCCGTGTGGACCGCTGTGGGCCTGGCGCTCGGCACCTATCTCAACTGGCGCCTCGTGGCAAAGCCGCTCCGAAAATACAGCGAGAAGGTAGGGGCCATCACGCTGCCGGACTTCTTCTCCAACCGGTTTCATGACAAGAAGAAGATTCTCATGACCGTGTCTTCGCTGCTCATCCTCGTCTTTTTCTCCATCTATGTGGGCTCCTGTTTTGTCACGACCGGCAAGCTCTTCAGCGCGCTGTTTGGCTGGCCGTATTTTACGATGATGATAATTGGCGGCGTCTTCGTCTTTGCGTATACCCTGCTCGGCGGCTTTCTGGCGGAGAGCGTGAGCGACTTTGTGCAGGGTATCGTGATGGTGATCTCGCTGGTGGTCATCCTCATCGGCGGCGTGGCCATGGCCGGTGGTGTCGACCACATAGTGGCCTTCATGCAGTCTATTCCCGGCTTTGCCTCGCTTACGCAGATGGCTACGCCCGTGCTGGATGAGACGGGCACCCAGCTGGTGGTAGCCGGTGCGCCACAGTTTGCCGAGCCCGCCGAGTACGGTCTCATCTCCATTATCTCCACCATGGCCTGGGGCCTTGGGTACTTTGGGATGCCGCAGGTGCTGCTGCGCTTCATGGCTATCCGTCACACCAGGGATCTGGGGCCCAGCCGTCGCATTGCCGTTACCTGGTGCGTCATCTCGCTCTTCAGTGCCGTGGCCATCGGCCTCGTGGGCCGCACGCTGCTCCCCGTCGATCTGCTCACCGCTGGCAGTGCCGAGACCATCTTCATCTCGCTTTCCACGCTTTTGCTCCCTGCCTTTTTGGCCGGTATCATGATGAGCGGTATCCTGGCGGCCACAATGAGTTCGTCGGACTCCTATATGCTCATAGCCTCGAGCGCCATTGCCAAAAACCTCTTTGCCGGACTCTTTAAGAAGGACGCCACCGACCGGCAGATCATGGTGGTCGTGCGCATAACCATGGTGGCTATTCTGCTGTTTGGTATTTTTGTGGCCGCCGACGAGAACTCCCAGATATTCCAGGTGGTAGCCTATGCCTGGGCGGGCTTTGGTGCTGCCTTTGGCCCGGTAGTGCTGTGCTCGCTGTTCTGGCGCCGCACCAATCTCGCGGGTGCGCTGGCCGGCATGATAGCGGGAGGTGCCACTATCTTCATCTGGCGCAACCTCGTCAAGCCGTTGGGCGGCGTCTTTGGCATCTACGAACTGCTGCCCGGCTTTCTCATAGGCCTGGTGGTATTGGTGGCGGTGAGCCTGCTCACCAAGCCGCCTTCCAAAGAAGTGCTCGAGGATTTTGACACCTACAAACAGTTGGACGTATAACATGGTAGAATTGCAGGTGTGCTTTTCTGGGAGCCTTTGGTTCTCTGTCCCATAAGCACGCAGCAGCCCCTGGTCGGGTAGCTCAGTTGGTAGAGCAGCGGACTGAAAATCCGCGTGTCGGCGGTTCAAGTCCGCCCCCGACCACCACGTCGGAGCAGGCTGCGCTCAGCTTCGTTTCAGCCAAGAACGCTGAAACTGCGCGCGCTCCGTGGCTGCTCCTCTTCCCCACAACGCTCACTCGCTTACGCTCGCTCAAGCGTTGCGGGGGCCCCGTATTTGCAGCAGGCTGCGCTCTGGTCGCTGAACAAAAATGATGCAGCAACTGAACAAATATGCTACACTCCCGATAGAGCTGATGTTTGTCGGCAGTAATCCAGTGAGGTGATTTGATGGATGAACAGTATAGGTTTGAACGCGATATAACAGCTCAGGTGCAACAGCGCATCATGGAGCCGAGACGGTTTATCCAATCGTAAACTGATGGGGCAGCTTGACGATGTGGGAAACGCCACTACGATTGCCCATTATCTTGAACTATTGGGCTATGCCGGGCTGTTGTGTGGCATTCAAAAATTCACTGGTAAGGCACTGAAGACCCGAGCAAGCTCTCCCAGGTTGCTGGCATTTGACACGGCACTTATCACAGCAAGCAATCCTCAGGAAAGCGTACAGGTTTTGAGTGCGCCTGACAGGCGGGGTCACCTTCTAGAAAGCGCTGCTGGAGCTTATCTGCTTGCCCGAGCACAGGCTGAACACTTTGAACTGTATTGGTGGCGCGACGGGGACAAGGAGGTCGACTTTGTGCCGCGCAAAGGTTCTGGGGTATGTGCCATAGAGGTGAAGAGTGGGCGAATAAAATCTCGAAAGGGACTCACGGCATTCATTGTGCAAAACCCCGGATGCCGCGCATTGATCGTTGGTTCGCCCGAGGTTCCCCTTGAGCAATTTCTGCTTGGTGAGGTTGATCTGTTCTGATTTCAACGTTCTTGAAATCTGGGGCACCGCTGTCTTCATTGCCTGCCAACAGGCGTAGAAGATGATAATCCTGGCTTCCGGCTCGCCCAGGCGGCTTGAGATACTGCTCGCCCATGGCCTGGAGCCGGATGTTGTTCTCCCAGATATCGATGAGGATGCACTCATCGCCTCCTGGCCAGCAGCGCTCTCACCGGAGGAACTGGTGCTGAGGCTTGCGCTCCATAAGGCACGGGCCGTCTACGAACAGATGCAACAACAGGCAGGTGGACAGATACAGACATCTCCCTCTAAAATCTCCGCTCAAAACTTGGGAGAAGCTGCTCCCAAGGTGCCAGACACTGCCTCACCGGAGGCTTCCCTGGCAGCGCCAGGTGCAGGTTCCCCGGCCCGCTCAACGGCACTGATCCTTGCTGCCGATACGGTCGTCTATAAGGAGAGCGCTGGCATTCTGGGCAAGCCCGCCAATCAGAGCGACGCGGTGCGGATGCTCCAGGCACTCAATAACACTGAGCATCAGGTTATTACCGGCGTGGCGCTTATCGAGGCGGCCACTGGTCAGGAAGCCAGTTTTACCGACACGACCACGGTGCGCTTTAACGAGTATTCACTTCGGGAGATCTTGGACTACCTTGCTGCTGAGCCTCCCTTTGACAAAGCAGGGAGCTATGCCATTCAGGGCCTGTGGGGTAAGCACGTGATGTGGCTACGCGGCGACTACGAAAACGTCATGGGCCTGCCGTTCTATCGCTTAACAGGTTTTATCGCTTAGAGAAGTATTGCCTGCATGGCGTAAGGGGAGCTGAGCTCACAGCTGAACTCACAAAAACTCAGAGAAAACATAGCGTCCGCACGCGAGGTTGACTATACTGGTTTCAGGATTCTGAGACAATCCTGTCTCGGAATGGAGAAAAGGAAGAGGAAACATCATGGAAAAGGAGTACAACAACGCACGTGAAGTTTCAGGTCAGGGAATGGATCGCCGATCCTTCCTCAAGGGTGCGGCGCTGCTGGGCAGTGGCGCGGCCGTGGCAGGATTGGCTGCCTGCTCAACACCGGGTAGCGGCGGTGGTGCAGCCGACTCCGGTACTGCCTCGGGGGCTGCGGCTCCACCTACCAGCACGCGCCCCTGGGAGAGTGCGCCCGCAGCGATAGGCGACGCCACCGACGGCGGAAGCTACGACATCATCATCCTCGGTGCCGGCATCTCCGGCAACGCTGCGGCTGAGGCTGCGAGTCGCAACGGTGCCTCCGTGCTGGTGGTGGAGCAGGCTCCCGAGATAACGGCGCACGGCGTGGACTGCGGGCACATCGGCAGCAACTGGCAAAAGGAAAACGGCATCAACATCGACCCGGACGAGGCCGCCAAGCTCGTCTACCGCTGGTCGCAGCAGACCGCCAACTACACCCTCGTGCGCCAGTGGGCGCAGCGTAGCGGCAAGGTCTTCGACTACCTGCAGGAGCTGGCTGCGAAAGACGGCATCGAGATGGTCAGGGCACTCTCCCCCACCGCCAAGTGGGGTTGGGAGGAGCTGGACGAGGTCTGGCGCGAGTTTGGCGACGCGGTCTCCTTCGTTAAGCCGGGCGACGGCATGTTCACCACCGACGGCCAGACCGTCAACTTCCGCATCATCAACTGCCTGTATGAGAATGCCGTGAAGAATGGCGTGGAGTACCTGTTCAACACCCATGCCGAGCAGCTCGTGGGCGACGCTGCCAGCGGCATCACCGGCGTTATCGTCACAGCCGAGGATGGCTCACACGTGAGCTACACCGCCACCAAAGGCGTCATCATGGCCACGGGCGACATCTCCGGCAACAAGGAGATGCTCGATGCGTTTGCACCCATCTGCAACCGTGCCGACGTGAGCATGTACACACCGATAAACGGCAACCTGGGCGATGGCCTCACGATGGGGCTCTGGGCCGGCGCGGCCTTCCAGAAGGGTCCGGCGGCTCCCATGGTGCATCAGATCGACATGGAGGGCGTGCTCACCGCCATCACGATGTGCTGGCTCGCCGTCAACAAAAACGGCCACCGCTATGGCGCAGAGATGGCCATTGAGCCCATCATCACCAACTCGCGCATGAACCAGCCGGGCAACATCTCCTGGTCTGTCTTTGACAGCAACTTTGCCACCTACGTGCAAAAGCAGTTCCCCACGAACTATGAGGAGATGCTCAACCCCCTTGACTTCCTTACCGGCGAGCCCACCACGATACAGGACCAGCTGGACATTTCGGTTGAGACCGGCCATATCACCAAGGCCGAGACCCTCGACGAGCTGGCACAGGCCCTGGGCATTCCGGTAGACACCTTCAAGGCCACGGTAGCGCGCTACAACGGCTGGGCAGACAGCGGCACAGACGGCGACTTTGGCGTGCCGGATCGCTTCCTCACCAAGATAGAGCAGGGGCCGTTCTACGCACAGCCCATAGCGGCCACGATGCTCGTGTGCATCTTTGGCCTGCACGTCAACGACGACTCCCAGGTCTGCACCGAGGACGACACCCCCATCCCCGGCCTGTTTGCCGTGGGCAATATGCAGGGTGACTTCTTCTGCAACAGCTATCCGGTGCACTGCCCGGGCATCAGCCACGGGCGCGCTCTGACCTTTGGACAGCTCGTAGGCGAGGCGCTTGCCACAGACACCGTCATCACCAAGACCGCCTGAGCGGTTCTTCTGCGTAACAACAGATAGCGGGAATACATCCCCGGAAACATCCCCTGTGCCCGGGCGAAGGGAGGATCCTCGCTTCGCCCGGGCTGGCAAGAGACAGACTGAACTCATACAGTACCTGGCTTTTTCTTGATCTTGCGTTGCCAGTGGGAACCAAGGTTCCTATAACGGAGTATGATTTAAGGCTGACGTTTACCGCAAAGTACGGTATCATTAAGCGCTGCCATGCGGAGAGCTGACCGAGAGGCCGAAGGTGCTCGCCTGCTAAGCGAGTAACGGACATAATCCGTTCCGGGGTTCGAATCCCCGGCTCTCCGCCACGTCGCAGCACACTCCGCTAGAGCTCCGTTTCAGCCAAGGGCGCTGAAACTGCGCGCGCTCCGTGGCTGCTCCTTCTCCCCACAACGCTCACTCGCTTCGCTGGCGAAAAGCATATATCTTAACTTTCCACTGCTACGGCCCAGAGGCCTTGACTGGCGCAGTATTGCATGCAGGCCTGCGCTGCTTCCGCGTTCTCGCAGATGGCGAACAGGGCGGAGCCTGAGCCTGACATCGTAACGCCCAGCACGCCTGCACAGGCGCGGAGCATCTTCTGGATACCGGCTATCTCCGGCAGGAGCGCGGTGGCCACCGGCTCCAGGTTATTGGTACAGAGCGCGGCTATTGCTCTGAGCCCCTGGCCCTCCTTGAGCGCCTGGGCGAGCCGGAGTGTTGCACCGGCATGCTCGAGCTGGGCCGCGTGGTCCTCCTCCTCAAACGCGGCAAAGGCCCTGCGTGTTGCCACCCCGTCCGCGGGCTTTGTCAGGCACAGGTGCAGACGGGGCTTGGGCACGGCTTCGATGAACTTGTCGCCATGGCCGCCCATACGCGCGCAGAGTCCGGTTTTGGGAGCGTGCAGGAAGAAGGGCACGTCGGCTCCCACGGCTCGCGCTACCTTGAGGCTGCGTTCGCTCAGGGGTTCCAGCTCGGCCAGCCAACAGAGCATCCTCAACAGGGCCGCGGCGTCGGACGAGCCACCGCCGAGCCCCGCCCGTGTGGGAATGGATTTGATGAGCTCTACCTTGAGCGTGCCGGGCGTGAGGAACCCAAAGCCGTATTCTCGCTTGAAGCACTCAACGGTCTTGATGAGCGTATTGTTGTTGGGGTTGACGAAGGAGGTGTCAAACCCAACACTCTCCACAGTTACCTGCGCGTTAAAGGGCTCCCTGCCCGGAGCAAAGTCAAAGACCAGGGTGTCGGTGAGTGTTGTGGTACAGAAGAGGGAGGCGAGCCGATGCTTCTCCTCTCCGGTGGCAAGCGGCTCCACCTCCAGCACGAGGTTGATCTTTGCCGGGGCATGGGCGATAACCGTATCGGGCAATCTCTCCACGGACGCTCCTTTACCCGTACGCACTCGTCTATCCCGGGATCTTGCTGGCAATTTCTGGGCCTTACCGGACATTATCGCAGCCCTGTCGCAGTCGCGCGAAAAAACCGCTGAGGAGCTCGGCGCTCTCATCAGCGCAGACACCGGCCGTTACGGCAAAGCTGTGGTTGAGGCGCGCATCCTCGTGCACGGCGTACAGGCTCGCGAGGGCACCTGCCTTGGGGTCGGAGGCACCATACACACAGCGGGCAATACGTGCCTGCAGCATGAGGCCGGCGCACATCAAACAGGGCTCCAGCGTAACATAGACCGTGCAGTTGCTGAGGCGCCAGCGCCCCAGTTGCGTGGCGGCCTCTGAGAGTGCGAGAAACTCGGCGTGCGCAGAAGGGCTGGCATCCGTCTCGCGCCTGTTATGGGCGGCGGCTATGACCTCACCCTCGCACACCACTACCGCTCCCACCGGCACTTCTCCGAGCGCTTCGGCTGCGCCGGCCTGGGCAAGTGCCAGCCTCATAAAGGCGATGTCGTCGGTTTCTTTCACGCATAACTCGTTTCTGACATTCTGTGTTCAGGCCTTCTTTTGTCTAGACGGAGCGAAGGTTTCTCGCTTCGCTCGGAATCCGTCATCCGCT
Organism: Coriobacteriales bacterium; assembly: GCA_031264075.1. GTDB lineage: Bacteria > Actinomycetota > Coriobacteriia > Coriobacteriales > UBA8131 > WQXH01. The sequence goes on along the minus strand of JAISEO010000003.1, from coordinate 7,784 downwards.
ACACGCACCACGATAAACGGAACGAGGGCAACAAAATGAAGGCCCACCTCAACCCAATACCCAAGGACTGGATTGCCGCGTCGCGCGTCGCGCTCCTCGCAATGACAAAAGGGGCGGTCTTCATACCTTGTACATGAAGTCGAACACGTCTGCGCGTTGCAGCACAATCTGCATGCCCAGCGCCTCGCCGTCTGTGCCGAGTCGTTCCTGCAGCTCGTTGAAGCTGACGGCCTCCTCGTCAATCGTCACCAGCATCGTCATGGAGAAGATGTCGTCGAGGATGGTCTGGGCGATGTCGTCGATGTTGGCGCCGCACTCATAGAGCGTGGTAGCCACCGTGGCCACCACTCCCTTGCGGTCTTTTCCCAATACGGAGAGCACTGCTTTGATGTTCATATGGTTCCCTTATCCCTGCTTTTGACCTTGCCCCAGTAACGGCATGAACTCCTTGAGGAGCTTACTGCCTTCCCCTCCTCCTTCGTTGAGGGCTCCCTCTACCCTGTCCTGGTTGGCGCCCTGCATCCTGGCGTTGTTAAGACCCTTCCTGCTCTGGATGAAGGTGTCTATCTGCTCAAGATTGGCCGTCTTGGCCGTGGTCTCCCGTTCGTGGGAATGGCGTTTGTCGGCGTTGCGATAGCGGGCATAGATGTAGCCGTAGAAGACGAAGCCGGAGACAAGGAGCAACAGGGGCGCTGCCGCTGCCGCGTCGGAATCGCTGCTGTCAGCGATGATGGGGGCGAGGACGTAGATGAACGCTATGATTCCCATGGAGCTTCCTTTCTGCTCTCGCTAGCCGGGAGGCACCGATTAATTGCTTCCCACCCCACAAAACTCAGTCGCTTCGCTCCTTCGAGTTTTGCGGGGGCCCCGGGATGTCTGCCAGATTGCGTTTGATTTGTTCCAGGTCTGTTCAGGAGTGCAACGTCACTACTTGCGGTAATGGCGTTGTGCTCATGGGCAGAGCTGGGACAAATCAGGCGTGAGATGGCGGGCAATGAATAAATCGGCGCCTCCCTAGGTCGCAAGGAAGAGGACAACGGCCAGGAACACGCCGAGAACGATGCCGATTATCTCGATGATGGCGGATATGGCCAGGAGTTTGGGCTTATGGATGGGCACCGAGCCCATGGTCTCCCCCGTGCAGGCGTTGACGGCCACGTAGTGCAGGAATTTGCTGCCGTCCGGCTTGTTCTGCAGATAGGAGTAGAGCCAGACCGGGAGATAGACCGTCTTCCAGAGCTCGCCTTTGACAGTGACATCCTGGATATCCCAACGGATACCGCGGTTGTAAAACGGGGCGAGTTGCCAGGCCTTCCAGCGGGCGATATCCCTCACCTGCGCCTGCATGAGGTCTTCGGTCTGGCTGCGGTTGACGCTGCGCTTCTCGGAGGTAAAACCGCGGAGATAATTAGCGTTGAAGCGCACCGTCTCCTTGAGGGGATAGGGCAGGATGGCATTGATGACGTTGTTGCTGTTGACCGCCGTGGCCTGATTGAGCTTGTCTGTTGAGGCCTCTACGGTGAGATCGTCAACATACAGGTCAAACACGCGCGCCACCGCGTAGCTGTCGGCATCGTACTTGGTCTTCCTGCTATTGCCTGAGCCCACGGTATAGCGGCGGGTCTCGTGCTCGCCCTCTCCTCGGAACTCCGAATGCGCGTTGATGTCGATGACCATATACGGGAGATAGACGCCCATGATATTTTCGGTTGTGAACTCCGACTTGAACCGCGGATGCGCGAAGAAACGCCGCTTGCCCACGAACTGCTCGATGAGTGCACGCGCCTGCTCCCGCGTTATCCGAAACGGCATGAGGGCATCAGGTATGGCCCCGTTGGGCACCTGCTGATTGAGGCTGAGCATGTTGCGGCACCAGTGACAGCGCGCCTGGGGTGCCTCATTGGTGTCAACGACGACCTCAGCGCCGCAGGCCGTGCACTTGAGCGTGACGACATCGGCCGCGTCAAAGGCTATGTCAGACGCACCCATTGTCGTGTGCAGGCCGGAAAGCAGGGAGATGTCACCGTCGATGCCGTCTGAGGCCTCGGCAAACTCGCGCCGGCAATAGTTGCAGTGCAAAAGGCCGGTGCCCGTGTCAAGCTGGATGTCCGACGAGCCGCAGTAGGGGCATTTGCTTATGCCGTTTTTGAGGCTCTTGTCGTGATAGATGACGGGAGGGCCATCGGGCGGCGGCGGAGCCGAGAACGGCTGGGCACTCTGCTGCTGGGCGGCGGCCTGGGCAGCGGGCGGCGGCAGGTCTACGGGCGCTTGGGTGGGTGGCGGCGGCTGGGCTTGGGAGGCCTGGCCTGCGCTCTCAGGGACATCGCTCATTTACAGCCCCAGGAGCTCGGTCTTCTTCTTATCAAAGTCTTCCTGCGTGATAATGCCGTTGTCCAGGAGGCCCTTGAGCTTGGTGAGCTGCTCGTAGGGATCCTCGGCGGCAGCCGGGGCAGGTGCAGCGCTGGCCGCGGCAGCGGGAGCCGCAAGGTTCTCAACCGGAGCACCGGTGGGTGCCGGCGCGGACTGCTCGGGAGAAACAGGCTGCCCACCACCAGAGGCGGCGGGAGGCATGCTGGCCTGGGCGCTGGGGTCTTGCTGGAGGCCCTGGGCCATGCCACCGGCAGCGTTCATGCCCATGCCCATGAAGGCCATGCCCATGGCGCCACCATTGGGATTGTCGCCGGCGGCCTCTACACCGCGAGCCACAGACTGTTGGAGGAAGGAGTTGCCACGCTGCCCCGTGAGCGCATCCGCCTTGCGAACGTCGGAGAGCAGGAGCTTGGTATCCTCGTCGTATTCGATGGAGAGCAGTGCCGCCTTGATAATCTCCAGGCCACGGTCACGCTTCCAGTGATACCCCTCCTCCACCGCCTCGTCCAAGGTATCGGCGAAGCCTACCGCATCCTGCTGGATACGGGTGATGCGATTGCCCTTGTCGGGGTCGTTGGTGTAGGAAGAGAAGGCTGACGCAAGCGAGGCCACGACCTCGTTGAAGAGCTGCTCGGCGGCCTTGTTATCGAAGTCGGCAAAGTCAAACGGCCGCATGGTGCCCGCCGTGATGAACTCGACCGGCACGAAGTTCCTGATAAAGAGGATGGGGTCTACGATCTTCAAGGTATACGACCCACGGGTGAGCGCGCCGACCTGTGTTTGCAGATAGGCATCGTCCCAGTATATCTCTGACTGCGTGCCAAACTTGTTGTCCGGTATCTCCTTGAGATTGACGAAGAAGGCCGCCTGCTGGCTTCCCGGCTGTCCGCCGTACTTGAAGCGCTCCCAACTCTGCTTGATGACGGCTTCAACCAGGCCACCACCACTGAAGAAGCTCTGTGCGTTGAGGTCGGTAGAGCTAAAGGTGTAGCCGCCCGGCTGGGCGATGAAGCCGCTGATGGCGCCGCTCTCAAAGGTCACGAGCCCAAAGCCCTCGGGCACGACGATGGTGGAGCCGTTGGTGATGATATTTGCGGAACCCTTGGTGTCTGAGCCGCGACCAACGTTCTGCTGCTGCTGAATGGCCGGGACCACACCTGCCGTGGCGCTCACCCCCTGGGGCACGGTATAGAAGTCTTTCCACTGGTCAGCAAAGCTGCCGCCAATCGCTCCGGCAAACGCCTGAATAAAACCCATGATGCCACCTTTCTATCGGGACTGCTTCGCGTTTCCTTTGGTCGTTTATCAAGGGTACCACAGAACACCTGGCTGGCGGAGAGACAGGGATTCGAACCCTGGAGACGGGGATTACCCGCCTAACGGTTTTCAAGACCGCCGCATTCAACCGCTCTGCCATCTCTCCGGTCTCGGAATATCAGGATACCACAGCAAGGGATAACCATGGCCGTCTAAAGCCCGTATGAGGATTATGGGTCGCGCACTGCGTGACCGCTCCTTCTCCTCAAAAACCATGCGCTTCGCTCATAGGCGATTTTTGGGGCCCGTCCATGGTACTCTCAACTAATGCTTGTTACAGCAGCAACTCGGCTATCTGTACAGCGTTGAGGGCCGCTCCCTTGCGGAGTTGGTCGGCTACGCTCCAAAACGCGAGGCCGTTTTGAACGGAAGGGTCGGCGCGCAGGCGCCCCACGTAGACGTCATCTGTTCCCGCCAGCAGTCCTGGCATGGGGTATTCGAGCGTAAGCGGATCGTCCATGACCGCAACGCCGGGGGCAGCTTCCAGTGCCGCGCGGGCCTCAGCCACCGAGACCGGCAGCTGTGCCTCAAACTCCACATTGATGCTCTCTGCATGGCATCTCAGCACGGGCACACGTACGCAGGTCATGGCGAGGGCCAGAGCGGGCTCGTGAAGGATCTTCCTCGTCTCCACCACCATCTTCCATTCCTCTTTGGTAGAGCCGTCGTCCAGGAAGACATCGATCTGCGGTATGCAGTTAAAGGCAATCTGATGGGCAAAGCGCTCAATGGTCAGCGGCTCGCCCTCCAGAAACTGCCGTGTCTGCGTGTAGAGTTCTTCCATGGCAGCAGCGCCGGCACCACTGGCAGCCTGATACGTGGAGCAGACCACACGCCGGAGTGGAACCAGCTGGGCGAGTGCGTTGAGCACCACGACGAGCTGGATCGTTGAGCAGTTGGGATTTGCGATAACGCCGTTGTGCCCTGCAACATCGTCCGGGTTGACCTCGGGAACCACCAGCGGCACGTCGCTGTCCATGCGAAACGCGCTGGAATTGTCTATCATCACGGCCCCGGCGTCCAAAACTGCCTCCCGGTATTCCCGGGACACCGAGGCCCCGGCAGAGAAGAGCGCGATGTCCACGCCTGCAAAGGAGCTTCTCGTCATCTCCTCAACCTCGACGTAGCCTTCGCCTGAACCATAGATACCGGAAGCACCGGGGCCCTCATAGGTGAGCCTGCGCCCCGCGCTACGGCCCGAGGCCAGCGCCTTGACCTGCGAGGCGGGAAAGCCGCGCTGCTCCATCACGAGCAGCATCTCGCGGCCCACCGCCCCGGTGGCTCCGGCTATCGCGACAACAGGGTTTGCTTTGCTCATGGGTTCTCCAGACTACTACGGCGTATCTTTTGGTACAGCATACCAAATAACGGCTTGGCTGCCTGAGTAAAGGCTGCGAATAACGTGCCCTTCTGTTTGCCGTTCCCGATTTTGAAGTATTGCATTTCCCTATACAACTGCTAAAATATAATATATAAGTTGGCTTTAGTGATAGGTTGTTGGATGTTAAAGGATGATATTGCTGCCAGTGCCACTGAGCTTGGCGAGCATGTCTGCACATGGCGCAGGTTGCTTGGTCTCAAAGCCTGGCAGGTTGCTGAGCGTGCAGATGTCTCACTGGCTACCTATTCAAAAATCGAGAATGGCCACCAGGGGGTGTCCCTGGCAAAGTTCCTGGCTGTTCTCAGAGCCTTGGGATTATTGGAGAAGATAACAGACGCCATCGACCCGTATGAATCAGACCTGGGCCGCGCGCGTGCCGATCAGCACCTGCCCAAGCGGGTGCGCTGATGCAGTGCCCGAGTCTCATACAGCACTAACGGAGAAGAGCAATGACAACACTGTATACCTACAGAGGCACGGAGCAGGCCCCAGAGCTGGTAGGTCTGGCATACGTGAATCAACGCAGGGGACGGCTTGCCTCGACCTTTGCGTACGACCAGCTCTATCTCGCAAACGCTCACACTCAGCCTGTAGACCCTGAGCTACCCTTACAGGCGGGCAACTGGCCGGTGCGTTATGAGTTGCCCGGCAGTTTCATGGACTCAACGCCCGACCGGTGGGGCAGGAACCTCATCAACAAACGCTACCCCAACAAACGACTGAATAACCTCGATTACCTTATTGGCGTGAGTGATATCAGCAGACAGGGAGCTTTACGCTTCAAGACAGAGCAGGAGGGTGATTTTCAGTTCCCCGATACCCGTGTGCCCAAATTGATGGCACTCTCTGAGTTGCTGGATGCCACCCAAGCCCTGGACGACACGCACAGAGAAGCAGAGGCCGTGCAGTTTCTCCTTGATGCGGGTTCTGGTTCTTTGGGGGGAGCACGTCCCAAAGCTGTTGTGGAAAAGGACGGTCGCCTGTTTTTGGCTAAGTTCCCCCATGCACACGATAGCTATGACGTAATCACTGCGGAGTACGAGACACTCGTACAGGCAAAGCGCAACGGAATGGACGTGCCGGAATGTGAGCTGATTGCCGTCGGCTCTGCGAAGGTGCTGCTCGTTGAGCGTTTCGATCGCTGTCTTAAAGATGGCTGCAATGAGCGCATTCCCTATATCAGCGCCATGACAGCACTCAGAGCCCAGGATGGGGAACAGCGCGACTATCTGGAGATCCTCGACTTCATCTCCCGCGCAGGTTCGCATCCCAGACAGGACACGCTGGAACTACTCAGACGCATCCGTTATACCCTTGAGGTCAACAACACCGATGACCACCTCCGAAACCACGGATTCCTCTACACAAACGGCGGCTGGCACCTCTCTCCCTTGTTTGATGTTAATCCCAACCCCAACTGCGCAACACCTCGTCAGACCGCGCTCGGCGGGCACACCGATGCCGAGGGCAGTCTCATGGTTCTAGAGGAACTCGAAGCAGATCGGGGGACGAAGGAGTAGACGAGAGATCAGGCGGTGCAATCTCGGAGGCTCTGGGTACTTTGCACTTGTCGCCAACAAGCCAAAAATCTGCTTTTGCCTTGGTCGAATAAAATCGGTGCCTGGACGCATCTCTGTTTGACTCCACCGATTATATCCCCCTACACCCGCCAAAGCGATTCTATCCGTGCGCTTCCTTACTTGCTAATAGATGGAATCAAAGTGATAGACCTCGAAACCAGCGTTGGGATCGTAGGAGCTGCTGCCCCACCATAAAGCATCAGAAATCTCATTTTCAGTAACATATGAAGAACCTTCAGAACCTGAACCTTCCCCGCCATAGCCGCTCCCGGCTACAAGATCCATGTGGCTAATCTTATAGGTAACGAGGATAGCAGAGCGATAAGTGCCGGTGCCGTTTGGGAAATAGTAGAATAGCAACCCGTCGGTATCGAGAGCCGTAGCATCTGGAGAACCCATGAATTCAAAGTAGATATAGCCTGGATTCGTACGGTTTGACGTATATTTCTCTCCCAGTAGAACGGAGACCCGTTCACCGAGAGGGTACTGATTGCCCACATAAACTGTCAACACATCTTCGGCCCAACGCTTCCTATTAGAGTCCAAGTCCTCGCCATCTCTGATATATTCCTGTGCTTCAGCCGAAGAAAACGCGCCATCCGCATAAGCCTCGTTCAACACAGCATGCATGGCAACGTTGAAGTCACGGGCGCGCATCTCGTATTCCTTGTCCTGCGCCTTGGCGATGTATCCCGTGAGTGCTGGTACCGCTATGGCTGCGAGTATGCCAAGTATCACGATAACGACTATTAGTTCTACGAGAGTGAAGCCATTTTGAGGTCTTGCAACGGAAGAACTGGATTGCCGCGTCGCTGCGCTCCTCGCAATGACGGTAGATTGCATAAAAAATACCGCTGTCCTCAGACCTGCGGCATCCTCTTTATGGTGGTGCGTAGTGTTGTAGAACGTACCCTTACCATATGTGGCGGGGCGGTTAATTAGTACTCGGTGTGGGGGGGGGGGCCCGCGGGGGGGGGGGGGGGGGGGGGGGGGGGGGGGGGGGGGGGGGGGGCGGGCGGGCAAATTCCGGAGGCGGGTCCTCGGGAAGGGCCTCCAGATGGGGACAGCCACCATGAGGGGGAAACGGCGGGAAATAACGGCTCGCCGCCGGATTTGCCCCGCCGTTCCGCCCTCTT
>JAISEO010000054.1 GCA_031264075.1 Coriobacteriales bacterium | reverse complement strand
CTAACGTAGAGTTGGAGGCCGACCAAAAAATAAGCGTGAAAGAGCTTATTGAGATTTATCCTGAGACTGCACCGTTGCTTGAAAAATGAATGAGCGGGAAAAGATAAAACCCTTGTGTCTTCGGGCACAAGGGTTTTCTTAAAGGTCTACTTCGACACCGTTGTCAATGGTTTCGTCATACACCAAAACCCTCTTGTCGCAGTCGACAAAACAAGCGGGATTCACCCAACTCTTTTCCTCCGAGAGTGACTCTCGCGCTTGTACATTCCCTCCATGTCATTGCGAGCGAGCGAAGCGAGCGCGGCAATCCAGTCCTTGATACAAGGAAAATGGCGAAAATGATGCTAACCAGAGGCGACATACAAGGACTGGATTGTGAGTCTGAAACATAGTACACTCTCAGCATCGGAAAGGAGGGACAGACAGGTTTGGATTTTCCAGAAAACATGAATCGGGCCATAGAGTATATAGAGCAGAACTTGGATGGCGAGATTATTCCGGCTGAGTTTGCTGGATTCGTCGGCTGCTCTGCATATCAATACCGAACTCGTGTGTCATTGACGAGACCGATTGAAACTTCTTTGGATACGAGAATAGGTTCTCAATTGACTGATTCCACCCAGATTTGCCTGATAGATGACAGCGGAGACCCTGGGTTCAAGCTCGGAAGTGGGTCGACCCCTTACTTTGTGATTGCCTGCGTTATCTTTGACGATTTGCAGGTCGCTGCCGACGCAGCTACGGCGATAAGAGCGGCGAGAATCCAGCTTGGATTCAAGCGTGAATACGAATTTAAGTTCAACAAGCTCAACAAGTCTAATCGCAAGGCCATCTTGGCAATTGCCGCAGCATACGATTTCAGGGTTCGTGCCATCGTTGTTGACAAGGCGCAGGTGAGGAGCCACGAGATGCGGACAAAGCCAGACTCATTCTATAACTTTGTTATTAAGGAGGCCCTATCCAGCGACGACACCTTGGAAGACGCCAAGGTCAGGCTGGACGGGCACTCAGGGAGGGAATACAAGCGGCAGGCTGTTGCGTGCTTCCGCAGGGAGATAAACTCCAAGAGTCACAAGATCTCTGATTTCAGATATGTGGACTCCACCAAGAACGACCTGATACAGCTCGCCGACCTGGTGGCCGGGGCTATTAATCGTTCCAAGCAGCAGGATAAGACAGACCATCTGGAGTACATCGCGATTCTGAAGGACAGGATTGAAGAGATTTGGGATTTTGAATAAGTTGAAGCCGGCCCTAGCTTGCCTGTCGCAAGCACGCACACCATACGGTGACAATTCGGAACCGGCTCCTATGTACTGTACATACTAGCAAAAATCCCAAGGATTGACAATCTGTCGCTCGATGTCATTGCTCAATTGTTAAAAAGCGAGGCAATGGGCTGCGTCCGTTGCCTCGGGTGGCCGTAAGGACGGCCGCAGTTACAGATCGACGACTCCCTCAATGCCGTCAAGTGAGCCTGGCCTCAGTTCCAGCGCCACGATGTTGTCGATCATCTCTTTGGGAACATCCTCTTTGTATCGGATACCGTATGTGGACGCTGGCACAAACCCAAAGCGGCCGTAGTACCTGTGGTCGCCAGCGAGGAAGACAGCCCTGTACCCAAGGCGTGTGGCCCTTTCGAGGGCAGCGCGGGCGAGAGCTGAGCCGACGCCTGAGCGGCGGTAATCCTCGGCCACGCTGAGGATGGCCAGCACCAAAAAGGCGTGTTCAGCAGCCTCGCTATGAACGAAGGTCCTGGCGAGCATGATATGCCCGATAATCCTGCCGTCCTGCTCCGCAACCAGCGACAACTCAGGGATGCAGGCGTCGCTGCGGCGGATGCGCGCGTAGTATTCCTGCTCGTCTCCGTCACTGACGGCAGCGGTCTCAAAGGCGGTCTTGATGAGCGCGTATACTTCTCCGAAGTCCCCTTCGGTTTCTTGCCTGATATTCATTTTTACCTCCAGATTGTGGTTTACGTGCGGCGTATTGGAGGGTCGCTCTCGTGTAGCTGTCGCCCTCCGCGGTCAGACAAGAACCACTGAACACTTCTTGGTCATACGGAAAATCTCCTTGTTCGGAACGGTCGCAGACAATTCTACCAGAGGGAAGCCGGGCAGATACGTATCAAGGTTTCGCTCCGCTGTCCAGTGATTCAGGGACGCAGTAACGGATGATTCACCTCCGCACAAGGCGGGGGCGGTAGCCCTCGGCAAGCCGAGGATAAATGGTAGTATAGTGGGTAACGTGTCCTGCTCTTTCATGCTATCTCTGATCGCTGAAGTTTTTGTGTTGCCTATCTCTTTCTGTAATGATCTCTGCAAGAGGCAATCAACAGTTGTTCGTCTTTCACTTTATAGACCAATCGGTTCTTCCCATCGATCCGTCTTGACCAGTAGTTGTCAGACAGGTACTTGAGTTCTTCGGGTTTTCCGGTGCCATCAAATGGAGTACGTTCACATTCCTTGATGAGATTGTTTATCTTCTTCAGGGTCTTTTTGTCCTGCGTTTGCCAATACAGGTAATCATCCCAAGCTTTGTCGGACCATACCTTGAACATTCTATACCTCAACAAGCTCGTGGACATTGCCTTTGCCCGCTTCAAGTTGCTCGATAGCTGCCTGGATGCGTCTGAGATTCTCTGCGTTGTAGAACGGATCGATTGAGAGGTCAAAGGGCACGCGTTGCTCGCTGACGGTTTTTGCGGCAAACGCCGACACCAGTGCTGAGACCGGTACGTATATCTGTTGACTGAACTCAGAAAACTGTTCGTAGAGTTCCTCATCCATACGAAGGCTGACTGTTTTGGTTGCCATGGTTGCGCTCTTTCTATTCATGCTGGGACGTTCAATGCTTAGAGTATAGCAAGTATGACAGATTACTGCAATAGTGATAATTGCAACCATTTATGTCACTAGAAATTGAGTTCTGCCTTAGCGACACGTGCTGATACAACTATGTTTCGCAAGGCCAAACAACCAATCTGCCAGCAGACGCAACATTGCGATTGTACAGTGTCGCCGATTTAGGAGAGGAGGTCTTTGGCGCGGCCGATAAAAATCAGTATTACGAAAGGGCCGGCGACCTGATAGGAGTGCCTTTTCCCGCAAAAGGGTTTGATTCGGCAACCACCGCGTACTGGTCCATCGTTCTTTTCTGTGATAACACATCGCCAGACACGATGCTTAACGCAAGTGGGTTCGTCTATGTATTCTTTACCGAGGGTTGGGGCGCCGATAAGCCTATCGTTGCTGTGACGTATGGACTGCCGCGCATGAATATCAGTGAGTCAACCAATTGGACAGTTTTCAACGAAACATACAAAGCAACTGCATTCGATTCTGGTTCAGGTTACGAGGTCTATCACATCATAACGTGGAAGTCGTAAGAAGCACTGGCATCTTAAGCCCATATCCAAGCTCGTGCCGCTTTGGGCATTGAACTCGTCCAGGAAGTGCAGGTTTGCCTCAACCATCTCTTCAGGGCTGCGACTGTGCGTGAACTCGCCGTCCTTATAGCAATGGACGCAATAGGTTACGCTCGCGCCATCCTCCTCACTGCCCAGATCGTCGAAGGTCGCCAATGGCATGGCGCAGCTCTGGCAGATTCGTCCCTCGGGCGAGTCGAGCAGGTCGTCGATGGAAACGCCAAACTGTTGAGAGATAGCTCCTTGGGTATTCGGTTGAGACGAGCTTTCACTCTGCGTCCCTCGTTTCGTTTACCGTGGGGCGCACAGCGCGTGGCTGATTCTGATGGTATACTGAACTCTCAGGATAACGAAATACCGATCCGGGATTTGGAACCGAGAGACATCATGACCTTACGCACAACACAGAAGTTGAAGACAGCGCTGTTGGACAGGCTGGATGACCAGTACTCCTTCATAGTAGAGCTTGCCTTGCGCAATATCCCTCAGATCGAATCTCGCCTATCGGGTGATATTGAGTTTGCGTATCTGCAGAAGTGGCGCGATGCGCTGCCTCATAGGGATGACCTCAGGCAGTTGATTGCCGATAATTCCGATGACGGTCTGAGCGCCTGGCAGCTTGCACCCTTTGCAGGGGTATTCACTCCACAGGAGCGCTGGGAGATACTGCGGCACGATGAATAACACAGAGATTGAGCATATAATCCGAGCGTGCGTTGGGATCACCGGCCGTGAGGAAGTGGTAGTCATTGGCTCACAGGCGATACTCGCTTCTTTTGATGTCTCACGCCTACCTGCTGATGCAACGGTCTCAATCGAGGCAGATGTACTCTTTTTCAACGACGAGGATCAGCGGCTTGCCGACTTGATCGATGGGGCCATAGGAGAACTCTCTCAATTCCACGAGACCTTTGGTATCTATGCACAGGGAGTTGATGAGACAATTGCGATCCTTCCTCCAGGATGGCAGGATCGTCTGGTCAGGTTGTCGAATAGAAACACAGGAGGCGGGGCTGGGCTTTGTCTTGATCCCTATGACCTCTGTGCTGCCAAGTTGTTCGCATTGCGAGAAAAGGATATTCGTTATGTAAAAAGTCTTCTGGACAGCGGCATAATCGAACGAAAGGTCCTTATCGAACGCATAACTTCAACACCAGATCATGAGCAGAAGAAGCGGACTGCCTTGCGTTTTCTTGGATGATTTCTGCCTATTGCCCTTTAAAGCACTAAAAAAAATCACGCAAAACCTATAAAAAAATTCACGCAAAGCCTATAATATAAGAGAAGTCCGCAGAGTAGTGCGTTCTCTTAGTTTGCCGAGGGAGCATTTTGTTTACTTGCACAGACGCTTCCATTGTGTGCAGAGCTCCGCTTGAATGCCCTCTCAGCATTTTGAGGAAAACGATTGGATGGAAATCGAATGAACGAAGCATATAGACCAAGACTGGTTGACGAAAAACTCACACAATTGTTGGGAGCTTTTGGCGGCGTACTGATAGAGGGACCCAAATGGTGTGGCAAATCATGGACGGCATCGCAGCAGGCGGCGACAGAAATATATATCGACCAACAAGACAACAGGAAGAGGGCGCTACTTCTGCCGGATTCTGTGCTTGAGGGAAAGACTCCCCGTCTTATCGACGAATGGCAGGACGCCCCGGTGCTTTGGGATACAGCACGACGGATCATCGACAGCCGCCATGCTCCAGGTCAGTTCATCTTCACAGGCTCATCGACGGTAAAGGGCGAAGAGCCCTCGCATACCGGTACGGGCAGGTTCTCCCGACTGCGCATGCGTCCTCTCTCGCTGTATGAGTCGGGCGATTCAAGCGGGATAATCTCTCTGCGAGAACTGTTTGCGGGCGGCAAGCTCGAAAACCAGATCTCAGGAATGGATGCGAAGACGGCGATAAGGCTTATCTGCAAGGGCGGTTGGCCGGCATCTTTCTGGGTGTGCGAAGATGCAACGATGCTCATCGCCAGCCAGTACCTTGCCTTTGTTGCCAATGCAGACATTGAGCGGGCCGGTGGCTCAACAAAGAAGCCTGCCCTGGTAAAGCGCATCCTGCGCTCGCTGGCCCGCAATGCGGCCACTTCTGTGAGGCTGTCCAGCGTGGCGGCTGACGTGTCAGCAGACGGTGGCGATGTCTCCGATCAAACAGTACGGACATACTACGAAGCGCTACAGGCCATCTTTGTTGTTGAAGAGCAGGAGGCATGGAGCCCTTCTCTGCGGTCGCGGGTCAGGATAAGAGCTACCCCCAAGCGGCATCTGGCCGACCCATCACTGGCCGCGGCGGCTCTTGGTGCCACACCACCCGCACTTGAGAAGGACATCAGAACTGCGGGATTCCTCTTCGAGACTCTCTGCTTCAGAGACCTTTCTGTATATGCCGATTCACTGGAGGGCACGGTCTATCACTATCAAGACGAAACCGAACTTGAGGCAGATGCAGTTATACAGCTTCCCGACAATCGATGGGCGGCCCTCGAGGTCAAACTGGGAACCTTCGAGTTCGATAAGGCTGCGGAGAACCTCATCAAGCTGAAAGGAAAGATTGCCGAGAATTATCCAGCACCGGCCTTCCTTGGAATTGTCACCGCTTCCGGTGGGGTGGCATATACCAGAGATGACGGGGTGCTGATCCTTCCCATTGATTGTCTGGGACCGTGACGCACCAAGGATCATCTATAATCTTCTATGTTGCGTTTTAACTAACAGAGCTGGGTTCAAGAGAGCTATGCTATTTCCTATCGGTGCAGAGTCGGAACTCAAAATTTTCTCCGCTACCCCGCATGATGGTAGCGGCTGGCATTACGATCTCAGAAGTCATCGACCGGTGCGTAGCGGCGGCGCTCAGAGGGCAGGAGCAAACCTGAGGTGCCCTCTCATCAATCGTTGATGGCCTCGATGCCCATGCGCTTGATCGTATCGAGCTTCTCTTTCATGGCGAGCAGCTCTTCCGGGCTGTGGCCGACCCAATCGGAGACTTCATCGTCAGTTCCCCTTGCTACTCGTATCTGGAGACCTCTCATGACGTCGAGGGCCGCCTGATGCAGCGTTGGATCGTTGCTCGCGGTACACCGTGCATCAACGATAATCGGTGTCTCCGGCTGTGCCGTCTTTGCGAGGACGGCGTTTGCTATGACGCAGATGTTCGAGACGAGACCGACGAGCTCTATCCGCTCAAACGGCGTTGCCTTCAGGTACTCGAACAGTTCGTCTGAGCCAAACGTACCCTTGTAAAAGCGCAGGTCGTCTGCTGCAAGCAGCGTTGCCGTCTCGCCGTAGAGCTCGTGCCCGGGCGTTCCTTCGATGCAGTGCGGCACCGCCAGGCATCTTCCCTCCTGCGTTTTCAGATAGTCCGCGTCGTGTGTGTCAAACGTGAAGAGAACGGCATCGTCGCGTGCTCGATACCGCTTGATTTTCTCCACAATCAAAGCATCCAGGAGCTCTGCGCCCGCAAACCCCAGCGTTCCCGTCACAAAATCATTCTGGTAATCGACGACAATCAAGCATCGTTGCATCTTCTTGCTCCTTTCTATTGAGCGCCAAACACAGCTTACTATCGACGATAGAAATTGTATCAATTGCAACCAGTTGAGACTATCTATTAAAGAGTCTCTTCAGTTGCTCGCCCTATACCCAGCTCTACTCCGCCGCCTCCTCCTGCGTGCTCTTGAAGAGCTCGCCGATACTGCCTACGACGGTACCAATACCCTGCATCTCCAGGGGCATGAAGATCTTGGTGGCCTTGCCGTCGGCGACGTATTTGAGGGCATCGATATAGCGGTAGGCGAGCAGGTCTTCGGTGGGCTCACCTTCGTGGATGGCAGTGAAGATGTTCTGGATGGCCTGTGCCTCGCCCTCGGCTATGAGGATCTTCTGTGCGCGCTCGGCACTGGCTATCTCCTTGATGGCGGTTGCACGTCCCTCGGCCTCCAGGATGGCGCTCTGCTTGGTGCCCTGGGCACGCTCGATGGCAGCGGTCTTGTCGCCTTCGGCCTCGAGGATCATGGCGCGACGGTCGCGTTCGGCCTTCATCTGGCGGTGCATGGCCTGGGTCACGTCTGCCGGCGGCTCGATGCGCTGCAGCTCAACACGTACCACACGTACGCCCCACTTGTCGGTGGCCTCGTCGAGGATGTTCCGGAGTGTCACGTTGATCTTCTCGCGGCTGGTGAGGCTCTCGTCCAGCTGCATCTCGCCAATGACGTTGCGGAGGTTGGTCTGCGCCAGCTTGGTGGCCGCCATATAGAAGTTCGTCACGTTGTAGATGAGCTTGAAGGGATCGGTAGCCTCGTAGTACACCACGGCGTCCACGGTCACCGCCACGTTGTCCTTGGTGATAACCTCCTGCGGCGGCACGTCCACCACGTTCTCACGCATGTCCACCTTGGTCACGCGGTCGATGAAGGGCACGAGCAGGTGAAGGCCGGGCTCCCAGGTGCGGAGAAAACGCCCCAGGCGCTCTACAACGCCCTTCTCGTAGGGGCGGATGATGCGCACCGCGCGGACGGCAAAGATAAGCAGCACGACGATGACAATGACGCCGAGTACTGCGGCCGGGGTGACAAGGGTATCAACAAAGGTGTTCATGGCAGTGCCTTTCTTCGACTTTTCCGGTGTTACGACAAGGCTGTGCTCTCTGCGCCCGTGGTTTCCGATGAGGGGTCTTGGGGCAATGCCTTGACCAGCAGCATATTACTGTTGACGGCGAGCACCTCAATGAAGGTACCGGGCTTGAGTGTCGTGTCGTCTGTGGTGGCGGCGTTCCAGGGCTCACCGTCAACAACCACGCGAAAGAGCCCCGTCTGGCTCTGCCCCTCAATCACCTTGCCCTGCAGGCCCACGAGGCGCTCGGCACCCACTTTGGTGGCACCGGCCTTGCGCGTCCAACGCCTGGCCAGCGGCCTGAGCGCCACGAGTGCGACGACGGATACCGCGATAAAGACAACTATCTGCCACACCAGGTCAAGCCCAACGGCATTGCAGATGGCAGCCGCCACTGCGCCCACGGCAAACGGGAGCAGGAAGAAGGAGAGCGTGAGCATCTCGCCGATGAAGAGGAGCGCAGCGGCGATAATCCAGATCCAGAACCAAGGCAGGGCTTCCATTACTGCTCCTTTCCGCGTGTTGATGTGCCAGCCAACGACAGCGTATACCAATACGTCGGGCTTACTGCCCCGAACTGTGCCCTATTATACGGTATAATCTTGTGTCCCGCTCAGCGGAGGCCCACAGGCCCTCCCCAGCATCAGACCTGAAAGCGACCCAGTAAAGAAACCATGCGACAGCTTGTAGAGTCCCATATCACCCAGGCGCTGGAGCGCGCCGCCGCCGCGGGCGATCTCGATCTTGCCTATACGCCCGAGAGCGCTGTGGAACGTCCACGCGACCCTGGCCACGGCGACTGGGCGAGCACGATAGCGCTCAAGCTGGCAAAAGAGCTGGGTAGAAACCCACGCGAGATAGCGCAGATAATCGTCAACCATCTCGCGGAGGACGCGGCCTTTGCCAAGGTGGAGATAGCAGGCCCCGGCTTCATCAACCTCACGCTCTCCGACGAGGCGCTTGTCGGCATCCTTCGCACGGCCTATGAGCAGAACACGAAGTACGCGCGCGCTGATCTGGGCGAGAACCGCAGGGTCAATGTCGAGTTCATCTCCGCAAACCCTACGGGCCCTCTGCACGTGGGTCATGGCCGCTGGGCCGCCCTCGGCAACGCGCTCTGCAAGGTGTTGGAGCACGCAGGCTGGCAGGTCGTGCGTGAGTTCTACATCAACGACGCCGGCAATCAGATGGACAGGTTTGGCGAGTCCGTGGCGGTGCGTTACCTGCAGGAGCTCGGACAGGACGCTACGATGCCCGAGGACGGCTACCACGGCGCCTATGTCAAAGACGTTGCCAGGGCGCTGGTTGCGGAATACGGGAGCCGATGGGCGGAGATGGCTCCAGCCCAGCGCAACGCCGAGCTGCGCGAAGAGGGCTACGCGCGTATGCTGTCCAATCAGCAGGAAGTCTGTGCGCGGATAGGGGTGCAGTTTGACCTTTGGTTCAGCGAGCGCACGCTCTATGAGCCCCTGCCACCTGCAGGCAAGAGCCCCATCGTCTTGATGTTGGACAAACTGCGGCAGGGCGACTACCTGTATGAGGAGGAAGGTGCCACGTGGTTCAGAACTACCGCCTTCTATGATGACAAGGACCGGGTCCTCATCAAAAGCGACGGCTCCTTCACCTATTTTGCGCCGGACAGTGCCTATCACCTGAACAAGTTTGAGCGCTCGACTACCGAGGCGGAGCCCAAAGGCGGCTCGGAGTTCCTCATCGACATCTGGGGCGCCGACCATCACGGCTATATTCCCCGTATGCAGGCGGCCGTGGCAGCGCTTGGTCACGAGGGCAAGCTCACCGTCGTGCTCGGCCAGCTCGTCAACCTCTTCCGTAGCGGTCAGCCGGTGCGGATGTCCAAGCGTACTGGTGAGATGATCAGCTTTGAGGAACTCGTGGACGAGGTGGGTGCCGACGCCACCAAGTACCTCATGCTTTCGCGCTCCGCCGACCAGCCCCTTGACTTTGACATAGAGGCAGCCAAGAAGCAGGACGCCTCCAACCCCGTCTACTATGTGCAGTACGCCCACGCCCGCATCTGTTCGGTGCTGCGCAAGGCGAAGGAATCCGGCTTTATCGTGGAAGCAGCGGACGTGGAGGAAGCGGGGAGCGGGGAGGCAAAGAAGGCCGAATTGCCCCGCGGCATCACGGATCACACACTCCTGCTCCTTACAGAACCCGCCGAAAAGGACCTCATCCGCTGCATCGGACAGCTCCCCGACCTCGTGGAAGTGTGCGCGCGCGATTTGGCGCCGTTCAAACTCACGCATTACGCCGAGGAACTCGCGAGCCGCTTCCACCGGTTCTATACGGATTGCAGTATCGTAGGCGAAAACAGGCAGCTCAGCTGCGCGCGACTCTATCTGAGCGAGACTACGCGTCGCGTGTTGGCGCTGGTGCTCGGGCTTTTGGGCGTGAGCGCCCCGGAGAGGATGTAAAGTTGCGGAGAGGGCCTGCCCAAGCTACAGGAAAGGACGCACATGGCACACCTGGCACATGACCCTGCCATCCGCGCGGACAGGCGCACAACGCTTGAGCTGGGCGCGGTGCTTCCCCAGACTGCCGAGGTACGGCACGGCCACCTCTATGTTGGCGGCGTGGATATGGTGGAGCTGGCGCGCGAGCAGGGCACAGCGCTATACGTCATGGACGTGGCCCAGATACGGCAGCAGCTCAGAGCTTACCGGGAGGCCCTGGGTGCCGCAAACCAGGTGGTCTATGCCGGAAAGGCCTTCCTGAACAAGGCCATGGTCAAGCTGCTCATAGCCGAGGGCAGCTGGCTTGACGTGAGCAGTGGGGGAGAGCTGGCCATCGCGCTTGCCGCAGGCTTTGATCCGGGGCATATCGTCATGCATGGCAACAACAAGACGGAGGCAGAGCTCACCGAGGCCATCCAGGCCGGTGTTGGCCTCATAGTGGCCGACTGTTTTGAGGAGCTCGACCGCATCAGTCGCATCACCACGGAGCGCGGCAGCACTCAGAGCATCCTGCTCCGAGTCAAGCCGGGTGTCGTAGCCGATACGCATGCGTTTATCCGCACCGGCGCCGAGGACAGCAAGTTCGGCTTTGGCCTCTCAGGGGGAGAGGGAGGCTCAGGCGGAGCAGCACGCATGGCCGTGGAGAATGCCCTGGCCCTCCCGGGTATCCATCTCGCGGGCCTGCACGCGCACATAGGCTCGCAGATATTCGCCCTCGCTTCCTTTGCGGAGACCATTGCGGTGCTGGCCGATTTCATGGGAGCCCTCCGCACGAGTTCTGGCTTTACTCCCGAGATACTCGACCTGGGCGGCGGCCTGGGTATTGCGTATCAGGCGGCCGACGAGCCCGCGACTATCCGGGACCTGGGCAGCCTCCTCACCACGCATCTCGCGAGCTGTTGCGGTGAGCTCGGCCTCCCCCTGCCCAGGCTCATGGTGGAACCGGGACGCTCGGTTGTCGCCACTGCGGGGCTGACGCTCTATACCGTGGGCGTCATCAAGAAGCTCAAGGGGCTGCGCTGCTACGTGGCCATAGACGGCGGCATGACGGACAACATCCGTACCGCCCTCTACGATGCGCGCTACGAGGCGACTCTCGCCAACAGGGCAGCCGCGCCGCGCGACACCGTGGTGACGCTGGCGGGCAAGCACTGCGAAAGCGGCGACGTGGTGGCCCTGGACGCGTCGCTCCAGTCCCCGGAGATAGGTGACATCGTGGCGGTGTTTGGCACCGGTGCCTACAATGCCTCCATGAGCAGTAATTATAATGCCCAGGTGCGCCCGGGCGTGGTCTTTGTCGAGGACGGTGAGGCACGGCTCGTGCAGCGGCGCGAGACCTACGCGGACCTCACGGCCCGGGACGTCGAGTAGCAAAAGGAGAACAGCATGAGAACGATACGGGTTGGCTTGATTGGCTTGGGAACGGTGGGCGGCGGCGTTGTCCGCATCCTCCAGGAGCATAGGCAGGACTTTCTGCGCGACCAGGGCGTGGACCTGGAGCTTGTGCAGGTAGCCGCGCTTGACCGGGAAGAAGCGGAGCGGCTCGGTGTTGGTGAACTCTTTACCACGGATGGCTTTGCCCTCATCAACAACCCCGCCATCGACATCATCATCGAGGTGGTGGGTGGCACGGGCATTGCCCGAAAGTTCATCTATGCGGCGCTGGAGGCTGGCAAGCGTGTCATCACCGCCAACAAGGCCGTCATGGCCTCCGACTTCTACGAACTGTTGGAGCTCAGCGGCTCCCAGGGGGTTGAGCTGGCGTTTGAGACCAGCGTCGGCGGCGGTATTCCCATCATTGGCGCGCTGCGCAACTCGCTCATCGGCAATCGCATCGAGAGCGTGCTCGGCATCGTCAACGGTACCACCAACTACATGCTCACACAGATGGCACAGCACGGGAGCGATTACGCCACGGTACTCAAGGAGGCGCAGGAGCTTGGCTATGCCGAGGCCGACCCCACGGCAGACGTTGAGGGCGGCGACGCCGCGGCCAAGATAGCCATCCTCACCACGCTTGCCTTCAACACTGAGGTCGTGCTGAGCCAGGTGCCCACCGAGGGCATCACCCAACTCACGCCCCTCGACATACAACATGCCGAGGAGATGGGATGTGTCATCAAGCTCCTCGCAATCTCAAACCGCACGCCGGAAGGCATCGACATGCGCGTGCACCCGACACTCCTGCCCAAGGATCACGCGCTCGCCAGCGTCAACGGAGTCTTTAACGCCATCTTCGTCGTGGGAGACAGCGTGGGCGAGACGATGTTCTATGGTGAGGGTGCCGGTGCCGGTGCCGCAGCCAGCGCCATCGTCGGCGATCTCATCGAGGTGAGCCAGCGCATCGCCTATAACATCACGCGTCCCTACATCCGCTTTGGCACCGAGCAACTGCCGCTCAAACCCATCGACGACGTGGTACTGCGCTATTACCTGCGCCTGCCCGTGCCTGATCGCGTGGGCGTGGTGGCCTCCACTGCCGCGGCGTTTGCCCGGGAGGGCGTGAGCATCGAGCGGATGATGCAGAGTTCTGCCGCCGACGGCTCCGGCAACGCCGAACTCATCTACGTCACCCATCCCACGCGCGAGGGAGCCCTCAAGGCCGTTCTGGCCGAGATAGAGGCCTCCGCTGTCCTCGCCGGAACGCCCGTGCTCATCAGAATGTTGTAGGAGCGGTGCGCGGCAGATGCCAGCGATCGGGCCTGGGGAGTGGCTCCGCGCAGGCCCCGGAGCCTCGCCCGGGCAGGGGATCAGGCACAGAAGTCCCACCGGCACGCGTCCATGTCTACACGTCCGTCGAGGAGGAACTCCACGCCTTCATCGGCGAGCAGCTCGCGGCGCAGTTCGGTCCATACGCCACCGGTCACTGAACCATCCGCCTTGACGACGCGCTGCCAGGGGAGTTCCTCGGGGCATACGCTCAAAGCCCAGCCCACACTGCGGGCGCCACGAGGCCTGCCGAGCCGAGCAGCAATCTGCCCATAGGAGACGACCCGGCCTCGCGGAATCTGTGCCACGATGCCGTAGACGCGCTTGAAGAAGGTACTTTCTGTCTGTGTTGTCCGGGCTTTCATGTTGTCAGCTTAGCACACTGATGGCGTGGGTGGTGCAGGCAACAGAGCCCACAAGACCACAGGATCCAGCAACTGAGGACTACACTACTCGGCTGTGGTATGATGTGCCCATAACGCTTTGGAGCCGTCGTCGGTGCGTGCCACCAAAGGCTTGCAGGGTATGATAGGGAAAGAAGGAAGGGAGAGGCAAGATGTCTGAGTCAAAGCTGGTGTCACAGAAACTGGGGGGGGGGGGGGCGCAAAGCCATGTTTGAGGCTGCCTGTCCCCCCCACAATACGGCTTTACTCTCGTAGAGCTCATCGTAGGACTCATGCTCGCCGTGCTTGTCATCGGGGCCGCAGGAGCCTTTCTCGTACTCGGAAGTGGCCTGCTCTCCCAGACAGCAGAGCAGTCCCAGCGTCAGGTCGATGTCACGAGTGTGGCAGAGCATGTCGCAGAGGAGCTCCGCCTTGCCTCAAGCATACGGCTCGTAACAGAGACCTCACCGGGAGTGGGCCTTACACTTCCCCAGACTCTTGCCTCAGATGAGCGCCTGCTCTATATAGGAAGTGCAGACGGAGCACCTGCGGGCACCGGCTACTTCTACCTCTGGTACGGTAGTGAGGAAGAGGGCCCCCGTAACTACTACGGTACGAACTACTACGGAAGCTATACCGTCTCACTTGCCTACACGGTAACCGTGGCAGAGGACGGTAAGGCAAAGTCCTTTGAGATAAGCGTTGCTGCCCATAACGCAGAGGGAGTGAGCGTGGGGAGCTCACAGGCTACTTCCTTCAGCCTCATCAATGTAACCCCTGCAGCTGAGCCCCTTGCAGGCGAGCAGGCGGTAAGCACCGAGGCCCCCTTCTACCTGCTCTACACTCGCTGGGGTGGGCAGGAGAACGGAAGCAGCTTGCCTCCCACAGAACCCGTTATCGCCAATGGCGACATACCTGATGAGCGAGACTTTGAGTGGACAGTGCCTGCGACCGGTACCTACCTCCTGGAGTGCTGGGGCGCAGATGGAGGTGGCGACTACAGCAGCAATGGCTTCATGGGTGGAATTGGTGGCTATGCCTCTGGACAGGTCTGGCTCATAAAGGGCACCACCGTCTACCTTAACGCGGGGGAGGCCGGGGCGCTCTATGGCAACGATGTTACCTTGGGAGGGCAGGTGGTCATTACCCCACCGGCTACCTTTGGTGGCGGGGGAGCGCTCATAACGTATAACAAAGTCAATGCTACCGATCCATCTAAATATGGCGGCGGCACCACCGGCGGTGGCGGGTCAGACATACGTGTTTTGAGCAACGACCTCAACAACCGCATCATCGTGGCCGGCGGCGGCGGCGGTGCGGGCATGAAGGATAGTCGGCCTGCTGAAGCAGCAAACAAACCGCGTCTCGGCCTCACGCAGGGCGGCAACGGCGGCGGCGAGCAGGGCGTAGACGGTACAAATGAGCAGGGCTATGAGAGAATGGGCTGGGGGTTGGGAGCCACCCAGACCGAGGGTGGAAAGTTGCACAATGAAATCAACACACAGATAGAGTACTCGGGGGCTTTCTATTCTGCAGAACCGGGAGGTTTTGGCGTAGGTGGTCGTGGCGTAGGCAGCGATACGGGTGGTGCCGGCGGTGGCGGCGGCTGGTACGGCGGTGGCGGTGGCTTCTGCAACTCCGGGGGCGGCGGCTCGGGCTATGTCCTCACCGAAGATTCGTACAAGCCTACAGGTTACTTTGGCGGTGACGAGGCCGAATGGACTCCCTACTGTCTCACCAATACCGCCAACCTGCAAGGCGGCAACACGTCTATTCCCACGAAGCCCTCAACGGGCCACGGTGGTTATGTCCGGATAACGTGGCAGGGCATATAGGATTGTTGCTTCGACACGTAGAGGATAGGCGGAAACAGGCATCCAGTGGGTGCTTGTTTGAGCAGCGAGCCTGCGAGTGCGACTACACGGTGGCTAGAAGATATGATTAATCATTGCACACCATCTTTCGGCCAGTTTGCCTCAGCTCTGCCCGTACGCATGAAGCCATTACCGCAAGTAGTGGCATCACGCGCACAAACAGACCTGAGGCAAACTGACTCGAAATCTGGTATACAAGCATTAATCATCGTCTCCCTAGTTATGTACCGAAGGGTCTACGAGTAGCCACCTGTTGCCTCGGCACGTTTAATCATGAAGTCGATGTTTTTGTTGGTGTTAATCGATAGGATATCTATGTCAGGATGATGTTGACGAAAGACCCGATAGATCTCGTCAGCAAAGGCCTGCCCTATCGACGGCACTTTCTGATAATCCAGTAGTATCACTTTGAATTTTTTATCCAGATTGGCAACCAGACGCTTAGCTTGAGATCTGGACACGTAAACCGTGCCCATGGTAAACAGCTTGACCGTAATGACCGTTTTATCAAAAGCAAAACTCTCGGGATCAGAGTAGAAGTCGGTGAAGAGCACGTCAAGACGGTTTTTGCTGTTGCGAGCTATAGAAAACGTTACAAGCGTGCCTTTTTTACTGCGGACATCTTCGACGAAGATGTCGTGAATAGTGTTGTCAATAATCAGGCGGGTGCCAAAACTTTCCAACACAAACCGAGAAGCGATCTTGGAAGTAAAAAAAATGCCTTCACCCGAATGCGCCTTGGGAGCAGTTGTGGTCTTACCTTTCAGCAATTCCTGTATGGCATCCAGATCTGAGTCAAGACCGAATGTGTTCTTTATGCTGTTGAAGACTCCGACGCCATAATCCCTGATTGTGAATATCATGTTGCCAGCATCTTTGAAAAGCTCAACTTTGATACTTTTTGACTCAGAGTGCTCGATTGCATTGTTCATCATTTCTGAAAAGCTATATTGTAGGATGCCGATTACATTTTCGGGCAGCTTTCTCAGCAGCTCACTTGTTGTCAACAATTCATTGAATGTCTCGTAATCAGATAGCGTATCGTTGTTGAGGAGCTTTCGGGTTTCTTTATGGACAAGTGCGTTCGATTTCGTAGGCAATGCGTAGTAGGTATAGCGGCGTGTGCCGTTACGGAGCAACTGTCCGGATGCCACAAGATCAGCGAGAGTGTTGCTGACACTCTGTCTGCTGACTTGAAAGTCCCCCATGGCATCCATGACATCAGAAACTTGGAAGAGATCCTGTTGCTCTGCCACGCGATTGATGTACTTTGTGATAACATCTCTCTTCATGCCTAGTAATTATAGCCAGTAACTGTTTATATGTCAAGCGATAATATCCCTATGACTATTTTATAACAATTGAAGGTATCCATTTCTCTTCTCCGTGCCTTTTGAGGTGGGCTCACAGTCCAAGATAGAGATGGTATGGCCACATCAGCGCACTGAACAGAATGCAAAGGTCGAATAAGTGTAGGGAGCCTGAAGAGTCCATGCTCGCCTCCCTGTCCCACACCGTTTATTTCTGCCGGGCACAAGCTCTCTGTCTGTTACGGCAATTAACAGAGAGGGGAGAGGGTATCATGGCTACGCACTACGAAAATAACGGGCGCAGGAGGGCAGGATAGGTATGACAGACAGCACAGACAGGCGCAGGGCCTCTGATCGGTTGGCCTTTGTCGTACGGGCCATCACGGTTCCGCCGATACTGGTCTCCGCACTGCTCATCCTTTTGTATCTGTTCAAGGCGGGAGTCTTTGCTTCACTCGCAGAGCTGGCGCTCAGTCTGGCCTTTCTCGTGCTTATACCCCTGGCCGCCTACCCCATCTCCGCCGTGGTGCCCGGACTGAAGAAGAAGGGGAGGGAGGGCCAGCGCAACCTCGCCCTCGCCCTGAGCCTTGTCGGCTATGCCGGCGCGGTGGTCTACGGCGTGGTAACCCAGGTGAGCAGTTCGCTCTTCCTCATCTACGTGACCTATTTTCTCTCGGTCATCCTGCTTCTCCTGTTCAACAAGGTGCTCGGCATACGCGCGAGCGGCCATGCCTGCGGCATCATGGGGCCACTCGTATTCCTCGTCTACTTTATCGGGCCCTACGGCATCATCGCCTGCGTAGCCCTTGCGGCGCTGGTCATATGGTCGTCGCTGTACCTCAAGCGCCACACGCCGGGTGAGCTCATCTGGGGAGCGGCCAGTGCCCTGCTCGCCTTTGTGCTGAGCCTGCTGGCCATCGTGATTCTGTAAGGAAGCCCCCAAATCAAAGCCCCTCCTGACGTTCCGGTACCGGAGGGGCTTTTTTTGAGGGAAGGCCTTCAGAAAAGGCCTTCAGAAGGGGTTTTACTCAGTGGCTTTCGGAGAGGCTTCCGAGGGGGGCTCTAGGCCTCGCTCGTGCCTTCTTCCCAGATTTCCTCCTCGCGCCACTCCCACTCACGGCCTCCAAAGAAGACCATGGCGTTCATCTCGTTGGACTTTTTCAGGATGGCATTGGGAAAGTGCCGGTCCATGGCAAAGAAGAAGTCGCCGGGGCTCTTGGCCCGCTCCAGCTCCAGCTCGGTCTTCTCTATGTAGTCTATGGTCCAGTCAAAGCTGCGGTTGTCAAAGGGCATGCCCATACGCATGTGGCCCGGTATGACCACCGCGGCGTTCATGGCCTTGAGCTTCCGGCAGACATCCATCCACTCGGCCCGCTCCGCCTTGTCTATTTCGCAGGTGAAGGGGTGGGCCTCATAGAAGAGGATGTCCGAGCACATCAGCGTGTCGATGGAAGGGATGTAGCCTGCGGTGTTATAGCGGTAGTCTCCCATGAGGCGCGGGATTATCTCGATGCGCTCGCCCTCCAGCAGGAAGTGGTCCTCCTCAAGCGGCTCTATCGCAAAGGGAAGGTGCTCGGAGGCGTAGTTGATCTCGCCGATGTCCGGCACGACCTCGTTGCGCTTGGCAGACCACTGCTTCTCCATGATGGCCGCTTCCTCGGGCACCGCGATGACGCGGGCGTTTGGAAATACCTGCTTGAGCACCTCGGCGCCAAAGTAGTGGTCGGGATGCGCGTGAGACATATAGATGGTCTCCAGCTCCAGGTTCTCCTCTACTATCTCCGCCGCGCAGCGCAACGCGTTGGCCCGCGTCCACTGGGTGTCGAAGACCGCGCACTTCTCCCTGCCCATGATGATGACATTGGTTACGGCAAAGCCGTCGTCGTTGGACACGAATACCTTGGTGGCAAGCCTGCCATCGCCGTGCCGGTTGACTCTGATCTCGCCATGTGTGCTGAACTCACGATACTCGTCTGATACACAAATCTTAGCCATTGCATTCTCCTTTTCGTGATGGTCGCGTTGTCTATGACGCCTGATCCTCCCAGGTCTGGAGTGACCAACGGGTCTTGCCGTCTATCTTCTTCGCCAGATCCTCGACCTCGCCGTAATACATGCACCAAGCCTGGCAATGCTGTACGCACATGGCCATCTTACCCTTCTCCACCCGTTCGACGCAACCATCGCAGGCCTTGGTGATAACGGGCAGCCATGCCCACTCCCACTTGCCTTCCTTGGGGCCGCTCGTGTATTTGTACGGGCCCGTCTCGGTGAGCTTGATACCAAAATCGCCCTTTTCCAGCTCGAGGTACTTCTTGCATGCGACCTCACAGCTGTGGCAGCCGGTACAGTACTCGTAGTTTATCAATATTCCTTTGGCCATCTTCTGTCCCTTCCGATAATCCTTGTATCCTTGCCAAACCAAACTCTCGTAGAAAACACTCGTCTTTCCATCCAGCTGCCTTCTCTAGGGAGGCGCCGATTTATTCATTGCCCGCCATCTCACGCCTGATTTGTCCCAGCTCTGCCCGCGAGCACAACGCCATTACCGCAAGTAGTGGCATTGCACTCCCAAACAGATCTGGAACAAATCAGACGCAATCTGGCAGACAAGCAATTAATCGGCACCTCCCTAGGGCTTGCCGGGCTCGTAGCTGCGAAAGCCGCCGAGCCGGGTTACCTGTTCGCCCGGTGTGGGGTATTCGTTTTCCGGCGTAGCCTTATAGATCTTGGCCAGCAGGCATTTGATGGGAGCGCCGATATTGCCCGGGCCGCTCTCATAGGCATGGGTGAGATTGTTGACGTTGTAGTCAAAGCAGCCGTACAGATGCGGCTCCGAAGGTTCCTCCTCGGGCTTCCACCAGCCGTGCTCGGCCGAGATGAAACGCTTGTCCATGCCGGGAAAGACCTTGACCATCTGCTTGCAGCGGCCGTCCCAGTTCTCAATCCAGATCCAGTCGCCGTCCTGGAGGTCGTACTCCTCCGCCGTCTCCGGCGAGATCTTGCAGAGCGGCTCGGGATGGAACTCGCGCATGGTCTGGGCCCAGCGGTGCTCGGTGTGGAAGAACTCATACGACCGCGCTCCGTTGATAAAGTAGAACGGGTACTCCTCAAAGAGCTCGGGGGCCAGGTCCTTGGAGCAGGACACCGGCGTGTAGACCGGGTACTTGGGAATGCCCCAGGCGTCAAAGGTGGTGGGAATGAGCTCGATGCGCCCGCTCGGGGTGTTAAAACCCAGGCCCCCGTCTGGCCGGAGCAGGCCCTTCTCATGCTTGTAATAGGTGGCGTTCCACTCATCATAGAGATGGCCGCCGAGATCCACCAGCTGCTGAAAGGTCACGGGGCACTTGGTGGTGACCGTGGTGTCGTCGGCGCCGGAGTCGTGGCCCCATTTGTCGTCGGTGGCGGCGGAGAAGTTGGACTTCTTCACGGTGCCGTCCTCACTCACCACGGCCAGGTCGGTGAGGAGGTAGTCGTTGACGAGGTCCTCGGCCGTGTCCCAGCGCTGGAACAGGTCGGGGTTGAGGCGCTTGCCGAGCCAGATGGCTATCTCCTCGTCGCTCTTGGCCTCGTAGAAGGTGGAGCACTTCTTCATGGCACGCAGTGGCGTCCACCAGGTACGGGCAGAATCGCGCTCGGGGCTCATGGATACCGGCACGACGAGGTCGGCCAGCGCCACGATAGTCGGCGTCATGATGGGGTCGGCATAGGCGATGAACTCGATGTCCCTCATATACTTGTAGGCACGCGGGCCCGGCTCCTCGTGTCCCGCGAAGGCGTTGCAGCTCTGTGCCCAGAGTATCTTGATGGGAAAGGGCTCGTGGGTCTCAAGCGTTTTGGCCATGGCATCGGGGTTGCTCATGCCTACGAAGTCCAGGCCCTCAAAACCCGCCATGGCCTTGGAGAACTTGTGCTTGTAGGCCTCGGGGTCGGCATAGAGATCCACGGAGGAGTAGCCGGCGTTGATGTCAAAGGAGTTACGCGCGAACACGTGCGTGCCCGGCTTTTCTATGTCGCCGCAGATGGCCATGATGTCGCAGACGGCCTGCACCCAGTGCATGGATGAGGCTGTAGAGGCATCGAAGGCGAGCCCCCATTGGATAGCGCCCCGGCTGGCACCTGCGTACATACGCGCGGAGGCACGGATGTCTTCTGCCGACACGCCGGTGATAGGCTCCGCCCACTCGGGTGTGAACTCCTTACAATGGTCCTTGAGTTCGTCGTAGTAGGCACACCAGTACTCCACGAACTCGTGGTCGATGAGGTCTTCTTCCATGATGACATTGAGCCAGGCCAGCGCGATGCACACGTCGGTGCCCGAGTTGACCGCGAGCCAGTATTCGCTGCGTGCCCCCCACCAGGTCAGCTGCGGGTCGATGGTGATTATCTTCGTACCCTGCTGTACACAGAAGGTGAGCCAGTGGCCCAGATAGCCGTCGGCATTGGACTTGTTGGGCTCGACGCCCCAGATAACCAGCACCTCGGGCGGCTGCCACTCGGGGTTGGCGTAGCGGTCGGGAAAGGTCTCCGAGGCGTCCACGAGCGGATAATCACCCATGGGGCCGGCAGCCCCGCACACGCGCGGCATATAGCACGACCAGCCGGAGAAGTAGATGCCGCCCACATTGGGAGTGCGGAAGCACGCGCCGGCGATGAAGGGCACCTGCCAGTTGATGTTACGGCCCGTGCCATGGCCGACGATGATGGACTCACGGCCAAGGCCCGCGTCGTCCACGAGCTCCTTTATCTTGGACTCGAGAATGTCCATGGCCTCATCCCAGCTGATGGGCTCGAACTTGGTGGCGTCGCCGCGATAGGCACGCTCGCGTTTGAGTGGCGTCTTGATACGGTGTTCGTTGTTGGTTGCCTCGGGGAGGTTGATGCAGCGCATACAGAGTTTGCCATTGGCATAGGGGTCAAGCGGGTCGCCCTCTGTCTTGACCAACCTGCCGTTCTCGTCGGTATAGAGCAGAATGCCGCAGGAGTCATGGCAGCCCGGCCCTGAGTAATTATACGTGCGCGTGACCGTCAGGCCGTCCTCCTCCCACGTGACCTCGTTCTCGTGATAGGCCTTCCTATCGATGGAGTCAAGGAATTCTTGATAGTCTATCATGGCCTTCCTTCCTATCCTTGTCCGTGCCCCTGCAACCGTCTTGCCACAAGCTGTGCAGACTGCCTGCCGATACTACGGATCCTGATAAAACCATTATCACGGCTCGGGTGAGCCGCTGCCATAAACGGGAAGGTTGAATTAGGCACAGAGGCTTAGCCGCGAAGGCTAATAGCTGGCGATATTTGGCTGTTGCGTGCGCCCCGTGTTACTTTTACCCACCGCCACGTCCTTAAGGGGAACAAAGGCCTGATGGCCGCACTCGGTGCAGATGCCGTTGAAGGGACTCACCACCGCTCCGCACTTGAGGCAGGGGATGGTTATCATGCTGGCAAGGTTCTCGCCCTCGCCGAACTTGCCGCATTTTCCACATTGTGTACAGGCGTAGCACACGGCCCGGTCATACTCCTCTCCACAGGCAGCCAACTCTCAGAGAGCCAGATGCCCCTGACGCAAAATCTGCTCGGCTGCGCTCAAAACGGTACAGTAAGGCAGTGCGTCTCACGGTTGCCTCTCTATTCTACTAGGTCAGCGCAACCAGTTTAACCCAATAGTGCAGGGTTTTTCCCGCAAAGGGATGATTGACGTCTATCTGGACGAGATCGTCCGTTGCGGCAACGACCCTGCCGGGCAGGACATCGCTCCTGTCGTATTTGTTGGGACAGGCGATGACATCGCCCAGCTTGAGGTCCCTGCCCCTGTGTACCGCCGTGCGCGGATACCATTGCCTGCCGTCTTTGCTGGGATAGCCGTAGCCCTCTTCGGGCGCAATCTCTATCTCCCGCTCCTCGCCGGGCTCCAGTTCGTAGAGCAGCGCCTCTATACCCCGGGGCACGGCGTTCTCGCCCAAAACGACCTGCAGGGGCTCGCCGGTGGAACGATCATCAACCTGCTCCTCGCCCTTGACACCGCCCCGGTAGAGGATGGAGGCCACGCGTCCCACTCGCTCATTCTTCATCTGTGTTGATTCTTCTCTGCACTCAGGCGGGAAGGGAAGGGTCAGTACACGAATGCACGGGCTCTTCCCTCCCCACAGCTTCAACCTCTACTTGGCAGCATCGGCCTCGTACTCGCCCACGCGCGCGTCGTGACGATGTGCGCCAAACTCCGCATGGCCCGTGCCCTCGACCTCTATGGCAGCAGCCTCGTGGTCGTCGGTCTTGTTGTGTTTGTGCTCGAACTTGCCCTTGGCCTGCTTGGGCCTGAAGCCCGGCACGATGAGCAGCTGCTTGGGCTTGTTTACCAGCTCTTTGGCCAGATCCTCGACCTTGCCGTAGCTGAGGATGTTGGCCAGACAGTGGTGCACGCAGATAGGCTCGCGGCCCTTGGCCGTGCGCTCCTCGCACAGGTCACACAGATCGGTGGGAAGCGGATACCAGTTCCAATTCCACTCGTCCTCGGCTATCTTCCAGGGGCCGTCGCTGTGCAGCTTGATGCCCCACTGGCCAACCGGGTATCCGTTCTCCTCCTTGCAGGAGACCACGCACGAGCCACAGTTGGTGCAATACTCGTAGTCAATCAGTAATCCATACTCAGCCATAGTTACACCAACCTTCCAAACTTCTCCCAGATCAACTCCATGTCGGTATCGTAGTTCTCCGCCACGGGCTCAATGTTGCAGATAAGGCATTTATTGGGCGCGCCAAACCCCAGCTTGCCCATGTGGAAGTTGGGGAGCAGGTTATTGATATTGGAGCGGAACACGCCATAGAGGTTGGGCTCGCTGCCCTCCTCCTCGGGGAACCACCAGGCGTGCTCGGCATGTACGACCTGCTCCTCCACGATGGGAGAGATATGGGCCTTCTCGACGCATTCGCCAAACTGGTTCCACAGGCGCACCCACTGGCCCTCGGTAATGCCCAGGCGTTTGGCCGTCTCGGGGTTTATCTCGACGATGGGGTCGGGATGCAGCTCACGCAGGTAGGCAATCTGCCGATGCTCGGAGTGGAAGAAGGCGCTCACCCGGGCACCGGTGGTAAGGATGAACGGATAGTCCTCCATGAGCTCCGGCGACTCCACCGGCCCAAACTCGGGCTCCGCGTAAAACGGCAGCGGATCCTCACCAAACTGGTTAAAGGCCGTAGACCACAGCTCCACACGACCCGTGGGAGTGGCAAAGCCCGGCGACCCGTCGGATCTCAGCAGACCCTTCTCATACTTGTAGTAATCGATGGGAATCTGGGCGACGACTATCTGACTGACCTCGTCAAAGTAGGCGCCGTGTTCGCGCTTGCCCAGACGGAAGTGCTCGATGAACTCCTTGGAGTTGGCAAAGCCCTGGTGTTCCCAGATCTCCGGACGGAGCCGCGTGCCCAGCTCATAGACCATCTCCATGTCGGAGAAGCCCTCGCCCACCTCAATGGCCTTGTGCATAAAGCCGGCCGTTACGGTGCAGGGCGCGTAGTGGGTAAAGACCGTGCCTTCACGCTCGGCAACCGTCTTGAGCGGCAGGAAGATGTCACAGGTGGCCTCGATGGAGGGGTTCATGAAACAGTCGATGCCAATGCAGAACTCCAGGCTCTTCAAGATGGCGTCATGCCAGCGCTTGGGCTCCATGGACGTACAGGCGAGCAGGTTGTTGCCCTGGTACATGCCCATCTTGAGCTCAAAGGGATCCCCGGTCTCGAGTGCCTTGAGCATGAGGTCGGCCTGGGCGTCGAGGATCATGTTGCAGTAGGCGGGATACTGGTCGATGCCTATCATCTTGGCCTTGAGGTCGCCCACGCCCTCGTCGTAGCCGTAGCCCAGCTCGTTATGGCCGGAGCCGGCCCCGGGCAGGAGCTGTCCGCCGGGACGGTCGAGGTTGCCGGTGATGGCCTGGAGCGCGATGATGACCTGCCCGTTCTGCATGCCGTTGGTCTTCTGATCCACCGCGAGGCCCCAGAGGATGCCGGCCGGCTTGGCGGCGGCGTACATGCGGGCCACCTCGTAGATCTGCTCGACGGGCACCCAGCAGATCTCGGCGGCCTTCTCCGGGGGCATGGTGGCCACGCGCTCGGCCAACTCGTCAAAGCCGTAGCACCAGTAGTCCACGAACTTCTTGTCGTAGAGCTCCTCGGTGATGATGACGTGGAGAAGCGCCATGCCCAGTGCCGTGTCGGTGCCGGGGCGCAGCTGTACATGGATGTCAGAGCGGGTAGAGAGCCAGTTGACGCGCGGGTCAATGTTGATGATGCGGGAACCGCGGCGCATGGCATCGATGACGGAGTGACCAAAGAAGCCGTCGGGGTTGGAGTCAAGCGGCTGCTTGCCCCAGAGTACGATGACCTCGCTCAGCTCATAGCGCTCGTCGTCCCAGCGGCCGGGGAGTGCTCCGGCGTAGTCCCACTCGGCATAGGTGGCGCCGGTCACATAGACGGCGGCAGCCAGGCGGGGGGTATAGCAGGCGTAGCCGCTCTGGGTGTAGCACTTATTGGGCGTGCCAAAGACCATGGAGCCGTAGGGGTTCATCGTGCCGCCCTCACGCCCGGTGCCCGAGAAGATGACGATGCTCTCGCGCCCGTACTCGGCCACGATGCGGTCGTACTCCTTCTTGATGATGTCAAAGGCCTCGTCCCAGCTTATCTGCTCCCATTTGTCGGCCTTGCCTCGGTCATCCTTATGCCGCTTCATCGGGTGCAGCAGGCGCACCGGGTTGTAGACATAGTCTTTGAGGGCGATACACCTCGGGCAGAGGCGGCCCTGCGTGACGGGATGATTCTCATCTCCTTCGACCTTTTCCAAACGGCCATTGGCATCCACATAGAGCTTGAGGCCACAGCCCACGGGGTGACACCCGGGCGGCGACCAGGGGCACGAGCGGGTAACCGTGTACCCGTCGTCCTCATAGCGCCAGTCCCGGCCCAGGTCATTGACCTCGGCGAGGGTGGGCAGAGCGACGACTTCTGCTCTCTTGTAATACTCATCAGACATTACTGACTCCTTTCGACCTGCGGTGGTTCTTTGGATACAGCGTGCGGGGATCCTTCTGGACGAATCAAAAACGCGCAGGGGCACTGCTGCCCTCTGCTGCAGGAACGTTGAACGGTGAGCCGGGGAGCTTGCGGCAGAGCGCAGGCCCCCCGGCCAGACGGCCTATTTGAGCTTTCTGAGGCCAACAAACAGGACGACGATGCAGATGATGTACGAGGGCACGAGCACGACGAAACTGGCCGTCGTCCAGCCGAGCCCCATGACCGCGTTGCCCATTGCCAAAGCGCCGATGAACATACCCACGTTCTGCGAGCAGGCCACCATGGCGTTGGCGGACGGGAACTGATCGGGCTTCACGGTATTGGGGATGGAACCCCAGATGACCGAGGGCACACCACCTCCGGCAATACCGCCGAGCACGACGATGATGTAGTAGACATTGATATCGCTCTGCGTAAATACCAGCGAGGTGAATCCAACACCGCCCAGGAGGCCCACGAACAGCACCCACTTCTTGGTCTTGAGTATGTCGGTGAGCGCGCCAAACACCGGGGCCATGATGGCTCCGAGGATGGCGGCAGACGATGCCCAGACGGTGGCCTCCAGCATGTTCAAGGCAATGGGTGCGCCTTCCGCGCCGGTGAGATAGGTGGTGAAGAGTCCATTGATGGCCATGAAGGCCAGCTCGTCAACCAGGAAGATTATCGCGAGCGCAATGAGCAGCGGATTGGTGAAGATGGCCTTCCAGTCTATCTTGGTAGAAGGCGCAGCCTCTTCTTCCTCACCATACATATTGATGGGGGCGTCGCGGTAGAGCGCGAGGAAGAGCACGAGTGCGATGATGTCAAAGCCAAAGTTGCCCCACCAGACCTGTTGCACGGTGAGGATACAGGCCTCGACGGGTGCGGCAAAGGGGTCGAGGATGCCGTTGCCCTCTGAGATGGCACCGTAGATGACCGGCGCCACGCACATGGCAAGGGCGACCCAGGTGGCCCAGATGCCCAGCGGCAGGCCGCGATTGGCGCGCTTGAACCAGGGTGCGATGGCCGAAGGACCCGCCACGCCCATGACGCCAAAGGCCGCGCCTTCAAAGACGCGGCTGAGCAGGAAGACGGTAAAGTTCGTGCTGATGGCGCCGAGCAATGAGCCGACGATGCCGCAGCCTACCATGACGGCTACGATGGTGCGGATGCCCAGCTTCTTGACCAGGGCGGCGCCGGGAAAGGCCAGAAGGAAGCCCAGGAGAAAGAAGAGGCTCACCACCAGGCCGGTGATGCCGACGTCGTAGTCAAATACGCGCGAGACCACCGGCGCCAGCGCGGTGATCTTTGCCATGTTGAAGCCGGGTGTGAGACCGGCGATATAGATGACGAGCAGGACTACCCACCCGTATCCGGCCTTTACTGCTGATTTTTCCATGGTATCACTCCTTGTTGTCTGTGCATGTGTGTGAGGGGCTCGCTGTATTCTCCGAGCTGCGGCCCCTCACCATGCGTGGTATTGAGGGTTATTGACGGGCGTAGCTGTAGGTCTTGGGTACGAAGAGAACCTGGTCGGGCTTTTCGTCCAAGGTCTTGGCGAGGTCCTCCACGCTGCCATACTGCATGACCCCGGCCAGGCAGTGGTGTACGCAGGAGGGCTGTTTTCCCGCGGCGGTGCGTTCCGCGCACAGATCGCAGAGCCGGGTGGGAACGGGGTATTTGTTCCAGTTGAACCTGCCGTCGCTGCACTCCCAGGGGCCGTCGTCCAGCAGGTGTATGCCCCACTGGCCAACGGGAATGTCGTGTTCTTCCTTGCAGGCAACCTCACAGCTCTGGCAGCCAGTGCAGTACTCGTAATCAATCAGGAGTCCGTAAGCCATTATTCGATCACCAACTTTCCAAATCTGTCCCAGATATGCGCCATGTCGGTATCCCAACTCTTGTCGGTTGGGCTGATCTTGCAGAGGATGCACTTAAAGGGAGCTCCAAAGCCGAGTTTGCCTATGTACTTGTGGGGAATCAGTTCGTTGATATTGGAGCGCCAGACATCAAAGAGCACGGGCTCTTCGGAGTCGGCCTCGGGGAACCAGAAACCGTGCTGCGCGTGTACCACGCCCTCCTTGACTATCTGAGAGACCTTGGCCTTGAGCACTATCCTGCCAAAGGGGTTTTCCACCTCGACCCACTGGCCGTCGACGATGCCGTATTTGAGTGCGTCTTTGGGGTTGATCTCGATGAGCGGGTCGGGATTCATCTCGCGCAGATAGGGTATCTGCTTGCCCTCCGAGTGGAAGTAACAGTAGGTGCGGGCACCGGTGGTGAGCACCAGGGGATACTGCTCGTAAAGATCAGGCGTGGAGACGGGACTCAGCTGTGGTTCCTCATAGTAGGGAAGCGGATCCTCGCCAAAGTGCTGGAACATCGTAGAATAGAGCTCCACGCGGCCGGTGGGTGTATTGAACCCGGGCTTGCCGTCCGGGCGCAGGTTGCCGGTCTCGTACTTCTTGTAGGAGAGCGTCTCTATCTTCTGATGGACGACCTCGTCGCGCAGTTGCTCAAAGGTCTGCTTCTTACCCAGGCGATAGTCCGCCAGGAAATCGTAGTAGTCTTTGTAGGGCTCAAAGTTGATGGGCATGCAGCGTTTGCCCAGCTCATAGAGGATCTCACAGTCGCCCTTGGTCTCGCCCACGGTGATGCATTTGTTCACGGCTCCGGCCATGATGGGAGAAGCGCCGTAATGCGTATAGACCACGGTGTCGTGCTCGACCGTCGTGGAGAGTGGCAGGAAGACCTCGCAGGTAGCCTGGATCGTGGGGGTAATCCATACGTCGATGCCAAAACACCACTCGAGGTTTGCGGCCATGGCATCATGCCAGCGTTTGGGCTGGGCAGAACAGGTGCCAGCGAGGAGGTTGGTATCCTCAAAGGCCCCCATCTTGAACGCGTAGGGCTCGCCGGTCTCCAGCGCATCGAGCACCATGTCGCACTGGGCGTTGAGCACCAGGCCAACATAGGCGGGGTATTCCTTGATGCCGAGTATCTTGGACTGGAGTTCGGGGCCGAGGTTGTTCCAGCCAAAGCCCAGTTCGAGGCCGTCGTTGACGTCGCCGATGAGTTGGCCGCCCGGAATATCGATGTTGCCGGTGATGGCCTGCAGGGCCAGAACGCAGTGTCCGGCCTGGACGCCGTTGGACTTCTGGTCGATGGCCAGGCCCCAGGCTATCTGCGCCGGTTTGGCCGCCGCGTAGGCACGGGCCGCCTCGCGTATGAGTTCGGCGTCTACACCGGTTATCTCCGCGGCCTTCTCCACGGGCATGTCCTTGACGCGCTCAGAGAGCTCATCAAAGCCGTAGGTCCACTTGCTCACGAAGTCGTAGTCGTAAAGACCCTCGGAGATGATGACGTTAAGCATTCCCATGGCGAGCGCCGCGTCGGTGCCGGGGCGGAGCCGCAGGTGCCAATCGGCCCGCGTGGCCGCCCAGTTGACGCGCGGATCCACGGACATGAGCTTGGCTCCACGGCGCATCATGTCGATGGCAGCATGACCGAAGAGGCCGTCGCCGTTGGAAGGCAGGGGCTCCTTGCCCCAGAAGACGATGAGTTCCGGGTTCTTGAACATCGGGTCGTCGTAGCGCCCGTGCAGCCCGCCCGCGTAATCCATCTCGGGATAGGTTGCGCCCAACACATAGGTCGTTCCCGCTACACGGGGTATGTAGCAGGAATAGCCGGACTGCGTGTAGCAGGCGTTGGGGGTTCCCAGACAGGCGTGCGCGTAGGCGGGGAGCATGGGGCCTCCCTCGCGCCCGGTGCCTCCCATGATGAGGATGGACTCGGCGCCATAGTTCTCCTTATAGTAGGCGACCTTCTCGGCGATGAGATCGTAGGCCTCATCCCAGGTGATGCGCTCCCACTTGTCCTTGCCTCTGTCTTCGCGGGCGCGCTTCATGGGATACCGTATACGATCGGGGTGATAGACGTAGTCTTTCATGGTGAGGCAGCGCACACACAGCCTGCCGTTGGTGATGGGGTGGTTCTCGTCCCCTTCGATTTTGACCAGCTCACCCTCGCTGTTGGTGTAGACCTTGATGCCACAGCCTACGGGGTGACAGCCCGGCGGAGACCAGGCGCAACCACGGGTAACGGTCAGGCCATCCTCCTCATACTGCCAGGGTTTACCCAGGTCTTTGGTTCCCTGTCCTTCAAAAATCTTCATAGCGCAATTCCTCCTTTTGCCTCTGTATACCTCTGTACACCTGTGGAAAGACAGATTCAGTCTGGTGGGCAGGCCTCCTTTCTGTGAGGACGAAAAGGGGTTGACTCGCTCTCTTTTACGCCTTGTTCCTATGCCTTGCGTGAATTGCCCGGATATGACAACAACAGCACGGTATGCTGCAATAACTAGAAGGGTATGACGGGCAATCGCCCACGCCAATCAGGTGAAATCGTTGATTTATCGCGCGCCGGTTTTTGGGGGAATACTCAGCACAAATGCCTTAGGGCTTTTCCATCATCCCAGATGCAGTATGCTGAGCCGCTTCCTCCGGAAGCCTCTAATATCATTCACTTGACCTGATTGTTAAGGCCCCGCCCGCGTTGGATAATGAGGCCAGTAGTGTGTGCGTTCCAGGCCGTATCAGTCTCATGGCAAGGAGGATCTGATGAGCGACGACAAGAAGACAGAAGATACAAAGGCGGAGCAGGAGCCCAAAGGTGTTGAGAAGGACGTTGAGGCTCCGGTGAGTGCCATCTGCGAGGGCGCGTCGGCAAATGCGGCAGCCCAGGTAGATGACGAGAGTGAGATACAGCCCGTCGAAGGCTTCTTTCTAACCTCGCAGCGCTGGCACTAGGCCGTCCACATGGCGGTCATCGGGTTTCTCTACCGGGGCAGTCTGCCGGATGGAACGGTCTTTGACGACTCTGAGGGTGTACCGCACGAGATCGTCACGGGTCGTTCGCAGATAATGCCTGTATTGGAGCAGAACCTTCTGGAAATGGCTGTAGGCGAGGAGCGCACGGTGCAGCTCGCCGCTGAGGATGCCTACGGTCCCTATGTCGAGAAAAACGTCGAGCGCGTTCCCGTCTTCATGATTCCCCAGGGGGAGGATCTGCAGGAAGGCGCTTTGATCCACTGGACCTCGCCAAACAACAGCAAACCCCTGGTGGTCAGGATCCGTTCGATTGCCAATCAGGTTGCCGAGCTGGATTTCAATCATCCCCTGGCGGGGAAAGATCTCAGCTACTGGGTCAAGCTCGTCGGTCGCGAGGATTAACGGGCGAGATACAGATTAAGAATTGGTGAGGTTTGGGGGGCGGGGGGGGGGG